>JAQVUX010000004.1 GCA_028699255.1 Candidatus Omnitrophota bacterium | reverse complement strand
TTATCATTCACAATAACCGTGAGGATATACCTTTTTTATTTACATTACAAAGAACTATTGAGATTGCTTAGGATGCTTCGCATCCTCGCAATGACGATTAAAAGCGTCCATAATATTTTACACTATCGTCGGTGAGAGGATTTAGAGCGGGTGAGGGAAGCCCTCTCTGTGTAATTTTGTGCTCAATATGGTTTTATTTCTTCGGAAATGGCTACCTAGTGCATTTCAGATAGGGTTTTTCTTTCCGCTCACCGCTCCCGTTCTTATCATTACTCTAAAAATCGTAAAATATCTGGCTCGTCAATCTTTTTTAGGCTTTTGATGATTTTTTCTCGCCACTTCGGGAGCATTGAATTAAACGTTCTTTTCATAATCGCTGATTCTCCTTTATCCAGCACTGCCTTTAAAATCCTAATCGCACCTTCATTGTCCTTGTCGGCTTTATCCGCGTTTCTTCTCAGCTGGGCTATTATCAACTTATGAAATGCAAAAAGCACCGGATGCGGCAGAGAAACTTTCATTCCATCAACTTCTGCATGGATAATATCCTGAGTAAGCAGATTTAAGTATCTGAGAGGCTGAGCATTAATACCCAGCTCTTTTAAAGGAAATGGTTTATTTGAGCCACGACCCTTTTCAGGGACTAAGAATTCGATGGCAAGCTCCGGGTGCTCCAGTCTAATATAGCCTTCCCTACCCTGAAAACCCACCACGAATCCAAGATCTTTCAATAACTCAACAAGATCAATCTTGGTTTTTATATTAATACGGCCGGGAACCATGAAGTCGACATCCCTGGTTCTTATAGACAATGCATATTTTATACCTTTAAAGTAATTCTGATAGAATGGTATGCACCAACTCCCTACCAGAATAATATCTTTCAAGGCTCCTGCCTTATTCAGCCTATGGAGAACTTCAACGCACAGCTCATATTGCTTCTTTTCCACGCAAAGAACTCCTTAGATATTTAATTTGTTTTTTCACCTGCGACAATAATTTTCTATATTTAGCCCTATATTCTTTGGCCTCTTTATATTTTTTTATCTGCTCCTGCGGTACTTGGCCTTTATAGACGTATTTTAGCCGACCCTTTTCCCGGCTGACCAGGTAATAATACTCGTGCCCTTTTATCTTCTTGATCGACAGGCAACCCTTAGGAAGTTTTCTTAACGCAGATTCATACCCCTTCTTCATGCGCAAAGAGTTATTTAATTCTTCAGCTAAAGCCCCTTTAATCACGCCTCTCATATACCCTCCGAAGTTAACCAACAAACTACTAATTAGTATACCTTGTTGGTTAACAATTGTCAAGGGATGGAGCTAACCAACATATAGGCCGTTTACAGACTTTGTTGGTTAGTCAGAGAGGCTTCCCCTCGTGGATTTCACCCCAGCCTCTCTAAACATGGAAGGACAACTCTCTATTTAATGCCCTATTTTGATATGAATTATTTGCAAATAAAGTCACAAATAGCATTATATAGACTTCATTACATAAGAGAGGGATTGAGCTATATTCCAACAATTATCACTTAAAATTCCTCTCTTCCCAGACGGAGATAACACAATAAGATATTTTAAATATATCCGACGGGAACAACGCCCTAAGTCTTTGACACAGCGCTACATAAAAAGTCTCCGGCGGATTTTCTCCGTCGGAGACTTGTCGTAACTCATTGCACTACAATGAGTTATATTACTGGGGTCCCTGAAGAGATTTGAATTCAGAGAGGTCTCAAGTCTCCTCGCCACCCTTTACGGGATTTGAACTCCCTTATCAACACATCTTATGGAATTGGTCTTGGATTTTTTAATTTCTCCTTTAAGCGATTTAAAACAGATTATCAATAAGTATTTTTAATTTTTTGTCTGGGATATGCTTCCAAATATCATTATTATATTTATCTAGAAATGTATATTTTCTGCCTGCCCCTAATTCCTTTAGCCATTCACTGTGCGCAGAATGAACAAACCTTTCAGCTTGTTTTTTATTACCTAAGGCAGAATACCAGCCCGCCCAGGTAGCTTGCCGCATTGAACTCGAAGTAAATAAAAAAACTGGTTCTTTATATGTTTTATTGGTTTTTGCTTTCAATCCACTATCTCCCTAGCCGGATTAAAATTTAAAATTGGCTTGTGGACTTTCCTTTTTAATCTCTTCTTTGATAAGATCAATGAATTCACGAGCTGATTTTAACGCGCCCTTTGTGTCGGTCATAGAAACATGGAATTTCCATGGCTCGTAGATGAATTTGTTGCGATTCTTGCGCATATAATCAAATTTCTCAATCAAAACCTTATAATCATCTCCTATGAAATGGGCGGTAAAGCTAACGACTGTTTTATGCTGAAAATTTGTCGTTGGCCTATAGCCTTTAATAAACACAAATGCCCTGGCGGCATGAAGCATTGCAGTATAAGCTGTCTCATAGGCAACCCCTTCGTCTATCAAAAGCAATTTTTCCGCCACTTTCAGATTTTTCTCCGCGGCCTTTATTATCTTTTCAATCTGGTCGATTCCTATTTTTTCGGCTTTGATTAGCTTCTTTTCTATATATTCATTTAAGAAACCATTAGAGGTCATTTTCATCTCCTTTGATAAATGTTTTTTTACCCTTTGTTACTTCTAAGATAAAAGAATTCTTTTTTTTCTTTTCTTTTTTGTATTCGTTTTCCGTGTATTGCGTATAATTAATTTCCTTAAACAGTTTTTTTTCTACTTTATTTATCGCGTGTATTAATTCACCCTCATCAATATCATTCCCTATCAAAAACATGTCAACATCGCTATCCTGCCTTTCATCTCCTTTTGCGAAAGATCCATATATGAAAGCGACTTCAATGCCCCTTATCCCGGGGATGATGTCTTTTAATAATTTTATCACGCCATCGGTTTTATAAATGATGTTTTTGATTTCCTCATAAATTGGATTTTCTTTATTGATGGAAAACAGTTTTATGTTGCCGATTTTACGTGCCTTAAGAATTCCTGAAGAGTTAAGCCCCGTTAGTTCTCTATGAAGCGTGCCTACCGATATATGGTGTAGACCGGCCAGTTGGCGGGTGTAGTATTCGGCATCGGGCGATTCGACAAATGCCTTAAGTATTATTCGGCGGGTTTTTGAACCTATTAGATTTTTTAGCATGTCGTTCTCATTTTGAGAACGATTGTACTCATTCTGAGAACGAATGTCAAGAAAATAAATTAATGTTCTATGTCATAGTAATATGTTACAGCATGTCACAGTAAAATATGTTACTACACCTTAAACCTCTCTATGGCCAAATTGTTCTCACCTCTAGTTTATGGCTGAATCGCCGCAAAAAATATGCGCGTTATTGCGCGAATATAGCATAAACTATCGCCCATAAACTAAGAGAGGAATTGGCCAATTTCTTTCAAATTCTCTCGCAATATTACTCTCTCCTCCGACGGAGATCTTGTTTTAAAATATCGCGAAATTCTCCGACGGGAAAAACGCCCTAAGTCCTAGGGACATCGCCAGATAAAAAGTCTCCGACAGATTTCTCCGTCGGAGACTTATCCTAACTCATTGTGCCACATAGAGACAGAAGATACTGGGGTGGCTAACGGGATTCGAACCCGTGCGGACAGAGCCACAGTCTGTCGTGCTAACCTTTACACTATAGCCACCACGAAAACTTCTACTTTAAATGAACTATGCAATGGCAGTTCCTACACAGCCATTCCAAATTTTCCGGATTATTGTTTTTCCGATCAGAGTCGATATGATGCACCGCCAAAACCCGTTTATCTTTAATGCCGCATGCTCGGCACTCTTCTCTCCTACCGCTCCTCTTAAGCAATGATCTGTATGCCGCTTGGCCGGATATCCAATTTGGAGCACTCGGGCCACAACGTCTATTTTTATTCTCCCAGGAGCAATGACAACTTACTGAACAGAAATATTTTTTGCTCCTCGACCTTTCGAAATCTTTTGGGGTTCTGTAAATTTTTTTACCACAATAACTGCATTTAAGCCACTGCCCATTAAATTGCGCATTGCCTTGGCATTTTTTGGAGCAGTATTTTCCCCACCCTTTTTTCGCGTGGTAATTCTTTATCAGTATGCCCTTGCCACAAACCAAGCACTTTTTCTCAACCATACTAATACCCTACACTAACCACCGCAATAAGTCAATGAACGGATTGTGGCCACAGTCAAGTGCTCTAGCCAAGCTGAGCTACATCCACCATAAAACTATTCACTTCAAATGAACTATATAATGGCTTATTATAGCATGGACTACCTCGTATGACAACATACCTGCCATAAGATCAGCCTACCTTCTCTATTCCTGCGCAAACCGATCGGCTAAGTCTTCCATTATATTGGCAACGTCCGCTTTGAGCTTATACTGCGGCTCCTTCAAGGTGCCGCTCAGGTCTATTATGCTGTACTGGCCGATAGCCGCGGCAATATTCTTGCGGGCTCCGGATTCGAGCGCATCTTCCGAAAAATCCGCCTTAAGCTCCGCGCTCACGGAATTATCGAACCCTATCGTTATCGGTCCGTAAATATCCAACACATCGCTTTTCAGCATGATTTCATCGGTATATACTGTTTTATCGCTTATGGTAAAATCGCATCGGCCTTCCTTAAATATAATATTACTGAAATCGCTCGTAAAGAGCATGGTGCCGATACCGCGAAACAGGTTTAACTGCCATAACCTGCCTTCCGTAACGGCCATCCTGCCGTTGCCGGACAATTTTCCGACATCACCAAACAGGCCCTTCAGCCGCGCCTGCAATTTTACGGCGCCGGCTATATCCTTATCTTTCATCGCCGTGTCGGATTTGAATTTTTCTATGCGCACGCCGTCGATATTAACATCGAGGCCATAAGGCACATCCTTCCCAAGCCACATGATCTTCCCGGTAGCCGCCATGGAACCACCATACAGGAAAGAGCGCATGAATAATATCTGCCCCTCTCCGGACATCTGGGCATAATTCATGGTCGAATTCGTAAAATGCAATCCGTATAGCGAAAGCTCCTCGCTCGACAGAGCGGCTTCGATGTCGCATTTTTTGAGATCTTTCAGATTGCCTTTTAATTTAAACTCCGCTCGTATAACACCTTTCGGTTTGATCTTTTCGAATTTCTCCGGAGATTTTTTGAACTGCCCCTTCAGATCCTCAAGATCGACATTCAGCCTGCCTGTCATTTCGACGTTCATCAACGGCATATCCGAAGTATACAGGACGCCCGCCGCGGAAATCGAAGAGTTCAGATATTTGCCGGAAAGCTTCGAAAAGTTGATCGCCCGGTCTCTCAGCGCGAATACGGCATCCACAGACAAATCCTCGGACGAGAGTTTCAACTGGATCCCGGGTGAGTCAAAGTTCGTAAGGACTCCCGATGACTTATAATATGTGTCGCGATACCGGAAGCCGATATCATCCCAGATCAGTTGATTGGAGGAAAAATTAAACTTTCCGGTCAGGTTGTCGATCTCGCCGCCTTCTTCGTTTATCCGCGCGGAGGCATTGAGCATATAGATAAAGCCGCTTACCTGAGTTTTTTCCGGAGTTGCCAGAGGATATTCTATCGATACATGCAGTTTACCTTCGCCCTCCAACCCGGCCGGGATATCGATACTGAAGCTCTCCTTTAATACACCCTGAAAATTGGAAAGCTCGACATCGGACGAAGCGTCTATTTTAATTACCGGCGCTTTTAGATCATTCACGCTTATCTTCGCCTCTATCGGCATATCCAGAACAACGGCCGTAATGTTATCGGAGGAGATCCCCAGATTACTAAAAGCAACCCTCCCTTTTATGCTGTCCACGCTTTCGATGTAATCCACACCGTTTATCATCATATCTTCGATATTGGCGCTTCCGGTAAAATCAAATTTTTTATCGGTAAAAACATAGCGGATGTTTGAATGTTCGCTACCGGTTACCGTTATCGAGGTTTTGGCCTGCAGGATCGATAGCTTCGCCGCGGAGGCATCGGTCTGCGCTAAAATAACTCCGTCCTTATATTTTAATCCGATGTCCGCATCTATCCTGCCTTCAGGAAAGGAAAAACCCGCATTTTTGTAATATACGGCAAACTCTTCCGGGGCCAGGGCCTTTATCCTCGCCTCGGCATCGAGTGAGCCGGAACTTAACGCATATTCGCCGGTCATGTCGCATTTAAAAGACCGATCGGTGGGTATGCTAAAGATGGCGCTGAATTTTATTTTTGCAGGCAAGCGAAGATATATCTCGGCCTTTTCGACTTTAAGATCTTTTGTATAAAGCGGCTCCATCGTGAGATCGTGAAAAGTTACCGATCCGTTCCTGACGCTGACTCTATGGACAAATGTTTTGAGTCCTGCGCCGGCGGCAGGCCCGGCCTTGGGAAAGAGTTCGATAATGTTGAAGGAGCTGTCTTTGCGGCGCTCGACAAATATATCGGGCGATTCCAGGATAAGGCGCGAGACGATAATTTGCCTGCTGAAAAGAGGTATTATCAGGAATGATGCGCGGGCTTCTTTTACGTTTACGATTGCGTTCCGGTCGTCGCTGATTATCAGATCTTTGAGAACCAGGCCTTTAAGGAGATCAAATCGAACCGAACCAAGAAGGACTTTTTTGCCGGTAGCGTCTTCGATACCCGCCACGATAGCGGCTTTCATCTTTGTAGGAAATATGGCCTGATTTAAATATGCTATCCCGCCCAGGAAAATAAGAATTACGATAAACAGAATTATAAGAAACTTTTTCACAATTTTTTCAGCTCATAATCGCGCGAGCCCAAGGCCATCTGCTCAGCCCGTTTTAACTGCCTTAAACTGTCCCTGTCCGGATGGACGACCTTAAAAATATCCTTGCCGCAGGCATTTGAGACCGCGTCATAAGAGGCCTGATCCACCGCTACCGGATCGAGTGAAGCGAATATGCCTATGTCCGGAGCTATCCTGGGATCGTCCTTCGCCAGGCAATCGCATTCTTTCGTTATTTTTGTCACAAAATTGATAAAACCCTGTTTTCCTTTTTTATTCAGAAGGATTGCTGATGCGTATTCGATCATCTTGTCCTGCAACTGCATCCCACCGGACTCCCAGTCGACTTCTATCGCGTTATGCACACACACTGCGATACAGGTAGCACAACCGATGCACTTCGATGAGTCGATGACTACACGCGTACCCTGCGAATATATGGCATTCGCCGGGCATGCTTTTATGCAAGCGCCGCAGGCTTTGCATCTTTTCACGTCAAGCACCGGAGCTATCTCGGAATGTTGGGCGAGCTTCCCCTCTCTCGAGGCGCACCCCATGCCTATATTCTTAAGCGCGCCGCCAAAACCGGTCATGACATGCCCTTTGAAATGGGCGATGCCTACAAGCGAATCGGATTTCATGAATATCGTCGCGACTTTCGCCGTTTTAAAAAACTTTCCATCGATAGCGACTTCCGTGACATTCTCTTCATTGGTATCATCGGGCACTACGATATCGACCGAACAGGTTTTTTTCGTAAATCCGTGCTCGGCGGCGAGCTTTATATGTTCCGAGGAATTCGTTCTGCGGCCGCGATAGAGGGTATTCGTATCCACAAGAAACGCCGCGGCGCCTTTATCTAAAAGCTTGCGGCATACGACACCGGCGTATTCGGCGCGCACATGTCCCATATTACCTTCCTCGCCGAAATGCATCTTCACCGCCGTAGAATCCGACTTTCTTATAAAATCGAAGAGGTGTCCGGAATCGATAAGAGCCGATAGTTTGGCGTTTACGCTTTCTGCCGGATCGGACTCGCTTACTTTTACAAAATAGACTTTGCTCGCGCTTGCCATACGACCTCCATTCGAGCCGCTATTTGAACAACTCTTTTTCGTGAGCGGTCAACTCTTCCGCGGACAACCACACAGATATATACAATCTCTCGTCGACTACTTTTATTATATTGCCCTTAAATGAAATATCCTGCCCTTTATTAAGGCTTTTGACGCTATCTATATTTTTGTAGATCAAAACGGCTCTGTAGGGATTGCCCTGCGGAGTATTCGCCACCTGCGTTACCACTTTATAGTAACGCTCCCCGATGTCGTTGACTACATCGAAAGTATTTTCATCGCTGACATTATCGACGACTCCCGCAACCGCTATCTTTTTGCCGAGATATTCCCGCACAACAGCCGCGCGCTGGATATCCGTGTCTTTATTATATTTATCCACGAGCGAATCGATAGCCGTCTCCTGACAGAAAGACAAAGAAGCGGACGCGATTAAAACGAAAAACCCGATTATTAAAACTTTCGCGAATCTCATCATCACTTTAAGCCTCCTATTTAGCGTTTACCTTCGGTCTTTTCAAACCATATTTTATATGCTATGCCGCGCTGTGTCTGGAGATCTTCTATCTCCGCCTGCAGGCGGTCGTATTTCGGGTCAACACCGTACTTAAGCGCCGCCTGTTCTTTTTCTAAACCGTCGACACGGCCACCAAGATCATCTATGAGTTTCAAAAGTTCTTCCGGGCTCATCTTTTTGTACTCACCGGTATCATCCGCTTTAAACTCCGGCCGTATCATGCCGATTTTTATCGTATCCTGCCAATGCTGGTCGGCATCCTCCAGCCGTATCTCGGCAAAACCGTCCTGACTAAACACCTTATCGGCGGTCGCATTGTCCAGACGGAAAATGCATTTATTGCCCGTTATCTCACCCTGCGCGGCAAGTACCAACAGCCCGAGGCCTATCGCCGCGCCGGCCTTAGCTATGCCCTGTTCAAGGCCGGTGCCGGAAACATTTATCTGTGTGCCGATAGCGGCAAAAAGTATAGCCGCCGGAACTCTCCAAAGCGATTTTTCTTTGACGTAAAAATTATCCGACTGGTCGGGACGTATCCTTTCATCGCCGGCATGGATCTTTATATCTGTAACACGCCACTTCCTGAAATCGGCCCCTTTTCCCGTAGCTATCGCGGATACCCCGATATCCATACCTTTCGACGTCTCTTTGTAAAATACCGCCGCCTCGCACGTCGCCTTCTCGAGTTTGAATTTTTTGTAAGACATCTCTTCCCGACCTATCATTTCCAGCGGAAATACTGTGCCGGCCAAAAGGGTTATCGCCGTAAACACGGCTACCGCCGGCATAAGATAACCGCAGGATTTGTTAGGCATACCTTTTTTAAGAACTTCCTGTATCGGCACGCACGTAAAGATCTTGCCGGAAACCGTCCTCTGCGCGCCCAGCCTTTTATCATAGATGGCGCAGGCGTATTTGCCGTCCTGTGCCTTTATGAGGTTCGAGCACGGGTCTTCGCGTAGCCCACAGCACTCGCCGCACCTTAGACACAGCGCCTCGAACTCTTTCTGCCATGCAACCTGTTTCTGTAAGTATAATTTGTCATCCATAGGTAGCTTTTCGCAAAATTTACTGCTTCCGTCGCCATTCCTACGAAGCTCCATTACAGTATGACTGCCGTAGCGAAGTAGAATGGCGTCCCCGGGCAGAATCGAACTGCCACGGCTGGCTTCGGAGGCCAGTACTCTATCCATTTGAGCTACGGGGACTTGGATTTTTCTCCGAAAAAACAATACCACGATATAATTCTATCTGAGTCTTCAAAAACGAGGCTTCTTTGACCTGCCTCGGCCAATCAACTCTTCCAGGAGCGATTCTTTATTATAGAACGGCGTTATCCCGTCCGAATCGTCCAGGTCTATTTCATCGGCAAAATCTTTCTCAAGCGCGAATTTCTGGTCGAGCCCGGATAAGACATTCGGCATTTCGACAAAACGCGATACTTTATTAAACTGCGTTATGCCTCCGCGCGTGCCTTCATGGTTCAGCGATAAGAAAAGGCGGTTCTTAGCGCGCGTTATACCCACATAAAAAAGGCGGCTCTCTTCTTCTATCTCCTCAGGATTATCGAGCGAAAAACTGGATGGCAGGACGCCGTCAATAAGCCCTATCATAAACACTGAATCCCATTCGAGCCCTTTAGCCGAATGTATCGTAGATAATGTCAGCGGCTTTTCTTCATCACCGGATTTCGGCTCTACGCGCAATACGCCCCTGTCCGGCGGTTCTATGGCAAAATCCGCGAGGAGATCCTCGAGCGCGTCATACCTCGACGCTATCTGCTTGAGCGCTTCAAGATCATTTACCCTGATATTCCAGTCGTCAAACTTCAGCTTGAAGAGCGGCGAATAGTAGTCGAGCGCCAGATCGTACACAGCGCCCGGATCCGCGGCGGTGTGAACTGCCGCCGCTCGCAAAAACTTTTTCAATCTCGCGATCCCGCCCACCGACTTCTTAGGGATATGCTTATCGTCGAGGGCTTTTGTTATTATATCGTCGAGCGACGTCCTGGCGAAAATAGCTTCCGCTATTACGCCGGCTGTCTTGGGCCCTATCCCGTCTATCAGTGCAAGCACCCTGCGCCACGCTATCTCATCTTTCGGGTTTACCGCTATCTTGAGATGCGCCAGGAGATCTTTGACATGCGCCGTTTCGTAAAACTTCAATCCGCCAAACACCTGATAAGGTACGCCGTTTTTGCTAAGCTCCGCCTGCAGGGATATGGACACAAACGCCGAACGGAAGAGAACCGCCTGATGCTCCAGCCCCACACCTTCATCCTGCAATTCACGCACCTTCCCGACTATCCACCCGGCCTCATCGTAATGATTCTTGAAGTAATTAAGCTTCGGCCTGTCGCCTTCGTCTTTTCTGGTCGAGATTAAGCACTTGGAATATTTATTATCCATGTTCTCGAGAACGGAATTTGCCACATCGAGGATAGATTGCGTAGACCTGTAATTCTCCTCGAGCTTGATTATCCGGCATTCGGGAAACCTTTGCGGAAAATCCATTATGTTCTTGTGGGATGAGCCGCGAAAGCCATATATCGACTGGGCGTCGTCGCCAACGACCATTATATTTTTATGGCCGGAGGCCAATAGATGCGCTATGTCGCCCTGGAGAGTATTCGTGTCCTGATATTCGTCGACCATCACATGTGTATATCTGGATGATATCGCCCCGCGCATCTCTTCTATCTCAAGCAATAATTTAAGATATACGAGCAGGTCATCATAATCGACGTATAATTTTCCTAATTTATAAGCGGCGTATTCTTTTCTCAACGCTTCTATGTCGGAGGCAAGCTCAAGAAAATGCGGGTACTCCTTCTCGAGAATCTCGCAAATAGTTTTTCCTTTATTGACCGACATGCTCAGGATGGAACGCAGGGTATCCTTGGACGGGAACTTTTCCCTTTTTTCGAGAAGGCCGAGCTTTGTTACACAGCGATGTACGGCTTCTGAACTGTCGGACTCGTCGAGAATCGTGAACTGGTTCGAAAGTCCCAGCGCCTTCGAATATTTTTTCAGGATTTTAAACGCGAAAGAGTGGAATGTGCCGCCGTCGATGTTCCTGCATCGCGGGTCGTGCCTGGAAGCGCGGGAGACCATCTCGTGCGCGGCCCGACGCGTGAAAGTAAGAAGGAGTATCGACTCAGGCCTTACGCCTTTTGAAACGAGATTCAAGACACGATATTCTATCGCGCGCGTCTTACCGCTTCCAGCGCCGGCTATTACAAGCACCGGACCGTCTGTGGCGGATACCGCGGACAGTTGAGACGGATTTAATTTATCTTTTAGGTCGAGCATGGCGCCATTATATCATTAAACACCGGCGATGGCTATTTTTTCATCTTACATCGACAGCTATTTCTTCGATCACCGCGAAATTTTTGTCAAAATCCACCTGTCCGCAAAGTTTTGGCAGTTTAAACTGGCTGTCGTGCGCTCCAAGACTGACCCTGCCTCTGCGATAACGCTCAAATTCTCCCTTTTTAACTACCTTAAGGATGGGATGGCCAAGTAAAAACTGCTTACGGATATCATCATATTCACTATTTCGAATGCACAACTCTTTCTCTACCGAACTCAAAAACTTCATCTTTTCATCCCGTGAAGGTTCAGCGGAAAATTCGACTAAGAATACATATCGGGGAGGATTGCCGCTTTCGGTGCACGCACTGAATGATATGATCTGCAGTTTATGTACGTTCAAAGCGCTCATGACCGACTCGATTACATGCGCTTCGTACACCTTCTCCCCCGTTAACGAAACGGCGTTATGTCCTTTCTGTACAAATTCTATGATCGGCGTTTTGTTAAAAAACCCGTCCACCCTTACCACGTCATCGATATCATACCTGTAAAGCCCGCCAGGAGTTGTAACGACCAGAAGATATTCTTTTCCTTTTTCAAGCTCATTACATAAAAGAACCCTCTTGTCCTCCTTGTCGATATCCTCTTTCGGTATAAATTCGTAAAAATTCGTCTCTATAGCCAGGACACTGCCGGCGCCGTCGCCGGTCATAGGTATCGAACTACGCGCCTCGGTCGAAAGGCACCCGAAGTCCCAGATATCGACGTCGCCGAAATACCTGGGCAGTTCCCTTAAATATGCCTTTACCGTCCCGCCCTTCCAGCATTCTATCAGATCAAGCGCCGGCCACACATCTTTAGGTAAAAGACTGCCTGTCTTATCCAGAATAGTTTTTAATTCTTTCGCCCGCTTCGGATTCGGTTTTAATTTTTTTTCGATTATACGTCTAACCTCCGGCTCGATCTCCAGGCTATTATCCAGAGTACCGGCGGCGATATCTTTTATTATCCTGTCCTTGAGAAGCTCTATCCTGTCGCATAATATTACCAGTGTACTCGGATTTAACGTCGCTATGGTGGAGATATTATGCTCTATCGCGATTCTCAGTATGCAATAATATCTGGCGTCGTAATTTTCGATGTAAAAAAGCTCATACGGCAGGACATATTTTTTCTTTATTACGGGCGGGAGATTGTTGTAGGCGTGGCCGTCCTCCGGGCCGTACGGTATGCCGGCTTCCGTATGATTTTTTACCTCCGGACTTATTATCGCCAAAACTTTACCGTCTATGACTTTCGGGTGCTTCCTGGCGAGGTAGTACGCCCACAGGGCCATCAAGCCCGCTTTTTTATCCTGCGAATATTTCGTAACGGGGATGAGCTTCGGCTTGCCGGTAGTACCGCTCGTTATCCCGAAAAAAACAACCTTATCTCTGGTGAGTATGTTATTTTCGCCGTTTTCCATCCTGGTTATGTATGGTCGGATTTTTTCATACTTAGATAACGAGACACGAGAACGAAAATCCCGTATCGACTTGATCGAGGCAAAGCCATGCTCGATGCCGAACTCGGTATTTCTATTCCGGCGCAGATATTTAAGAAGCGTCCGCTCCTGGGCTTTCAAAGGATCTTTCGTAGAGTTCTCGAACGTCATCGCGTTAATCGCAAATGCATTTAATGCTATAGAAGCTAAACTCATCTTGTTCACATCCTTATTTGTTGATAAAAACGGTTATTCAAAAACACGGCATTTTCGTAAAAGCCTCGGAAGATATCTTTAATGCTCCCGTAAACGGAAAATCGAACAAAAGGATCGTAAATAATATCAGCGCAACCAGCATGGCGAGCATGGAGGCCATCGCAATCTGCGCCCGGAGATTCTCCGACCCGAAGAAAAACGTGAAGCTGACCGTTGTCACGCCTCCGACTACCAGCACGATCCATAATATTGGATGAATGCCGGCCCTGGAATCCATAAGGCGGGTTCGCCGTAGCTCTCCGGCCTGGTTAAGCTTTCGCACCGATTCCGCAAAAAATATTTTTTCTTTTTCCGTCTTCGGCTCATATGAAGCATATACCGCCCATAGCTTATTCAGATGCTCAAACGTTTTAGCGCTCTGCTTTCCCACGGCAATCAGATGCCATTCGTCATTTATTACACTGTCGGCGTATTTTTTCATCATCGCGCGAGCCTCTGCCCTGAAAGATTCCGGAAGGGCCGAAGAGTCCCTGTAAATATCCATGATATAATTTGCTTCGCCTTCCACATTCTGTTTCGTCTTGTCGAAATTCTGCCACACCACGACCACGACAAAAGCAAGCAGGACAGCATATACTACACCCAGTGTATTAAAGATGGCGGCGGCAACATCGTTGTGCACTTTCAGCCTATGATGCGGCACTAATCGGCGAACCAGTAAAAGCCCGCCTATGGACATCGCCACGAACAGGGATACAACGATAAATCCCAACGCCGTCGTCGGTACATAATAAGTCAGCGCCTGCGTAAAAGACATCTTACTCCTCCTCTTGGCTATTAAGGACTTCTATAAAACTTTCTACAACTTTAGGATCAAACTGCGTCCCGCTCGACTGTTTCAATTGCGCGATCGCTTCCCCTTTTGTCAGATTCTTTCTGTACGCCCTATGCGAGGTCATGGCGTCATACGAATCGGCCACGGACACTATCGAAGCCAGCATATCTATTTCACTGCCCCTGAGCTTGTCCGGATAGCCTGTGCCGTCATAGCGTTCGTGATGCTCTCTAACTACGGCAAGCAGTTCCCTGTCAAGAGAAACAGGCTTAAGTATATCCTCGCCTATAACAGGATGCTTGCGGATTATTTCTACGTCCTCGTCGGTCAAGGCGGAACTTTTGTTTAATATGGCCTCCTGGATCCCGAATTTTCCTATGTCATGCAAAAGCGCCGCGTTCTTAAGTAGTCCTATCTTATTTTCCGGCAAACCCATTTTTCGCGCGATCTGTTCCGAATACTTAGCCACCCTGTCGGAATGACCTTTAGAGTAGTGATCCCGGGCTTCCGATGCCCGAATAAGTGACTGAGCGATCTGATAAAAATAGTTTAACAACGCGCTCTTCGATTTATATAAACTCGAACTCATCATATTAAACGCGGAGGCGAGCTCTCCTATCTCATCCGGATTCTCAACCTTCACTCGATACTTAAGGTCACCTGAAGCGACATGCCTGGTTCCGGCTACAAGGCGTTTTATAGGTGAGCTTACGGCGTCCGATATGACCAAGCTTAAGAGCGCTGAAAATATGACGCCAAATATCAGGATAATCCCGGCGCGAATTTTTACCTCACGCTGCATTCTGTATACATCGTTCGCGGCAAGATCAACACCCAGGATCGCCATAGCATCGCCATTTTTGTCAAATATAGGGGCATAGCCCGACAGAAATACTCCCCACTTGTCGGCCGCCATCTTCGTATCCGCCGAAGGTGTCATGAAAGCCATAAGAAGCTCCGGATAAACCTTGCCATCGTAGGCCTGGCCGGGATAGGCCGGATTCAATTTAGATTTATAATTTTCAAAGTTAACGTCTACCACAAATTTCAGAAGATTCAAACGATCGCCGCGTTTTAGGATATAAATATATGCAAGATTTGGGGAAATCTCTTTGATGCGCCTTATTTTTTTCTCGATGATTTTATAGGCGGGACTATTTACACCGTTTGGATTAAGCGGTATTTCATTTAAGGTTTCGACATCTATCGTCATCGCCGCGGCCTGCGCTATAGTCATAAGTTTTTCGCGCAATTGGCCGAATTGCGATCTTATGACATACTGGTAGATAAGAACGTTGGTAATGGCCGCGGACAGGCACATGAATAGGACGAGAACGATCGTTACCTTCGCGCGGAAACTTTTTACCAACACCAATTGTTTGCCTATGCGCATCACCTTTCCTCTATTTTTAATTTCACAAGAACCGATTTATTAAACTCCAGCGCTTTTTCTTTTAAGCTTTCCGAAGGTGCCCATGAGGCAAAATGCTTGTCGGCTTTTTCGTCGTACGGGCCTTCCTTTACTTCGTACAATACTGTGCCGGGCTTTAACGTTATAAAAGAATGCCAATGTCTCGGCGGTATTTCTACCGCTTTTGCCCCGTCTTTCGCGTCGAGAATAATATGATCGGCTATGTTGCCGGCAGAGTCATACTCAACCATGACGGCCCTTCCGCTAAGTATGATAAAAACCTCGATCTTGTCGGGGGATTCATGTTTGTGCGGCTGGATATAAGTGCCGGGCTCCGCCGCGTTCAGCATGCGCTGGATAGGATCGGAGAGATTTTTGTGGAAATTGTAGTTCGTCCGCTTCCTGGCGGACGATTTTGCTTTGGCCGAGATGTCCTTCATAAGTTCGGTCGTAACTTTTATCATAGTTAGACTTTTCTCCGGAACCCTTCCGTAGCAAAATCACGGAAGGGTGAAGAATGTTGGCGTCCCCTTTATAGGGCTTTCTGATACTTATCTCTGATGTAGGCAACGCTATTATATAACAATTATCTATTATTGGCGAGAGATTTTGAAATTTTGATAGGCGGACATTTTTGTGATTAATACAATTTTTACTCTTCCGATTTAATTATCTTTGTCATTTCGGAGGAGAGGTCGTTCAAGCGCTGTGCCTGTTCGCGGATCTTCTGAATTAATTCACTACGTTTTAATTTATCATCCATATTCTCGGGTTTTAACAATTCCGCAGTGGCTTCAGAAATTATTTTTAACGGCGCGGGAAGATCCAGAGAAAATGTACTTAAAAGCAAGTTTCGCAGACGCTGGCTTTCGATTTCCGCATCAGTTTTAACCGCGGCGGCGGCAAGCTGAGCGCCTTCTACCGCCGAGGCAGTTTGTTTTACGAATATTTCGAGTATATGCAATTGATCCGGATCGTTTAACTGCCTCTCTTCTCTAGGAAATAGCCCAATAACGCCTACGGTCTTTTCAGCACCGGTTAACGGCAAATAAATACCTCGTGAGCCTGGAAGTGTGTCCGTATCCTTCCCCGCCATCTTTCTATGCTCATATACCCACTGGGCCACAGCTTCTTCGTTTGGGCTTAATGGCATTACTTTGGTATCGCCAAAACGAATTGCGATACTCTTCCCTTTTACGGGCGTAAAAATAACAGCCGGACATTTAAAAAACTCTTGAACATAATGAACCGATATCTGAAAGATTTCATCCAGACTGGATGTTTTGGCCAAATCCCTATTCAGATAATATAATGCCTGAGTCCTGTTTTCCCGCAGTCGCATAGCTGTAGTCTGCTGCCGAAGTCGTCCTGTAAGACTTCCTATTATAACGCCTACCGCTAACATAACTGTGAATGTTATAAAATATTCTACATCGGCTACGGCAAATGTGAAATAAGGCGGGACAAAAAAGAAATCAAAAGATAAGACGCTTAAGATCGAGGCTATAATTGACGCTCTGCGGCCATACTTATAAGCAATCCAGGTAACTCCTAATAAATAAATCATTATTAAATTTACAAGGCTTAAGTGCTTAAATAAAAAACTATCTACTATGGTACAAATTGCAACGACGCCCATAGCCCATAATAAACCTTTCCATGGGAATGGTTTTAAAGTGGGCGCTTCGTATTTGGCAGGCGGCTCCTGCGTTTCTCCACTCATAAGATACAAATCTATCTCACCGCATTTTCTCGCAAGCGCATTTATCACGGACCCAAAAATAAATTCATGCCACTTGGGCTTGCCAGGCTTTCCAATAATAATTTTTGTGATGTTCCTTGACCGAGCGTATTCGATTATAGTCTCCGCTATATTTAACCCGGTAAGTGTAACCGTTTCAGCGCCCAATCGTTCGGCAAAGCGCATTGTCTCTACTATATCGGCCTTGCCCCTTCTATTAGGTATTTGAGAAATCGGCTCAACGTAAGCAACAATCCATTCAACACCAATGCTGGAAGCAATGCGCTTTCCTGCCCGTATAAGCCGTGTGGCTCGAGGGCTGGCGCTTATGCATACTAAAAGTCGATCTCTTACATTCCAAACCTTTGTTATAGAATACGCCTGTTTATAGGATCGCATTTTAGCGTCTACGATCCTAGCTGTATACTGTAGTGCTAATTGGCGCAGTGCAATAAGATTTCCTATCTGAAAGAAATTCTGGATTGCCCGCTGGGCTTGCTCACCAAGATAAACTTTGCCTTCTTTGAGGCGCTTAAGTAAGTCTTCTGGAGGGAGATCTACTAATTCTATATCGTCTGCTTTTTCAACAAAGGTATCAGGGACGGTTTCGCGCACTGTTACCCCTGTAACCTGGGCCACAACGTCATTGGCGCTATCACAGTGTTGGACATTTAGAGTCGTATAGACATTAATGCCTGCGTCCAAGAGCTCCTCTACATCCTGCCAACGCTTAGGATGACGAGAACCGGGGGCGTTCGAGTGAGCCAACTCATCAACCAATATCGTAGAGGGACGCCTCTTTAAGGCCGAATCAACATCGAATTCACTAAGTTTGATGTTTTTATATGACACTTCTTTACGAAACAGGATTTCAAGGCCCTCTAATAAAACGTCTGTGTCTGCGCGTCCATGCGTCTCTACGTAACCGACAACAACATCAATTCCTTCTTTTTTCAGAACTCTTGCCGCTTCAAGCATGGAATAAGTTTTCCCTACTCCGGCCATTGCCCCGAAGAAAATCTTAAGCTTTCCGCGGTTAGATCCTTCGCTCTTTACCCGCGCCAGAATTTCGTCGATATTATTATTTTCGTTTGTCATGTCTATAATATACTCTATTTTTTGTATGAATCCAAATCCATATTTACCTTCAATACGTTTACAACCGGCTCTCCGATTAAACCAAAGAGACGCCCTTTTGCGTTTTGATCAACAATGTTTTTTACAATATTTACAGAGAGCCCTAGTTGTTTCGCTATTCGAGGAACCTGATAATAAGCGGAAGCCTTACTTATATGCGGATCAAGCCCGCTCGCCGATGATGTCACTAAATCTACGGGTATAGGCATCTTGTTTTTAGGATCGGCTGCACGCAGTTTTTCAATACGGGACTTTACAGTTTCTAAAAGTGCTCCATTCGACGGCCCAATATTTGAGCCCGATGACGAATTAGAATTATAAGGCACGGGCGATGTGGCCGACAGCCGTCCCCATAGATATTTAGGATCATCAAATGGTTGTCCTATAAGGGCTGAACCAATTATTTTTCCATTTCGATATATAAGGCTACCGTTAGCTTTGGTATGGAAAAAAGCTTGAGCAATTCCTGTTACAAATAGCGGGTAGAGAACTCCTGTGATTATCGTCAATATTATAAAAACAAGAATGGCAGATTTTAACTGTTCTCTAAACATAATTATCCCAAGTTTATTAAGCCACGGTGCCAGCTAAGTGCCGATGTCTCCGACATCGGCTTTATACCAAATGCAAGGCAGCCAACAACATATCAATTAGTTTTATCCCTATAAATGGCGCGATAATGCCGCCTATGCCATAGATCAAAAGATTGTCTCTCAGAAGGCGACTTGCCGACATCGGCTTATAAGGTATACCGCGCAGAGCCAGTGGAATTAGCATTATTATGATAATGGCGTTAAAAATAACCGCAGATAGAACAGCGCTAGACGGCGTGGTAAGGTGCATTATATTAAGCGCGTCTAGCTGAGGATATGTTCCTACAAAAGCCGCCGGAATGATCGCAAAGTATTTTGAAACATCATTAGAGATACTAAAAGTAGTTAATGATCCTCGGGTCATAAGTAATTGTTTTCCAATTTCAACGATCTCAATTAATTTTGTAGGATTAGAATCGAGATCTACGAGATTGCCCGCTTCCTTCGCGGCCTGCGTCCCTGTATTCATAGCAACTGCGACATCCGCCTGCGCGAGAGCGGGTGCATCATTAGTACCATCACCTGTCATTGCGACAAGTCTACCGCCAAGCTGCATCTCCCGGATAAGCTTAAGTTTTGTTTCAGGTGTCGCCTGCGCTAAAAAATCATCCATACCTGCCTCGGCAGCTATGGCCGCAGCTGTCAATGGGTTATCACCTGTGATCATTATAGTTTTGATTCCCATACGTCGCAGTTCCGCGAAACGTTCTTTGATACCACCCTTCACTATATCCTTCAACTGAATAACACCTAATACATTCTTATGTTCCGCTACTACTAGCGGCGTGCCGCCAGTCTTGGATATGTTCTGAATATTTAATTTCAAATCTTCAGGGAAAAGTCCTCCGAGCTTTTTCACATAATCTTCTATCGCATCGGCTGAGCCTTTTCTGATCTGCCGTCCATCACCTAAATCTACTCCGCTCATTCTTGTTTGGGCAGTAAAAGGGATAAATTTCGCTTCAAGCTCATGGATTTGGCGTTCTCTAATATTGTATTTCTCTTTAGCTAATATCACTATGCTTCTGCCTTCCGGAGTTTCGTCAGATAATGAAGCCAGTTGTGCCGCATCCGCCAATGCTTCGACTTTGACGTCCTGGGCCGGTATAAAAGCAACCGCCTGTCTATTACCCAACGTTATAGTACCTGTTTTATCAAGCAGTAGAACATCAACATCCCCTGCCGCTTCAACGGCACGTCCTGAAGTAGCTATAACGTTTGCCTGGATCATCCTATCCATTCCAGCGATACCAATGGCAGGCAAAAGGCCTCCTATAGTAGTCGGTATAAGGCATACGAGTAACGCCACTAATACTGTTACTGTAATAGGTACACCATGGCCAGCGCTAACAACACTATAGATAGAAAATGGAAGGAGCGTTACTGTGGCTAAAAGAAATATTATCGTAAATACCGCAAGTAAAATGCTAAGCGCTATTTCGTTGGGCGTCTTCTGTCGTTTCGCGCCTTCGACCATCGCTATCATATGATCTAAGAATGTCTCGCCAGGATTTGAACTAACTCGTACTACTATCCAGTCTGAAAGTACTCGCGTTCCCCCGGTAACAGCGTTGCGATCCCCGCCTGATTCGCGTATGACGGGCGCGCTTTCTCCTGTTATCGCGCTTTCATCAACCGAAGCTACTCCTTCTATAATCTCACCATCCATCGGTATAATGTCGCCCGCTTCGATTAAAACAATATCTCCTTTCCTTATTGTCGTAGCTGAAATTGTTTCATAGCTTGAGCCATATTTAGGGCTTGAGAGTTTCTTCGCTGGGGTATCCCGTCTTGCCTTCCTTAAGCTTGCGGCTTGCGCCTTACCGCGACCTTCAGCCATAGCTTCCGCGAAGTTAGCAAATATTAGCGTGAACCAAAGCCACAGCGTTATAGCCAGAATAAAACTTGCCGGTGCTTCCCCATGCGCAACAATGGCCTGAATATATAAGCCTGTGGTAAGCACGCTTCCCGCCAACACGACAAACATAACTGGATTCTTAATCTGATGCTTGGGGTTCAATTTTTTTATAGAATCCACAATCGCCGGAATTACAATAGCGAGGTCGAATAATGATTTTGTTTTCATATAGAAGTAAGGGTTAAGTGCTCAACAATAGGCCCAAGAGCCAATGCCGGGAAAAAAGTGAGCGCACCTACAATCAATATAACCATAACCAGAAATACAATAAAAAGCGGCGTATGTGTAGGCAAAGTTCCTTGACTTACAGGCACTATCTTTTTCTTAGAAAGTGATCCGGCTATCGCAAGAGCCGGTATTATAAGCCAGTATCTAGCGAAAAACATCGCTAATCCTTGAGCGATATTATAGAAAAACGTATTCGTAGTTAAACCCGCAAACGCGCTTCCGTTGTTATTTCCTGCCGATGAAAAAGCATATAATATTTCACTAAATCCATGCGGCCCAGGGTTTAAAATTGAGTTTTTAGCAGCAGGCACAATTACCGAAATGGCTGTGCCCATAAGAACAATCATCGGAGGTATTAAAATCATAAGAGAAGCCATTTTCATTTCATACGCTTCGATTTTCTTTCCTAAATATTCGGGAGTGCGCCCTATCATAAGGCCCGATATAAATACAGCGACAATAATAAATGCGATCATACCGTAAAGACCTGAACCAACCCCGCCAAATATAACCTCCCCTAATTGCATAAGCCACATCGATATCATCCCGCCAAGAGGCATGTAAGAATCATGCATTGAGTTGACCGAACCATTGGAGGCGGCAGTCGTAGCTGTTGCCCATAAAGCTGAATTCGCGATGCCAAAACGTGCTTCCTTGCCTTCCATATTACCGCCTGGCTGCATAGCACTCGCACTCTGATCAATTCCTAATTTGCTTAACAAAGGATTCCCCTGTTGTTCAATGTGCGTACATAACCAGAGACATGGGATAAAGATAATTAACATAGCGGCCAGAATCGCCCATCCTTGGCGCCTGTCTTTAACCATGTATCCGAATGTATAGCATAATGCTGCAGCTATTAAAAGTATGGCCAAAACCTCCACGAAGTTTGACAGAGGCGTGGGGTTCTCAAAGGGATGGGCAGAATTGACATTGAAAAACCCTCCCCCATTAGTTCCTAGCTGTTTAATAGCTATTTGAGAAGCGGCAGGACCGAGAGCTATCACCTGTTCAGGAACAATCTTTCCAGTAGCATCTTTAGTTGCTTCGATAAGCGTAGCTTTTACGCTCGGAGCAAATGTCTGAACAACACCCTGGGAAGCCAATACAACGGAAAGTATTATAGCTAGTGGAAGCAGTATATATAATGTAGATCGAACAAGATCTACCCAGAAGTTACCTATGGTTTCCGTTTGTTTTTGGATAAATCCTCTTATCACAGCCACAAGCACTGCCATGCCCGTTGCCGCTGACACAAAATTCTGAACTGTTAAAGCCATCATCTGAGTAAAATAGCTTAATGTGGCCTCCCCACCATAACTTTGCCAGTTGGTGTTTGTAGCAAAGCTCACAGCGGTATTGAAAGCTAAGTCTGGGGGGACTTGTGGTATGGACATTGGGTTTAGGGGAAGATGTGGCTGAAGTCTCTGAATAGCGTAAACAACGACTATGCCAATAATATTGAACATCATTACTGCCAAAGCATATGTCTTCCAAGACATACCTGCTTCAGGATTAATACCTGACACGCGATAAACTAATCTTTCAATAGGCCCAAACCATACGTTAAGACCAACGGGTTTTGCCTCGTATATGCGGGCCATATATGTCCCAAGCGGCTTAACTAATAGGATTAGCGCTATAAGATAGATCCCGCCTTGAATAATATTATTCCAATTCATGGTTCGACTCGCTTCGCTCGCTCACCATAATAATCCTGAGCAAGGCTATTGTCAGACTGTTGGCCACGCCGAAGGATCATGAAAATATCTCCGGCTTCAATAGAGCGATCAATAAATAGGCAAATAAAAACAGTGAAACTATGCCGCCTATCCAATAAATAATAGTCATATTACTACCCCAGCCTTATAATCTGCCGCATACTGCGACAAATGCAAAAGATATTATCGTGAGACCCAAAATTATTCCTATAAATAAAATATCCATAATACGGATTCCCTTAAAAAGAAAAACCAGAGGATGCCTATCTCTGGTTTGCATTCTCTCATGTTAGCTTACGGGGTTAGCTGTCGGGCTCGGGTTGAGTGACCCTAATCTACTACATTGTAGATATTTTAGATATTCGCCCCAAGATCTATCGTAGACCGTGGCTTGGTTCCCCCGCTTCCTTTTATATGTAGCCAAAGGAATATAGCTTATTTATGTTAATTATAAGCCTCGAGAGATATGGTGTCAATATAAGATGCGCGTAACACGCGAGAAGGCTGGTTATTCGAGAAATACAGCCCCACTCAGCGATATCTTGCGTTGTAAGGCCTGTGGCAAAGCAATGTTCCATACCTATGCGATGCGAGGTAAATATAAATACAGATATTATGTCTGCCAAAGTGTTCAAAAACAAGGCTCAAATTCGTGCCCTACCAAATCGGTAAATGCACAGGCTATAGAGGACTCTGTAATAGATTGCCTTGGCAAGATGCCACAAAAAGAACTGACAGAAATTCTCGCCATCTGGGATGCGCTATTCCCACAGTTAAAACATGAGGCATTAAAACGCATGGTTAAAGAAGTAAAATACGACGGAACGACTGGTAAGCTGGATATGGTCTTAAATAATTATAGATTTTATGAATACGAATCTAAAATATGAATTCAAAGTTGATATAAAGCCCGTAAGGCATAAGTCTTATCGATATCATATGGCCAAGATAGCAAACGAGCCGAAGCTACGACAATATCTGGTGCTATCTAATCAAATAGAAGGAGCGCTTTGTGAAGAGAAGGCAAAGGATCTGAGCCAAATCGCCGAATGGCTTGGTATAACTTATACGAGGATAAAACAGATAACAAGCCTGCTCCTCCTGTGTCCTAGAATACAGAAGGAGATATTATTGCTAAACACCGACAAAATCCGTAAGGTTACAGAGCGTAAAATCCGCGGCATAGCCAAAGAAATCTACTGGCAGAAGCAACTCGAGGCTTGGAATAAGCTAGCGCATTAACCCATCACCCTTCCCAATGTTAGAAAATAAATATTTTGCATTTAAGTGTTGTAATTTTATTACTACATGGTATACTTATAATAGACAAGGAGGGGGGCGACTAAAATGGACGGACGTAAAACATTCGGCTCGTATTTTAAAGATAGAAGAATAAAGCTGAGCATGACGCTGCGCCAATTCTGCGAGAAACACAGCATGGATCCTGGAAATTTAAGTAAGATTGAAAGAGGCGTGTTGCCGCCGCCAAAAGATGAGATATTGAAGAAATACGCTCATTATCTCAAACTGAAAGAGGCGTCGAACGAGTGGTATGAATTCTTTGACCTTGCGGCCGCGGAATCAGGCCGGCTGCCAAAGGAGCTTAGGGAAAAAGAGATCGTCGCGAGAATGCCATTTTTATTCCGCACCATCAGGGGTAAAAAGATCTCGAAAGAGAAGCTCGATAAGTTGATAAAATTGATCAAGGAATCGTAAAGAATGTCAGATGTATTTGTTCCTTACAAAAACTACGACCACATAAAGAAGATAGCTTCGGATTTCCTGCACAAATACCATCCAAGGGATGCCTTCCCCACTCCGATCGAAGAGATCATAGAGCTTAAGCTCAACATTGATATCATTCCGATCCCCGGACTTCACGAAATAATAGAAATCGACGGTTTCATATCCTCAGATTTGTCGAATATCTCCATAGATGAATACGTATATAAGCATAGACAAGGCCGATATCGCTTTACTCTAGCCCATGAGGTAGGCCATGCTATTATGCACGAGGCTGTTTACAAGCATCGCGGATTCAATACGACCGGAGATTGGAAGGATTTTATGGAGACTTTTCCGGAAGATGAATGGTCATGGCTTGAATGGCAGGCGAATCAATTTGCCGGATTAGTCCTGGTGCCAAGCCATCATCTGGAAAAGAGGTTAAAATATCATTCAAAGCAGATCAGGGCTTTGGGCATCAAAAATGATGATGTTATCATGGATAGGGTCGTTGAATTATTAGCCCGGGATTTTGTGGTTTCAAGAGAAGTTATATTAAGAAGGATTGATAAAGACGCCAAAAAACCTGATTTTACGACTAAACCACCCGAAAAGTAAACCAGAGATAAAGAGAGGGATTAAGAAGAGATTTTGGCAGGATATTTAGAAGAGATTGGAAATAGAGAAATCGGTTAACTGATAGCGAACAACTAAATAAGGTGCCGCCTAATGAATGCCCTGCCTGAACCTGTTTTTAAATAAGCCTCGAATTTCTTAGCAGCCAAATTACTTTGAAATGAAATATATGTTTCGAGTTTCCATGGACGATGGCGATATGTGTAATGATCGCTTGATGTCTCGTCGTGTTCTTTAAGGCGACGCTCAAGATTGCCGGTTAATCCGACATAGAGCTTATCTTTGGTTTTGAGGCTTTTTAGTATATAGACGTAGTGCATATTGGAGTTTAATGGCCCGCCTTCGCAATCAACGCTTAATAGATAAGGTGCTTCGGCGGGCTCATCCGCCGTCGCCTTCTGCCTTTTACGACATGCTGGCTATGGCGGATAAAAATCCGCCGAAGCATTCTCTCTTTTACGCCTTGAATGCGAAGGCGGATGGCGTCCCTGGCCTGATTCGAACAGGCGACCCTCTGCTTAGCTTACCGCACCGGATTACTCCGGCCGTTGTTACGTTGCGGTCTGGACTATGTCTTCACCATTTCAGGTGTGCAGCGTATAGTCTCTGAGGACTCCCATTCGAGCTTCAGATAATCGTCGGCCCATTTAACGTGAAGATTTTGGTTATTAATGTTGCAATCTTCACCTCCTTCCCATGGACCGATTTATCTGTAGCTCGCTTGGTTGCCTGCAAATTGCCCTGTGTATGACAGGGGTTCCTTGCATATAGCTGCATTCATTCTATGCGTTCATATTCCGCATAGACGCTCCTATTGAAGGCAGATGCTCTATCCAACTGAGCTACAGGGACGTTGTTAATCAATATCCAACTGCCCCGCCATCTGTTTTACTCAAGGCGGGGTCCCGCCCCCTGTCAGCTTCCGGGCGGGAAGCTACAGGGACGTTGTTAATCAATATCCAACTGCCCCGCCATCTGTTTTACTCAAGGCGGGGTCCCGCCCCCTGTCAGCTTCCGGGCGGGAAGCTACAGGGACGCGTAAAAATAAAATATGCCCTAAGAGAACAACGGCAAAGTCAGTGGTCGGGGCGGACAGATTCGAACTGTCGACTTCTTGGTCCCAAACCAAGCGCGCTAGCCAGCTGCGCTACGCCCCGAAAATTACAAATATCTACACGACTACCGGTTATTAGCCAGCCCCCGCCATCTGTTTTACTCAAGGCGGGGTCCCGCCCCCTGTCAGCTTCCGGGCGGGATGCGCTACGCCCCGATTATATCATACTACAAGTACTTTTTTAAAAACTCGCGAACCTTTTTGAGCGCCTTAGACCTGTGGCTCATTTTATCTTTTACTTTTAATCCAAGCTCACCGAAGGTCTTTTTATATTTTGGTATCAGAAATAGCGAATCATATCCAAATCCGTATCCGCCCTTTTCGGAGAACGCTATAACGCCGGCGCACGACTCCTCGATGACTTTAAGCACCTTGTTGTTATCGCATATTGCCGCGGCGCAAACAAACCGCGCCTGCCTTTTTTCGGGCGGAGTCTTCTTCAAAATTTCCAGCAATTTTTTGTTATTCTGCTTATCGCTCTTCCGTGGCCCGGCAAATCTCGACGATCGCACACCCGGCCGTCCACCGAGCGCATTGACCGCCAAGCCGGAATCATCCGCTATTACGAGCCCTTTCGTAAAACGCGATATGACGAGCGCCTTCTTTACGGCATTCGCTTTAAATGTCACGCCGTTCTCGACTATGCGCGGTACGTGCGTAAAATTTTTGAGTGAAACCACTTTCGCGTCTACGCCTTTGAGATAACGCTTTAATTCATGGAGCTTCTTTTCATTTTTGGTCGCTATTACAATTTCTCGCATTTGCCTATAATCCCCTTTAAAACTTTCTTCTGCGCCGCGATGAGATCATCTACCCCTTCCTTCGCCAACGCTAAAAGCTTATTCATATCCTCTTTACTGAATGGCTCCTTCTCGGCGGTACCCTGTATTTCAATAAATTTACCGTCGCCGGTCATAATGATATTCATATCGACATCCGCGTTCGAGTCCTCATCATAATTCAGGTCGAGGATCGGTTTACCGTCCATCATTCCTACGCTAATGGCCGCGACATAGTCGGAAACCGGTATCTCTTTAATGAGATTCTGAGCGCGCATCTTCTCGAGGGCAAGAATGACCGAAATAAAACTGCCGGTTATGCTGGCGCATCTGGTGCCGCCGTCGGCCTGTATGACGTCGCAGTCGATCCAAAGCGTCCTCTCGCCTATCTTCGCCATGTCGGCCACGGATCTCATCGAACGGCCTATAAGGCGCTGTATCTCCATGGTCCTGCCGCCCAGCTTACCCTTCGCCGCCTCCCTTTGAACACGGGTTCTGCAGGAACGCGGTATCATGCCGTATTCGGCGGTTATCCATCCGGTGCCCTTGCCTTTCAGGAAAGACGGAACGGTGTTTTCTATCGTCGCGGTCGTTATGACTTTGGTGTCACCGAGTTCTATCAAGCACGAACCTTCCGCGTATTTTATGTAATCCTTGGTTATCTTGAGATGCCGTAATTCGTTACTTTTTCTTCCGTCGGGCCTGGTCATATATATCGTTTCCTTTCGAGTCTATTCCTACAATAATTGGAAAATCCACGACCTCCATTTTATAAATCGCCTCCGGGCCGAGGTCGCTGAAGAGCACGGGCTTCGCCGATATTACTCTCTCCGCAAGCAGGGCCCCTATGCCTCCTATGGCGATAAAATATATACGTCTGTATTTTTTTATCGCCGCTCTTACCTCCGGAGATCTGCCGCCTTTTCCTATCATGCCGCCAAGGCCTAAGCGCAAAAGTTCCGGTGTAAAAGAATCCATGCGCGAGGAGGTCGTCGGCCCGCATGATCCGATAGCCCGTCCGGGACGCGCCGGCGCAGGGCCCGCGTAATATATCACCGCATCCGTTAATTTCAGCGGAATGGGATGGCCTTTCGCGATCATGTCATGCAATCGTTTGTGAGCTATATCCCTTGCCGTAAATATCGTCCCGCTTAAAAGAACCTCGTCGCCTGCCCTGAGAAAAGCAACCGCTTGTTTTGTCAACGGCGTCTTTATCTTAACCGGCTTCACAAAGTTTTCTCCGCGCTTCTCGTCGCGTGACAACTGACATTAACCGCGACCGGTAGTCCCGCTATATGCGTTGGCTCTTCGAGCACATTCACGCCGAGAACCGTAGTTTTACCGCCGAGCCCCATGGGGCCAATCCCGAGCGAATTGATCGCGCGCTCCAGTTCTGTTTCAAGCCGCGCGATATGCCTCTGCCGGCTACGCTTGCCAACCGGACGCAGAAGCGCTTTCTTCGCCAAGTAGGCGCATCTTTCAAAAGTGCCGCCCATGCCTATACCCAAAACCATCGGCGGGCAGGCATCGGGGCCGGCTTTCTTCACAACATCGATGACAAATTCTTTTATCTCATCGGCCGAATCGGTAGGCTTGAACATCTTTATAGCGCTCTTATTTTCACTGCCAAAACCTTTAGGGGAAACGCTTATTTTTACATTGTTGCCGTCGACGATATCGACATATATAACAGCGGGAGTGTTGGTCTTTGTATTCTCGCGAAATAACGCGCCGGAGACGATCGACTTCCGCAAGTAACCTTTACGATAAGCCTCCGCGACGCCCGCGTTGACGGCGCCCTTGAGCGCTCCGCCGCGCAGAGCCACATTCTGTCCGATCTCAAGATGAACTATAACCATGCCTGTGTCCTGGCAGATCGCAATCCGTTTCGTCCTGGCAAGGCGGGCGTTATCTATGATAGCCTTCAATATATTCTTAGCCCTGGGGTTCTTTTCTTTCGCTACGGCCGTCTTGAGAGATTTTAATACATCCCGCCGGAGTTCAAAGTTCGCCTTAAGGCAAAGCTCAGCAACTGCATCTTTTATTTTAGAAACATTTATCTCTCTCATGCTATCCCGTCCGGCGCTTGCGCTCTTTTTATACTACCCTTTATACTCCGCGCTCACCGTCGTCTTGATCCCGCCGCGCGCGTTAAACTCACCGGCAATCTCCATCCACCTGGGTCGGCACGCCTTAACCAGATCGTCGAGCATTTTATTCACAACGTGCTCATTGAATATACCTACATCGCGGTAAAATATAGTATAGTATTTGAACGATTTTAATTCTATGCATGCCTGGTCGGGTATATATTTAATAACGATCGACGCAAAGTCCGGCAATCCCGTCTTTGGGCATATGCATGTAAACTCCGGAATGTCGATCCTTATAATATAATCCCTGTCGGAATAACGATTCTGCCATGTCTCTATCACCGGCGTCTTCATGACACGAACCTTGTTTTGCAATCCTTCGTATGGCGATCTTTTCATATGATTATTTTACCTTTAATATTTTGTGTATCTGCGGAATGACCCTCATGGTTTCGATCTCGTTCCTTAACCCTATCTCTAAAAATCCCATAAGCCTGTCATGCCCTATCTGTCTATCGTCGGATTTTACAGGAGATACCGGTTGAAGGATAAAAGGTATATTCTTGCGCGCTTTCTTCATTAAAAGAAGCGCCTTCTCGATATCTTCCTTGTCGGTATTGGCGGTAACAACCGCTTTTACGAATACATTCTTTTTGGAAGCTATCCTCAGGAAGTCCGCATGCTCGTGCCAATAGCTTCTTTCGCCGGTAGATGACGGCAATTTGAAATCCATAGCCACTATATCGACCAGATCGATAATCTTCGAAAGTTCGTGCGGCAGGGTTCCGTTCGTCTCAAGATACGCCTTGAATAGCCTGTTCTTTTTCGCTATTCTCAGAAAAACTTTCAGAAAATCCCAGTATAGAAGAGGCTCGCCGCCGGTAAGCGACACGGAGTGATGCGGTCCGCGGGCCACATCGATAGCCTTGATTTCTTTAAGCAGTTCCAGCGGGGCATATTCTTTCGAGGCCAAACCCTTAGCTTCGTCACAAAATACGCAGTTCAAATTACACTTCTTGAATCTGACGAATATCTGTTTCGCGCCCAGGAATATACCTTCTCCCTGTATCGATGAAAATATTTCGGTTATCTGGCCTTTTACATCACTCATCGTCTCTTCTTTCCCGGTATCTTACTCAGAATACACGGCGCACGACTTTTCATTCTCCCACACAGCTACGGAATAAATACTCTCCAAGTTTTTCTTCAAACCGTCATATATGAACTTCGCGATATTTTCGGAGGTCGGGTTCGCCTTTTTGAAAAACTTCGCCCCATTTAGATACGAATGATCGAGCGACTCGACAACGCCTTTCAACGCGTCCTTCGCGATCCTGAAATCAACCGCAAGTCCGTTTTTATCCACATCTTTATACCGGAATACCGCCTCGACCGTCCAGTTATGGCCATGCAGATTTTCGCACTTGCCTTTATAATTCCGCAGGTTGTGCGCCGCGCTGAAATCTGTCTTAACCTTTATTTCAAACATGTTTAACCGGCCCTCTTTACGCATTTTATACGCTGTTTTAAGAATCTCTCGCCGATCTTAACGAATCTGTTCGGCTCGTCGCTCACGAAGAATTTGTATTCGGCCCTGGAGCGCGATAAGTTCAACATACCGTTTGCATCCAGTATATCCCTGGCGCCCCTGGCGACCTCTCTTGCCGAATCGACCAGGACAACACGCTTACCCATAACCTTCGCGAGCATGTTCTTTAAAACGGGGTAATGGGTACAGCCCATGATAAGCGTATCTACGTTTTTCGATTTAAGTGTTTTGAGATAAATCTCTGCCACCTGGCCCGCTATGTCCCTGCCGGCCCACCCTTCCTCAACAATAGGCACGAAGAGCGGACACGCCTGAGTAACCACCGCATACTTACTGCCCATTTTTTTTATCGCTTTTTCATAGGCTCCGGAAGACACTGTCGCGTGAGTACCGATAACGCCTATGCGATTATTGCGGGTGGCACTCACAGCTTCTCTGGCGCCGGGTTCTATCACTCCTATTATCGGAACTTTAAAACATCTCTTTAAAAAATCCAGGCTCAATGACGAGGCGGTATTACACGCGACTATGATGAGCTTAACGTTATGCTTCATCAAAAATTCCACATTCTCGACCGAAAATTTCGTAACCGTATCTTTCGACTTTGTGCCGTAAGGTACCCTGGCGGTATCGCCGAAATACACGATACTCTCACCTGGAAGTATCCCGCGCATCTTATCGACTACCGTAAGCCCGCCGACGCCGGAATCGAATACTCCTATAGGCCTCTGATCACTCATATTATATCCTCGTAAACCCCTGGGTTCTTTCGTACTCCCGCTTATATCTCAATATGCCCTGCGCTACGGATTCCGCAACCCTGTCTAAGAAATCGGGATCCTTCAATTTCAATTCTTCATATTTATTGCTTAAATAACCCGCCTCGACCAGAACCGCCGGTATATGCGTGAACTTAAGCACATAGAATCTCGCCGTGCGCACACCGCGATTGCCCATCGTAAGCCCGGAATCGATGGAATCGCATATCGAACCGGCAAGCTCTGCCGACTCTATTCTGTTTTCGGTCAGCGTCAGATCCCAGAGCGCTTTATCCAAACGGCGCGAATGTTCGACCAGAGCCGCGCTATCCAGGCGTAGCGAAGAATTTTCCATAGCCTCGAGGGCCCGGGCATTATCGTCCGTCGTATTCGCAAGATAGTAGCACTCGAAACCTCTCATTGAACGCGCGCGCGAGGAATTTATGTGTACGCTTACAAAAAGATCAGCACCACTGCGATTGGCGATGGATGAGCGCGTCTCAAGCGGTATAAAAACATCACTATCCCTTGTCATGATTACCCGGATACCGGCGTCTTCCAGCAGTGATTTAAGCTTTCGTGCGGCCCGGAGGGTCATATCCTTCTCTCTTAAACGGCTACGCCTGCCCAAAGCGCCCGGATCCTTGCCGCCATGGCCGGCATCTATCACTATTGATTTTATGAAAAACCTCTTCGGGCCCGCCTCCTCCTTAGGTAGAATAGCAACGGCTGGACGGCCCATCACAGGGCCCATGTTGTTTTTTACAAGTGCCATCGGCACAAAAAGCACGCCATCGCGCATTATGACAGGATTATCGGATTTCACAAATTCACCGTTTACAAGTACGCCGGAGCCGCCCGTCCTTATGACCACTATATTCGGCCCCTTCCTGACATCGGCGCGACCGGTAAAAGTGTCGTATTTATATTCTATTCCATAGAAATCACACAGTTTCGCGAGTGATATATACTCCGCCCCGCTCAGCATCGCTATATCCTTCTGCAAAGAAGTGTCGAGCCGGAAATGCGTTGCCTGAGTAGCGCATCCGGCTGTCAATACCGCGACTGATATGATTACTACGATTAAATGCAAATATCTATAAGTAGTAATATGGCCTCTATGTAATTTTGAACAACCGCGTAGGTTATTCTGTGATTATCGCATGCAAACCTACGCGGTTGCAGTAGTCGATTGAATTTCTTCGCGTTGCTTCCTAAAGTCCTTCGATTTTTCTCGAAATTTTCGGAGAAAATTTCAGGAAAAATCGAAGTATCTTAGACTCCAGGACCTGAAAACTTTCTTCGCGTTGTTTCCTGAGTCCTTCGATTTTTCAGAGAAAAATCGAAGTATCTTAGACTCCAGGACCTGAAAATCTTCTTTGAAAGATTTTCAGAGTATGGTGCGGAAGGAGGGATTTGAACCCTCAAGCCTTGCGGCACAGGCTTCTGAGACCTGCGCGTATGCCAGTTCCGCCACTTCCGCCCAACTGTATATCTCTTGCCCCGCCAAAGCATCGAACATATTAAGCCTTGATTGCGAAGGCGGGCCACTTCCGCCCAACTGTGTATCTATTGCCCCGCTAAAGCTCTTGAACAACCGCGTAGGTTACCTGTGATTATCGCATGCAAACCTACGCGGTTGCAGTAGTCGGAACGCTCTCGCGACAAATACTTCTTCAGTCCTTCGATTTTGTGGAACAAAATCGAAGTATCTTAGACGCCAGGACCTGAAAACTTTCTTCGCGTTGTTTCCTGAGTCCTTCGATTTTGTGGAACAAAATCGAAGTATCTTAGACGCCAGGACCTGAAAATCTTCTTCGAAAGATTTTCAGAGTATGGTGGAGGTGGGCGGATTTGAACCGCCGTCCTCAAACATCAAAACATAAGCCGCTACATGTTTATCCTGCTCTTTAATTTCCCCTTTCGAACTTCAGTAGGCGGAATTTCGAAAAGGTATCCTTTGAAAGCTTCGCCCGAAAGCGCCAAAGGCTAAACACCGTCGGACTATCCCGCTAGTGTCGCCAGACCCGGCCCCGCGGAAATAGGCCGGCTGACGGGTTACCTTATAAAGGTAACGCTACCGGTAGAACTGGCCCCGGCACCACTTGCATGGTGCTTAGGAGTTCGTTCACCGTTGCTGGAACTTTTACGTTTTCAGCATTTGATTTTTTGCCAGGTGTTTTATCCCCACGTTACCGTAGGAATGGCTTGCGCCAAGAGGCCTCCTAGCAACCTCTACATGCTGCTTGTGCTCTGCGTATCTGAGTCGATACCTTTCACCCCCTATAAAAGAACGGCCCTACCTGGTACTTCTCGATATCCGCTTAATTTCTCTATCGGAATCTCTCTTCTTTATCGCTTCACGCTTATCGTAGAGCTTCTTGCCTTTCGCAAGGCCTATTTCTACTTTAACTATCCCGCCTTTAAAATAAGCTTTGAGCGGGATAATCGTTAATTTCTTATTTCCAACGTCCTCCGCAAGCCGTTTTATCTCTCTTTTATGCAGGAGCAGTTTTCTTGGCCGCAACGGATCGGGGTTAGCAATATTACCAAATTCGTATGGCGCTATATGCATACCATGGAGGAACACCTCATCGCCTTCGATCCTCGCGAAACTATTGGCAATGCTCGCCTTACCGGTACGCAATGACTTAACCTCGGTGCCTGTAAGCGCTATGCCGGCCTCAAGGCTCTCGTAGATGCTATATTCGAATCTTGCCCGCCTGTTGGTGGCGACTATATTATCGGTCATTTTCGGCACTTAATATAGCATAATTTCCGTCTTAAATCAACCTTAGGTTTGACCCGCTTTTTTCTATTTACGTAGTTTGGCGAGATCGCTAAATGAGATGAGCTTGATACCTTTGCGGGCTATTTCTTTTTTAACACGGCGGCTGGTCAACGCGGCGAGATCGGTTTCGCAGTTTCTGTGGAATATGCATCTGTCGAGTACTTCGGCGCTTATAAAACCGGGGTGGGTTACAAGCTCGGTAACCCCGCTTTTTAAGCTGTTTATCATCTCCAATAAAAGCTCTTCCCGTATATCCCCGGAATCGAAAAACCCGAGCAGGTTGTCGGTATGACAAATACCTGCCTTATCAAATGCGTTCTTCATACCCCTGTCAAAAAACTTCAGGACCATCTTGCGGAATATCTTCTTCGCACGATACGGATAATATAACTTGTCATTGTGCAGATACCGTATCGAGGGAATATCGTATTCTTTGGCAAGTTGTATAAATATTTCCCGTATCCCGGGAAGTATATGTATATGCTGGTGACTGCTTAGGCTGGTTATAGGTAAACCACAGGTTTTAAGACGTTCAAGCTGATTCTTAAGCTCCAGATATATTTCATCGCGGACTATAGCCCCACGTAAAAAATAGAAACAGAACCCCATGTAACTTTTATGAAAATCACCTTCCTGCGTCAAGAGCCCTGGAATCATATCCGGGTCTGTAACCGGCGCTGTTTCGGTAAGCGCAAGATGCGCGCTGAGCTCTTTTATGCCACACATCCGCAGAAGAGAAGCCGCGTCGTAGAATGCCGCGCCGGAGGGGATAACATTAACCGATGTCACTATCCCCTCTTCACAGCCGCGCATTATCCCGTGATTTATACTATCTGATAATCCAAAATCATCCGCGCTCACGATCAGATATTTCATATTGCCTTCCACTCCAGTCAGAACCTAAAACTTATTATGTTCACACACGAGGTGGCGGAACTTTTGGGTGCGTGCCGAAGCGACTCTTAAAATTTTTGACAGCGAATCGTATACCTAATGCGATTCGCGACAAGCGGAGGCACCACCCAAAAGTCGCCGCCTGCGTCAGACGAAAAAAATTCACCGTGAAAGTCTGTAGCGTAGCATATCCCAGAATGTACGCATAACGACACTCATGCGCGATATGGTCGATTCACCCCTGATGCGAAGGTCGAAAATAAGGCCGTACTGTTTTATCTTAAATCCGCGCCTCTGGGCTTCGGTAAATATCTCCACATCCACAAAAGGGCTTCGCGACTTCAGGTCCAGCCCCTCGATCGCCTTCCTCCTGTAGATTTTGAGCCCGGAATTGATGTCGCGTATCTTTAATCCAAACATAATGCGGACAAGAAAATTATAGCCTTTCGACATTATGATACGCTTGAGACTCGCGTCTTTTAATACAAGACTGTACGCTGTTACGATATCCGTCCCACTCAGAAGCTCCAACGCCCCTTTTATATCATCCTCTTTTGCCGGAAGATCCGAGTCCGTGTATACAACTATCTCCTTTGCCGCGGTTTTCAACCCCTCTTTAAGCGCTCCTCCAAACTTTGTATTTACCTTGAGGCGGGCGAGTTTAATATGCTCATCCCGGGTCGCCAGCTTAGCCACGATATCCGCGCTTCCGTCGGTTGACGCGTCATCGGCAATCACTATCTCATAGTCATCGCATATCTGCGATGCCAGGGCCGTCGTCCTGCGAATGGTCTCGGCAATATTCTCGGCCTCATTGAACATGGGAAACACGAAAGATATGTTATATTTGGTCGCGGTCATTTACCGGCAAACTCCCGTTTGAGTATATAGACGCCGTCTTCCGGCACCTGATTCGTAATGATCGACCTCTTGCCCACTCTGTAAACCAGGTATGAAGGTTTCACATATTCGCTATTTATTTCCGGATCGTAAAGACCCCTGTGATTCTGCTCTTTTATGACGCACCATACACGTTTATCCGAATTCAGGAACCTTACAAGCACCTCATGGTTATCCAGGTCTTTCGCGAACTTATCCGCATAGAATGCCAATCCCGGAATATAATTACTCTGCGCCCCAAATTCCTCACCGCCTTTAATCATCGGTAAAATCTTGCCGGATATTTCTTTGCTTGCCTCGTATCTATCGATAACGGGTAAAACAAGTTTACTCAACGGCAGTAGGAATACCATGAGCGCAACAACTATGAGAAAAAATGCCGCCATATATCTTTTTTTGAAAAATGCTACTGCTGAAATAAAAAAACCTGCGGCAAGCACTGCGCCTGATATCATAGCGCCATATAATACTTCCGGCATTTTAAAGCATGCATAAATCGCTACACCGATCGCTCCGGCCACTACGGCAAACACGAGGAAATAATGCGATGCTTTAAATACTATGGCAAATTTACGGCTAAACCTCCCTGCGTGTAAAAAATCATCCCATAGCGCGCCCACAATAAGCGCCAGCGATATAAAGCACGGGAATACGTACGTCGGTAGTTTCGTGCGCGAAGCGGAGAAAAATAAAAATATCGCAAAAAACCATGTCAGGATAAATATTGAGCGGCTCTTCTCGGTAGCAATACCGGAAAAACTCTTTTTAAACATATGCCAGAAACCGAGCGGAAGAAATACACTCCACGGAAAAAATCCGGCAAATATGACGGGAATATTGTAATAGACCTGAGAACCTATCTTGTGTTCCGACTGCATAAATCTGGTGATATTATGAAATCCAAAAAATGCGTCTATGAATTCCCGCCCATGCAGTTTATATGCCGTGTAATACCATGGCCCGGCAACCAGCACAAACACCGCTATGCATAACAAAAGCGGCATTTTTTTTATACGGCCCAGGTCCTTATTCAAAAGAAGGAATACGAAAAAAATCACTGCGGGCAACGCTATAGCTATAGGGCCTTTCGCGAGGACGGCCAGGCCAAACGCCGCCGATGACAGGACGTAAAAATACCGCTTATTTTTCAGATAACCATAGAAAAAGAAGAGCACGCCGAAGAGCATGGATACGGTCAGCGCCATATCGGTTATACACGCCCGCGAAAGTATGACATACTCTATGTTTGCGGCCAGTATAACCGCGCAGAGAAAACCCGCGCGCCTGTTAAAAAGGAGCGAGCCGAGAAAATATATGGCTATCACCCCAGCAAAGGCAAAGACTGCCGATGGAAACCGGGCGGCCATCTCATTTACGCCGAATATTTTATAGGAAGCGCCTACGAGCCAGTAAATGAGTATCGGTTTTTCGAATTGAGGTTTTCCGTACAGGCTGGGAGTAACCCAATCACCGCTATGAAGCATCTCTTTTGCCGTCTGGGCATAAAAAGTCTCATCGGGATCGGTCAGCGCCATTCCGCCAAGGCGGAAGAAGAATATAAACGCGCAAAGGACTGTGAGGATTGATATGGCCAGAACAGGCCGCTCTATTATCTTATTCATATTAGAACAAGATTACTATAAAACAAGCGGCATGTCAATGCGCATGGTCAGAGCCGTCGGAGCAGGCAATAAACATAAGCACGACACCCCATCCGTCCGGGAATAGTTCGTCGAACAGTAATTCAATGCATGCCTCATTTCGCATACATTACTTTTAATTGTTTGACCCTTGGGAATTCCGCGTAATATTCGCCCTGGGGCCCGACAAAACCGGCGCCGGATCTCTTCAAGGTTACGGCAGTATAACTTCCTTTGGAGTTGGGAATATTGATAGTGAATGCTTCATCGGAATCTGACACGGCAGTAGTCGTTCCTTTAATATTTACCGTTTTAGCAGAATCTTCCTTTTCGACGATATATTTTTTTACTATGATCGTCTTGGGTTGAGGTACAACCTGATATCCTTCGGGCGTGTACATATAGGTAACGCCGTTGATGTTATAGTACGGGATACCATCGACTATAACAGGCTGAGACCCCTGAGGTATGGTCGTAACAACCGCCCCCACTGGCGCCGGGACGACCACATATCGGTCTTCCATCATCCGATAGAACATACCCTGCCAATAAAAATATTCGAGCCCGCCTATTATCGTCCTTATGTACCCATCGGGCAGATCCAGCACAGCCCTGCCATGCGGAGAATAGTTAGGCGTGTAATAACCGCCGCGATTCGGGTCCTCCGGGCGATGGCGTGGGTTACCCCGTCCCCACGCATATGCCTGCGGCGCCTGGTTCAAAAGAAACACCGTTAACAAAGCTACGCTCAATATTTTTTTCAACGCGCCATTGCTTATCATATGCCTCTCCGTCAATTATTCGTTTTGAGGCGGAAGACTATCTCCGTCCGGGCCCATCCTGTGCTGTTCCATCCCCATGGGGCCATGATCACCTTTCTGACCACACGGACCGCTATTTTTCTTGGCCTCGAATTCTTCTATCATGGCTTTGAACTTCTCCTGCTGTTGCGGGGTGAGTATATCCATGATCGCCTTGTCACTCTTCTCCTTGATACTGGTTATGGCGCCGCGGACACTCTTGCCAACTTCATCGATCTCCTGCCGCGTCCTGTCCAGTATTTCTTTTGTCCTGGCTTCCTGCTCTTTTGTAAGAGTCAATTTATCCACGAAGATCTTGATAAGGTCCGGATGGCGTTTTCCTTCAGTTCCTTTGCCAAAATGCCGGCCAGCACCGCGACTCTCAAAATTTCCAGGGGTACGCCCCATGAACCCCTCCGCCCGCGCGGTAAAGCTCGCCCGATCATGACATGACGGCGGAAATCCCGCTTTTTTAACTATGCCGGCGCCGACAATCACTCCGGCCAGGACACACAGTACCGCAAGGCCAACAACATATAGCATATTCTTATTCATACAAAACATCTCCTCTCTTTAGTTTCGCGCACCCAACACTACCTTTAATGCCGTATCCATCGTAGCGGCATTACCGCTGAATATATGCTCTTCCAGGCTATCCCCAGTTACGGGCTGACCGGATATAATAACTAAGAATACTATCGAAGCTACCAGGGCGACGGCAGGGATCGGTATCAGCCTGCGCGCAAAATTTCCCATCGCGGCCCATGACAGCCTATCTCCTACCTGACGTATGCGGCCGATCTCCGTACGCAACCGCGACACCATGTAATCCTGCGGCAGACTTACCCTCTTATTTCCGGAAACAAGCGCTTTCACGCCGGCGAGTTCGGAAAGCTCCTTTTCACAAAAAGCGCAATTCGCTATATGCGTTCTGACAAGGCTATCCTCCGCGAAATTCGCCTCTTTATCTATGTACCGGGATAAGAGTTTTTTCACCTTCGCGCATTCTCTCATACCGCTCCTCCCTTTAATTTTAGCAGGCTCTCTCTAAGAAATTGCCTTGCCCTGTATATTCTTGACTCCACCGTTCCTATCCGGCAACCCAAAACTTCCGAAATCTCGGTGTAACTTAATCCTTCTACGTCTTTAAGCACCAATGCCGTCCTGAAATTGATGGGCACATCATCCATGGCTTTGCGGAGCATTGCCTCTCTCTCTTTCGCGAGTAGCGCCGCCCCTGGATCTTTACGCGGATCCGGACTATTTTCAAGCGCTTCAGCGCCTTCGAAAAAAACCTTCTTGCCGCGATGGAAACTATATGTCGTGTTTACAGTGATCCGGTAAAGCCATGTCGAAAACCGGGAATCCTTCTTGAAAGATTTTAACCCGTAGTACACTTTCATAAACACTTCCTGCGCTATGTCTTCGCTTTCGGCGTCTTTACCGGTCAGCGAACGGACTATGTTGAGAACCCGATCCTGGTATCTTCTTACCAGTTCCTCGAAACCTCTCTCTTCGCCTTTAAGAAATCTGTCGATGCATAGGATATCTTCGTTCATTTGAGCTCTCGTATATTAGACGCGTAAAATGGAATTTTATTCCCGGAAATTTGAAATATTTTTCTGCTTTCGTCTTATGCGTGCGGATGATCATGAAGCGGATGCTGATGCGGATGCGCATGCGTCTTGCCGCTGTGAGTATGCATGTGAGTATGTATAAGATTATGTTCCTGCAAAAATCCGGTATCTGCCAATATCTCTTCCGGAGGACCGCTCCTTATTATCCTTTTATCACGACCGAAGACATAAATAATATCCGCGATCTCGCCTACTATGTGCATATCGTGCGTCGCGGTCACTATAGTCTTCCCGTCGGCATGGTAACGGTTTAAAAGGTCGACCAAATCCCTGGAAGTTCTGGGATCAAGGCCTGCGGTCGGCTCATCGAGGAGCAGCACTTCCGGCCCCGATATCAGGACTGACGCCATAGCAACCTTGCGTTTCTCACCCACGCTTAATTGGTGCGGCATTCTGCCGGTAAGCTCTTTTATCCCGAATATCTCCGTAATTACATCGAATGTCTGTTCAATCTGCGTATGTTTAAAACCAAAATTAAGCGGACCGAAAAATATCTCTTCTTTTACCGTCGGACAAAATAGCTGAACATCCGGGTTTTGAAAAACAAGCCCAACCTTCCCCCTGAAATGGCGGCCATACCGCTCATCGGCGAGCGCTTTCTCGCTCAGGTCTCCACCAAAAGCTTTTACAGTGCCGCGCCGGGGAAAGAAAAGTCCGTCGAGAATATGCAGAAGCGTCGACTTACCGCAACCATTAGCCCCTATGATAGCCACCCTCTGCCCTTTGACTATATCAAGATCAATACCGTTTAAGGCGGGATATTTATCGAGGTATGAAAAATACACGTCTTTTAATTCAAATATATTCTCGTTCATATTTTTATTTCCCAGGCACTGCCGCAATAAAGAACCGCGGCGGATAAAAAGATAACGAAAAATAACCATACCCAGTCCGCTGTCTTAGTTTTAAAATCGCTCACTGTAACCGGCTCGCCCGTATACCCGCGCGCGAGCATGGAATTATAAACCTCCTCGTTCATGCGGTAGGATCTGTGCCACAACGAAGCCATGTTCCAGGCAACAATCTGTCTGCCCTTTTTATGGTGCATGCGGGCACCAACGCGGCTTCTAATGGCAAGATAGGTATTTTGCACCACGTCCGTAAATAGATATATATATCTGTAGCAGATACCCAGTATCATGACAAAAACCTGCGGTACCCCGAAGGTGCGCAAACTTTTAAGAAGTTCGAAATGTTTCGTGGTTATACTGAGGAGTACCGCGAACGATACCGAGGTTATAACCCGGGCTAAAAATAGGACGGCGCCGAAAAAACCCTGGCGCGTTATCACAAAATTTAACCCGATAATTTTAAAATTTGCCATAGCATCCCCAGGCGTAAACACGCTGAATATGGCCGGCACCGCGATAAAGAAAGAGAATAGCGGTATGAATATCCACGTCCTTTTCAGGAAGAAGCCGAGATCGATACCGGATAGGCGCGCGAGCGCCAGCGATACAATGTAAAGAGATAATACTGCCGGGATGCTTTTTGTAAAAAGTACCGCACAAAGAAATACGGCGAATGTCGCGAGTTTTATCCTGGGATCGAGAGACTGCAGAAGCCCATTTTTCGAAGCGTACTCGTCGGAGAAAACCGCTTCCTTCAAGAAAGATAGAGCGCCCATTATAGAGCGCTCTATGAAATCCGCATTCTTTACTTTTGCCATCAGTCCTCTTTTTTGGTCAACATCCTGCCTATACACATCACCACGATAACGGTAATACCTATACCTGCTACAGCTGATATTATATAGGCTAAGCTGAGATGGGGCAACCCTTTTTCTTCCCAACCTTTAAAGGCGTAGTCGGGTATAGGCGCGTTCCAGAGAGCGGCCAGTTTTTGCAACCCTTGCGGTACATATCCTACGAGTTCTTTCATCTCTTCGGCTCCCCACTCGCCCCATGCGGCGCCTGCCTTAAAATGTTCCGGCAATAACAGCCCGAGCGGCGAAAGCACAATAAGTATCGCCAACGCGATCCAAAACTTGGTTACTATTTTCATTATTGTACCCTCCCTTCATTCAAAAGCTCCGGAGCCTGTTTCTGTAAATACTTAATAACGAGCGCGGTAACTATAGCCTCTACCCACCCGAATACCAGCATGTGTTCACCTAACATGGCGGGAAGCGCTACATTTAACCCGTAAGGACAGTATAGCGCTTGTCCGGTCGCGGTATGATGCATAAGCGGTTGAATGCCGAATTCAAACCCGGTCAGCCCCGCCGCGACATTAATCGCGATATATCCGGCCATGCCGGCGGCTATAACCCGTCTATTAGAATCGACGGGGGCGTTGTGCGCTATTATTTTATATATATAATATCCCGCAAACGGCAGGACGACGGCCATATTAAAACAATTCGCGCCTATCGCGGTAATCCCTCCGTCTCCGAAGAGAAGCGCCTGTATGACAAGCGCCACCGTAATAGCTATGCATGCCGCCCACGGCCCCAGCAATATCGCTACGAGCACGCCGCCTACCGCGTGTCCTGTTGTACCGCCCGGTATCGGCACGTTGAACATCATTATTATAAAACTGAACGCCGCGCCGATTGCCAATAGCGGCACCTGTTTTACGCTTAAAGTTTTCTTAACTATTTTTGAAGCAAAAGCCCATACAGGAACCATGACCGCATAAAAAAACCCGCATGTCACAGGCCCTAAATATCCGTCTGGTATATGCATACTCTCTCTCCTTTCTAAAAGTCCAACTGCGCTCTTACGCCATAAACGAATATTGAATTGGCGTAGCCTTGATATGACTCGCTTATTCCATGCGGATTCCATATCCACTGGAAGTCCGGGCTTATAGCAAGATTCTTCGTAAGTTTCATATTATAATAAACTTCGAAATGCCCCTCGGGTGCCCCGCCGGCGCCGGCGGCTATTGCATCGTCAGAATTTTTATACTGGCTACTCGGAACCGCCTGGCCTATAGCGAAGGCGAGCACGTCATCTGGTCTCTTCCAATATTTACCTTTCATCTGAGCACCAAGCGCCCACATGCCCTCCAACGGCGCGGCATTGGGATTGGTACTGACTATATTTATATCGTGCCTCTCCCAGCCCAGACGGGCAAACACTCCGTAAATGTCGGTTATCATCTGGTCAAAGCTTATGCCGAAACCGGTATTCTTCTCCTTGCAAACATCAGCCGCCGATTCGCCCACATTCACCAATTTAGAATGCTCGAGGCCGTTATACCACCAATAAAACCTATAGTTTCCGCCCCACATATTTTCATCATATTTGAACGCCTTTGCCGGCATGAATGTAAGCTCCGCCGATATGAACGGCTTATCAAATATATTTTTATATGTATTATCGGCGTTAAAATACGAAGCGTTCACCGCAATATACGGCACGGCTTCCGGGGCCACTGTCACAGAGGCGCCGAGCGTATTATCGTTAGGCCATTCTATCGCGGGCGAATTCCTGAATATTCGGCCTAAAAACTGCGTGCACTCATTGAATGCGTATTCGTTTTGATCCAAATAATTGGCCGGATCCAGCTTACCGGCCGTTATAGTCAGTTGCTTGTCGAATAGATAATGCTCGTACCATAATTCCGTTATCGGTATATTAGCGCTGGTATCGTTAGTGTCCCTATTGACATTGCTATACAGCGACATAACGCCCTCGACCGTGTCCGACTGCCCGGGCTCGAGATGCATAAGCGCGAGCCCCCAGTCATCAAACGCCTTTTCGATGAATATATCGGCTGACCACGACGCATCGCACTGGGACTTATTGCCACTGCCCGGATTATTGGCATTCGGAGTGCCCTGTATTATAAGGGTAGCGTCTGCCTGCAATTTAAACCCGCACGGCAACTCGACCCCCTCGCCCGGCGCATATTTTATAAGACCCTCGGAAGGCACCGCCTGTATCAAAGACTGTTTTACCTCATTAACGGTACCCTGTTGCGCCAGTATACTGCACTTCTGCTCGCTCATCTGCTTCTGAAGCTCCGCTATTTGAGCCTTTAGTTGATCCATCTCCGCAACTTTCGCTTTAAGCGCGGTTATTTCCCGTCGAAGCTCATCCTCGCTCGCCCATGATATGGGCGGTAATAAAAATGATGCAACTATAATAACCACCGCTATTCTCATTACACTACGCCACATTACATTTCTCCTTTCATTATTATTCCTTATTATTTCTTGTTCACATCTATCGAGTCTATGCAAAAATCATCGCCTTTTTCTATGTCAAAATCGGGACTCCCGCAATCAGGGCACTTAAAAATAGGCTCCCCATGCCGTGAAACTTTTCTGCAACTTTTACAACGCAGGATAAATTCGAGAGTTCGCACATTGAGCCGTATATCGCCGTACCCCTCACTCTCCGCAAGGAGCCTAAAGGTAGCGTCAAGCCCTTCGGCTGTAACATGGCTGAAAGGATTCAGCCTGACATTTACGACGATCGCGCAGGCCTTATTTTTTTTAACAGCGGCTTTATTTAAAGCCGCTAAAATCTCATTCGCGTATTTTAAATCATGCATTGTATGTCCTTCCCAATCTTATAAATATTTTTTCCCGTTTAAATAACCGGCATAATCTTTAACCGCTTCTTCTAACGGTGTAAAACGAGCTTTGTAGCCGGCTTTTCTTAATTTATCCATCTTTGCTCGCGTAAAATATTGATATTTCGGCCTTAAACCTTCGGGCATGTCAACATATTCCATACAGGGCTTTTTCCCAAGAGCGGTGAACATAGCACGCCCAAGCTCATTCCAGCTATGCGCCGCGCCGCATCCCAGATTAAATATACCCGACTGCTTCGAGTGTTCCAGAAAATATGCCAGAACATCCACCACGTCTTTTACGTATATAAAATCCCTCTTTTGCTCGCCGTCCTTATAATCATGCTTGTAAGATTTAAATAATTCTATTCGTCCGGTTCGATCCACATCCATGAATTTTTTACAAACAACGCTCATCATCTCGCCTTTATGGTATTCGTTAGGTCCGAATACATTAAAAAACTTAACACCCGTCATAGTCCGATTAAGCTTATTGTTCAATATCCACAGATCAAAAAGTTGTTTGGAATAACCATACATATTTAACGGGCGCAGTATACGGGTAGTTTTATCGGAATCGTCATATCCGAATTCTCCGTCCCCATATGTAGCGGCCGACGAGGCGTAAATAAATTTTACTTTGTTGGCTTCCGACCACCTGGCAAGCGCTTTAGAGTATTCGTAATTATTTTTTATAAAATACACGGCATTGGTTTCTGTGGTAGAACTGCAGGCGCCTAAATGAACGATAGCCGAAACATCGATGTTAACGCCCCCTTCAAGTAATCCCAGAAAATCGTCTTTCTGTATATAATCCAAAAACTGCTTTCCTGCTAAATTCCGCCATTTATCGGAAGACCCGAGATTATCAACGACTATTATATTCGTAATACCTTCCCGGTTCAGTTTCCACAAGAAACAACTCCCGATAAAACCTGCGCCGCCGGTTACGATTATCTTGCCGGACTTCATGCTATACCCCATCCTTATAGTGCTACTAATATTATAATCGTGCTACTATACTCCAAAAAAATCATCCTATATGTTTTCCAGTACTCGACATCCCAAGAGTCGCATGCTTAACGCCTTTTACCGCTTTAAGGGTATCGGCAAGTTTGCGGACACTCTTTGCGCTTCCCCTCACCGCTATTATCTCCATGCAATTATGGTGGTCTACGTGAATATGCTGGGTCGATATGATATCCTTACCCTGATCGTGCTGGATATCCATAAGCTTGGTAACGAGTTCACGCTGGTGATGGTCGTAAATAATGGTAATTGTCCCGGCAACATCTTCGTCCGCCTCCCATTCCTTTTTGACGAGTTCCTGGCGGATAAGATCGCGGAATGCCTCCGAGCGGTTGGAATAATTCTTGCCGGCGCACAGCTTGTCGAATTTATCGAGAAGATTTTTTTCGAGCGAAACACCAAACCTTACAAGCCCCATCGGTTGCTCCTTCGTGTTACATTTTTTAAAATTGTAACACAGGCGTACTTTTTGTCAAGTATTATTGCGGATTTTTATAGTAGTTGGCGCGGACATCGTACTCATCTTCAATCTCACCGACGATCTCTTCGAGGAGGTCTTCGAGCGTAACAAGGCCCATAAGTTTGCCGGCGGGATCTGTTATAAGAGCGATGTGGGTATGTCCTTTTTGGAACTCCTTGAGAAGCTCGGACACCTTCTTCGTCCCGGGAAAAAATATAGCCGGATACACTATATCCTGAAGCACGACGAGTTCTTTGTTGAGCGAGATGCTAAGCAGATCCTTCATATTTATTATGCCGATTATGTTTTCCGGACTTCCTTTATATACCGGCAGTCTTGAATAACCGGACTCCAGGACATTTTCGACAATATCCTCAAATCGCGAATCCATATTTATCGCGACCATGTCTTTTTTTGGTGTCATCACATTTTTTACGATCGCGTCGCTGAAATCAAAAACCTTCGAGAGCATCTTATATTTCTCTTTATGCTGAATGTCTTCTTCCGCGCCTATCTTTATAAGAGCTTTCAACTCCTCATCCGTAACAAGAGCGGGTTTCGCCGGAGCCTGTGCGCTGACAAGATGAAGTATGAAGTTCGTTACATAGATAAGCCCTTTTACTACTGGGGAAAATATGACTATGAAGCTATAAACTGGTTTCGCGAGGATAGTGGCAAGCTTCTCCGAGTGCGTCGCGGCCAGCGTCTTCGCCACGACCTCAAAAACTATTATCGCCAGAGAACCTATTACCGTGGCCAGCACTATTCCGGTACTTTCATTGCCGACGGCCTCGATCATTATTACAGTAACGATGGCCGCGATAAGCGTATCGACGATGTTGTTCACGACCAGGATCGTGCTGAAGAACTTCTCCGGCGTCTCGAGCATCTTCATGACGAGCTGTGCAGACTTAGACCCGGACAGGGCAAGCCTGCGGAGCTTTATTCTCGATACCGCGATTATCGATATTTCAGCCGCGGCGGTAAGCGCCGCTATGCCGAGAAGTATTATTATTAAAATTATTGCTAAAAACATATAGCACTTATACTTTCTGAGTTACAAAAAAAGCTATCGTGTCAAGCACGCCCTTTCGTATCATCATAACCGCGATGGCGGCCAAAAGCAAACTCGCTATTTTGGAAAAAGCCTTGGAGCCCGCCTTTCCCAGAAAATTGGATATCGCCGTCGCGTAGTAAAACGCTATCCACGTTATCAGCAGATTTATCACGAATGACGATACGGTAAGAACCAGACCATAGGAATCAAGCAGTATGATTATGGTAGTCAATACCGCCGGGCCGGTTATAAGAGGCGTGCCTATCGGAACCGCACCTATCGTATCCTGGGATATCCGCTGAGTCTTCTCATTGCGAAGCAGATCGCGCAACGATATCGCTAAAAGCACCAGGCCGCCGGCTATCTTAAAATCGGCTACCATTATTCCCAGAACTTCGAATATCCATTTACCCAGGAAGAGAAAGAATATACCTACGACAAAAGCGGTTATTATCGACTGAGTCAATATCCGGCGCTGAGCGTCTTTCTTAAGATGCTCGGTAAATCCGATAAACATCGGCAGGACGCCTATAGCGTCCATAGCCACAAATACAGGTATAAAAGACAGCAGGAATGCTTTCATACGCCCTCCGGGCAAAAAGGCAGGGTGGCGTTGGACCCACAGGCCACACCGTTACCCTGCCTTTATAAAATTTGATCGCTAACTTCTATCTGGAAAGCTTGCCTTTTATGATTCTTTCCGCTTCTAACCAGTCGTCCATCGAATGACCCGGCTTGCGACCCCTCTTCTCGTAAAGCTCATAAGCTTTCTTCTGAACAAGCTTACACACATCCTCTTTTGTCATCGTTGGGTTCGAGGACTTACCCAATTTAAACGTCGTGTTTCTGACCATGACATATCCCCCCTTTCACTGTTGATTTTAATTATACCAACTACTATGTTTTATGCAATAAAAATCTTTGTAAAATCCGGAACCGGTTTTTTTAATATCTTATATATATTCTGAAGATGCGTGAGGTAGAGCTCATCGAAGGGATTATCCCCGCCCACATGCGCCTTGCCGTTATACCACCAGTTCCAGTCACTGCCTTCCGCTATATACAACTCTCTCCAGGCCCGTGTAACATCGGATATTTTCGCGCCCGGCTCTTTCGAGAACCGGACAAGGTCTTTGCGCGCCCTGGCAAGGTAATCCCATGACACGTTATCCTGCTCCGTGCCTATCCATATCCGGAAATTGTGGTTTATCCATGAGCCCGGAAAAATATTAGAAAGCACTCTCTTTGGAGGATCGACCGCGAGGTAGCCACTTATAGTGGTGGAGCACATCTCTTCCTGAGAATCGAGATTGGCGTAGAGTGTCTCGAAGAATCTCCTGCCATTGTCCTCGTAATATTCCCAGGCGTTCTCGCCGTCCATAACTATCGTCATAAGCCCTATATCGGCGTCGCGCCTCAAATTATGCGCCGTCGTCCTGCAATGCCCTATCACGTCCCATGCCGCGTCGCGCGGGTTCCATGAATTATAGCTGAAACTTATCATGTCCGAGAGGTTCTTATCCCTGAATATAAGCGTCATACTACCGCGATCTCTCTTCACCTTATAAGGACGATATATGATCCTTCTATCGAATAACTCTACGCCCTTGTATCTTCTGTCGTAAGACGAAAGGGTACGGAAAAGAATATCCTCGTCGGTAGCGGCCCATTTTATTCCTTTCGAGATCATGACATCTACCGCCTGATCGGACACGCTACCCTCTGACGGCCACATCCCGCGTGGTTTCACGCCGAATTGCGCGGTATGGTATTTGACGGCCTCCGCTATCTGCCATCCGGCGTCTTCGGGATGACGAAATCTTTTGGGAAGTTCCATATCCGGCGTCGATACAGAAGCAACCGATGTATCGCACAACAAAGGAAGTATCGGATGATAAAAAGGCGTCGTGGTTATCTCTATCTTCCCTTCGGAATGAAGCTTTTTGTATAAAGGTATTATCCGGCCCAATATCTCGCGCTGTTTAGATACAACGTAGGCCTTGTCTTCTTCGGTATAATTCTTCTTGTCCACAAGAGTTTTTAAATTATTATCTTCGTCGATATTGATAGAATGAAACCAGGCCATATTAAAAAGAACCTGAAGATCGAGAAAATCCTGGTCGGAAAAATCTTTCACCGTAGACTTCAAGGCGGCGCCGGAAAGCGGCCTTACGCCTTTCTTCATGAGAAGGCGCGAATAAGCGGGGTTCGGTTCTATAAACCGGTTAAAATTGACTTTAAAAAAATGCTCCAGGATCGAAACCTTATCCTGGAACGAAAGCGAACTTGCTTTCTTTACGGTAAGATCGAGAAAAGTATCGGTTGCGGAATTATAGACGTAATCGTTTATCTGCTCGAGAAGCGACGGAACCAGATTGAATGTGGCCTTAAAACGCTCAGCCCTGTCGACGAGCGCGGCCATAGGGAAATAATCTTTGACGCCGCGCAAACGAACCCACGGCATCATGTATTTATCCGATAACGGGTCCTTGTAGAACGGCTGGTGCATATGCCATAAAAATGCGACACCCAGCGTCTTATTCGTATCCATGATTTTTAATGGTTATGTCCCGTAAACGGAATAATCTATGTCGGGGAAAAGGTTAAACTTGTCTTCGAGCTTTTTTATATACTCTTCGTCGAACGTATTCGCTTTCACTTCCTCGTAAAGTTCTGTGAAATTTTCCGCGTGCTGACGGAGCCGCTCGACTGCATACGGCACGTGAGAACCCGTCTTCATTATAAATGCCCAATCGCTCGACTGGGCCAGGAGAAGCTCCCTCGCCATCTGGTTCAGCGCCCTGCGCATAAGCCCTTTCGCATTTTTATGCTCTTTAGCAACTTCGACCATGCGCTCGGCCATCTTATGTGTATGCCTATATATCCAGTCGTTAGATCCTTCGAGCCATACCTCGCTGTAGCCTTTCCACCCCCAGCTTGAAGCGGCCGGAGTCATGACCTGGTACTTTTTGTATAACTTGAGATATTCACCCGGGGTGGTAAGTGCTATCGTCTTTTGATCATAGCGTATCTTTCTTATAAGGAAATCGAGCCACTGCGGGCCTTCATACCACCAATGACCATACAATTCGGCGTCATACGGCGCGACGATTATAGGCGCCCGCCCATCCATCTGGCCGACGAGGTGCTCGATCTGTTTCTCCCTATTAAACATGAAATTGCCGGCCTGGTCGGCGGCCCTGTTACGCGCCGCTTCCGGAACATACGGTTCTTTATGAGTCGTAGTACCGGTGATCTTGTAATATTTTATACCGGTATTTATCCTGACACCGTCGGCATTTATGTAAGGTTTTATGTAATCGTAATCGAGATCGAAACCTATATCTCTGTAAAACTCCCTGTAATTATAATCGCCCGGATAGCCCTCTACTGCGCTCCATACGGCTTTGGATGACTCGGTATCGCGAGCATAAGCCGCCGCGCCGCATTTTGTAAGGTAAGGGCTGAATACTCCAAACTTTGGCCGTGGACTGCCGAAGAGCACACCATGCGTATCGACGAAGAAATATTTTATCCCTTCTTTCTTCAACATCTCCTCATCACCGGGCTTATATCCACACTCCGGGAGCCACATACCCGCGGGCGGATGACCGAATATTTTCTTGTACATATCCGCGGCCACCTTAACCTGAGCCCGTACGGAAGCCTCTCTCTCCACTTCCATAAGAGGCAGGTAACCATGCGTGGCACAGCACGTGATCACTTCCAGGTTGCCTAAATCCTGGAACTTTTTGAAAGCATTGACGAGATTGGACTGATATTCATCGACAAATATGCGTCTCGCATCCAGGAATGAATCGTGATACATATGGGCGAGGTTATTGAACTGCCCCTGCCATTTGGTCCTGTCTATCTCTTTGGAGGAAAGCTCGATCAGCTTATCAATATGTTTTATGTATTTCCACTGCAGATGAGGGTCCATGAGCATCGACATCAATGTCGGGGAGAGCGATATCGTAAGTTTGTATTCGACCTTGTCGCGCGCCAGGCCTTCAAAGACTTTTATGAGAGGAATGTAGGTTTCCGTTATAGCCTCGAAAAGCCAATCTTCTTCGAGAAAATCGTCAAATTCCGGATGGCGTATAAACGGCAGATGCGCGTGAAGGACTATCGCGAGATAACCTTTTGGCATAATAGCTACTCTGTCTTTCTCGTTACTATAGGGGTTATGCGACGGCGGTCTTTGCCGTCATTTGAGGTAGCCTCGACCGGGATCTCCTGCTTTCCGTCGGGAAGAGCGAATCTCATGGTGAACGTGCCATCATGCCTGAGTTTCACATCTTTGCCTTGTACCTTCAGTTTGGCATCCGGCTCCGTAGCTCCATAGACGATAAGCTCACAATTCACAACGAGCCAAAACTTCCGATCCGACGGCTTTCTGTAAAAAGAGGCGCCACTTGATATGTTACCGGATGTTACCTGTTCTTCGAGATGTTTACGGAACATTTCCCTTACTTCCAACGATCCCTTCCCGACACCCATGCCTCCGGATAAACCGAACATCTTCAAAAAATCGTCTTCCGGAGCCTTCCATTCGATATCAATCTGGTCGGATATCCCAAAACGCGGAGTTGTTACTATATTGGATCTGGCCAGAAGATAAAAATTACCTTTGTTAGAGACGATACCTATATCGACAACCCACGAACTGTCCGGAGAGTTCGCGTTTATATACCAGGTGCTTGCCATATTCTTCAGGTCTATGTCAAAAAAAGAACGGGCGTTCCGCCCGTTAAACTTTATACCTGTGACATCATATACCCGGAGGATAGACTTTGCCGGTTTTTCGCCAGACGCCTTCATCTTGCCAGTTACTTCGTCTTCCTTGCCCTTCCTGATCTCCCAATACGCGAAGAGCCACCAAGGATCCCTTACAAGAAGAACTATCTTGTTATCACCGTAGCCGGCAGGAAATCTGAATTCTTTCCTCTGTCCGGCTTTTGAAGGACTGGACGCCATAGTGAACGCTCCTTTTAAATTATTGGGCTTTCGGCGCTTCCTGTGACGCGTCCGCGGACGGCATCTCTACAGGCGGAATCTCTTCCTCTTTCTCTACTATTACAGATCTGGCAATATTTTTTCCATCCACAACTGAATAAATAACATCGGTCCAATTCCCTTGCTTTATGTCATTTACAGTAGATGCATTCTCTATCTTTGTAGTGCCATCAATAGCTATCTCTATAATCTTCTCTTCGTCGCTGTCGTAATCATAATACTGGACAGTGATAGAATCAGCCGCAGTATTTACAGTTTTGACCTCTCCATAAATAGCCATTTCCTGAGGTTGAACCGGTTGAATAACTGCCGGAGGTTGCCCGACAGTTTCTGCGGGTGGCTGGTTATCCTGGCAATACCCCGGGATGGCAAACAAACCCGCGAGTAATAATACGCTTAATACGTACTTCTTCATAAAGACCCCTCCTTTTTCACAGCGTCTTTATTAGTGCCGGCTACAAGCTTATCATAAGCCGCCTTGAGAACGACCTTCTCGTCGAGTATTTTATCGTATTCGCCCTTAAGCGCGGTCTTCTCGTTATTAATCGTCTCCAGTTTGGTCGCCAGGTCCATTTTATCCTGCAACAGACTGTCATACTCTTTCCTGAGCGCATCTTTTGAGGCGGTCAGAACGGATACTTTTTCTTCCAGCGCAATCTTTTCATTAAGAAGCGCTTCGTATTTATCTTTCGGTACACCGCAACCCGCCAGCGATACGAGAGATGCGGCAAGTACAAACACCAGGAATAATTTCAGGGACTTCATTAAAAACTCCTCCTTTTTACTGTTGGACTAAATATTTTTCGAGTTCGGCCCATGTCTTAGGCCCAACCTTGCCGTCAGCTTTCAATCCTTTAGATTTCTGGAACTCGCCTATAGCTTTTTTCGTCTTAGGTCCTATCTTTCCGTCTATGGAGCCGGCATAAAATCCCGCGTTCTTTAATGCAGTCTGAATATCCTTATTCCTATTATCGACGCTCGTCTTAACAGGCTGTACAACCGGCTCTGTGGATAACTGAGGGGCCGCAGACGGAGGTATAGTTTCCGTCGCTACTACCTGAGATGGTTCCGGTGTGGCAAGCGTATCGCCGGCCGGAGTCATCGCTTCGGGCATCACTGCACTCGTTTCCAGGCCTTGAGCTTTCTCAACTTTACCCTTACAACCAAAAACTGCAAGCGGCATAATGACCAATGCCGCGACGGCTATCATTAAAAATGCTTTGTTCATTTACTCCTCCTTTTTTATATACTGTCATAATATACAATAAAATTATACCCCGACATATCGCTTTGTCAAGCCCTATCTGGCAGAAGGCGGCGCATTAGTAACATTCTGTAAAAATCTCTCCATCCTGTTCATGGCCTCTTTCAGTTTATCAAAACCGGTAGCGTAGGATATTCTTACATATCCTTCACCGCAACTGCCGAATGCCGTGCCGGGCACAACCGCCACCTTCTCTTCTTTAAGAAGACGGCTCGAAAACTCAAGCGATGACAGCCCGAACTTCTTTATGGACGGGAAAGCGTAAAACGCCCCCTCGGGCTTGTGGCACGAAAGACCCATCTCATTCAATCGCGCGATGACGAATTCGCGACGGCGCCTGTATTCGCGCTTCATCTCCTGCACGGACTTCTCCCCGTTCCTCAGAGCCTCCATCGCGGCCATCTGCGAGGTTATCGGCACACACATCATAGTATACTGATGTATCTTTGTCATCGCGGCTATTATTTCTTTTGGGCCGCAGGCATAGCCTATCCTCCATCCGGTCATCGCGAATGCCTTCGAGAATCCGTTCAAATATATCGTCCGAGCCCTCATCCCGGGCAATGTAGCAAAAGCTGTATGCTCAAAATCGTAAGTGAGATCGCAATATATCTCGTCACTTATAACAATAAGGTTTTTTCTCACAACCGCGCCTGCGATCGCTTTTAATTCTTTCTTCGAATAGGAATTGCCCGTAGGATTGTTTGGATAGCTTAATACCATCGCCTTCGTCTTCCTATCGCAGGACTTCAATATCTGGCGCGATGTTACTTTAAAATCATCCTCGGGGAATGTCTTTATCGGAACGGGCTTACCGCCGCAGATAGTCGAAACAGGCCCGTATGAAACATAGGCAGGCTCCTGGATAAGTATCTTATCGCCTCTGTCGGTTATCGCTCTTACGGCCAGATCAAATCCTTCGCTCACACCGACCGTAACCAGTATCTCTTCCTCCGGATCATAGTCCAGTCCGTGTTTGCGTTTAAGGTAGCGCGATATCTCGCGGCGAAGCTCTACCATACCTTTGTTCGAGGTATAGGACGTGTAGCCTTCCTCGAGAGAATATATGGCCCGCTCTCTGATATTCCATGGCGTGACAAAATCCGGTTCGCCGACGCCCAGAGATATGACGTCCTTCATGCCAAGGACGAGCTCAAAAAATACCCGTATCCCCGACGGCGGTATCTGTTCGACCAGTTTAGATATTTTCATACTCATAAAATAACCTTATCGTTTTACGAACATAGATCTTTTACATTTACAATGTGATCGCCGGGCGCTTCGAGGACTGCGGCTGTTTTAATATATCCCCGTCTTCTTTGTATTTTTTTAATATGAAATGAGTCGCGGTCCCGCGGACATTCTCCATGGAGGAAAGCTTCTCCGCGACAAAACTCGCTACCTTTTGTATATTGCTTCCCTCGACGACGATCAGAAGGTCGTAAGCTCCCGACATCAGATAACAACTCGTCACCTCCGGAAATTGGTATATACGTTCGGCAATGGCCTCAAAACCTACGTTCTTCTGCGGCGTAACTCTCACCTCTATTAACGCGCGAACTCCGGAGTCTTCTTCTCTGATAATCTCTTTATTTATTATCGTCTTGTACTTTAATATGACGCCTTCTTTCTCCAGCTTCTTTATCGAATTCTTCACAGATGCCGGGGTAATATCGAGCATCTTCGCTATCTCTTCGGGCGTCGCCCGGGCATTCTTCTCCAGTATTTCCAGAATCTCGTTCATATCATACCTCCGATTGATGTTATCTAACTCAGGCAATCGCCCCGCCCTTTTTTTCACTCCCGGCGGGGTTATCATATCTAACTCAGGCAATCGCCCCGCCCTTTTTTTCACTCCCGGCGGGGTTATCATATCTAACTCAGGCAATCGCCCCGCCCTTTTTTTCACTCCCGGCGGGGTTATCATATCTAACTCAAAAGGGGCGCCGCACATATTTTTGAGGGCGCCCCTTGAAGTTTTAATTTTTGACTTTTAAATTTTACTACTTCGTCGCTCCCTCTTCTACGGCACCTGCACCCTGAGCCGGCGCGGATGCATATCTGGACAATGCTTCCCACGTCTTCGACCCTACCTTGCCGTCAGCCTTAAGGCCATTCGCTCTCTGAAATTCTTTGATCGCCTTCTTGGTGCCCCTGCCCTTTACGCCGTCTATCGCGCCTTTGTAGAACCCGGCATTCTTCAAACAGTTTTGAATTTCCTTTACGCTCTCCCGCGCTTTTACCGAAACCGTTCCGGAGCGAGTCATTACGTTGGTGTTTACGTTCCTTGACTTTTCGCTTCTCATCTCCTCGATCGTCTGGCTCTGCTGACTTACGAGCCTCTCGGACTCCGCCTGCTTCGATTCCACACTTTCAACTCTCGATTCGAGAGTATCAACCTTCGACTTTATTCCGCCGACCTCTTCCTTAAACTTTTTCGGTACAGTACTGCATCCGGATACCATGAATATAGCTAATAATACCGCAACCGCAAATACAAAATTTTTTCTTGCCATCCCTTTCCTCCCGGTTAGTTCGCTTTAAAAAGTATATGCCTTAATTAAACAAAAAGCAAATGTTATTTTATCAACTTTGCAGCTTCTTTTACGCTCGCGCCTTCGTGGACAATCTTACGCACCGCCTTTATCATGCCGACAGCGTTATCGGACTGCCAGATGTTCCTGCCCATATCGACGCCTTTGGCGCCCTCACCTATCGCGCTATGCGCCAATTTCAACACATCGAGCGGCGTATTCAGTTTCGGCCCTCCAGCTATTACAAGCGGCACGGGACACGACTTTACCACCTTCTCGAAATCATCGCAGTAGTACGTTTTGACGACCTGCGCGCCAAGTTCCGCGGCGATCCTGCAACACAAGCCCAGATACCGCGCATCCCGCTTCGCGAGCTCTTTGCCAACGGCAGTTACGGCGAGAACCGGCAGGCCGCACCTATGCCCCTCATTGACGAGACTGCTCAATGCCGAAAGCGTCTGGTGTTCGTGTTCCGTGCCCACATATATAGAAAGCGCAACCGCAGACGCGTTTAAACGCACGGCGTCGTCCATCGCGACCTGCACTGATTCATTTGAAAGCGCCGGGCCTGCTATACTATTACCGCCGGATACTCTCAATATCACGGGGATATTCAAAGAAGTTTCGACGCAGTTCCTTAAGACGCCGCGCGACAACATAAGCGCATCGGTAAAAGACAAAAGAGGCTTTATGGTTTTGCCGGGCTCTTCGAGACGCGATATCGGCCCTAAAAAATAACCGTGATCCACGGCCAGCCATACGGCTTTCCCGGTATCCGGCCTAAACAAACGCGACATCCTATTCGCCATTCCCCAGTCCATCTTAAGTCCCTCCCTGAGCTATCCGTTAAGCTTTTCCTTCATCTGCTTTAATTCATCCCGCATTTCCTGCGGTATGCGATCGCCGAATTTATTGAAGAACGTTTCGGTGTCTTCGGCTTCGCGTTTCCATCCCGCAGTATCTACGGCAAAAAGTTTCTCCAGATTTTCCGCTGGAATATTAAGGCCTTTCATTTCCAGATCTTTTATATGCGGAACCAGCCCTATGGCCGTCTCTTTCGCGCCGACTCTGTTATTAGCCCTGTCGATTATCCATTTCAGCACTCTTATGTTATCGCCGAATCCGGGCCAGATATATTTACCGTTATCATCGGTCCTGAACCAGTTGACGGAAAATATCTTGGGCGGATTGGTAATACGTTTACCCATATTAAGCCAATGCCCGAAATAATCGGCCATATTGTAACCGCAGAACGGCAACATCGCCATCGGATCTCTCCGCACCACACCTTCTTTATGAGTCGCGGCCGCCGTCGTCTCCGAGCCCATCCTCGAGCCCATAAATACGCCATGCCGCCAATTAAATCCTTCCATGACGAGCGGGTTGACGTGTCTCCTTTTCCCGCCGAATATTATAGCCGATATCGGAACACCTTTAGGATTATCGAACTCCGGCGATAGCGTCGGGCATTGATATATAGATGCGGTGAACCTGGAATTCGGCTGGGCGGCCTTGGTACCCACCGACTTATCCCATTTCTTTCCCTGCCAGTCTAAAAGATTTTCCGGTATCCCGCCGTCTATACCTTCCCACCAGGGCTCATTTTTGTCCGCATCGAGCGCTGTGTTAGTAAACAGCGTCGGATAGAATGTCCCTGCCTTGAGCGTGCGCATCATATTCGGATTCGTCTTCATCGACGTGCCGGGCGCTACTCCGAACAATCCGCTCTCCGGGTTTATCGCCCACAATCTTCCGTCCGGGCCTATGTTGAGCCAGGCGATATCGTCTCCTATGATCCACACTTTATATCCGGGGAGCGCCGACTCAAGCATCGCAAGGTTCGTCTTGCCGCAAGCGCTCGGAAGCGCCGCCGTTATGTACGAAATATTACCTTTCGGGTCCTGTATACCCATCACGACCATGTGTTCGGCAAGCCAGCCTTCTTTCAAACCAAGCCACGACGCTATCCGCAAAGCGAAGCATTTTTTGCCGAGAAGGGCGTTGCCGCCGTATCCGGAACCGATGCTCCATACAAAATGCTCATCGGGGAAATGCATTATGAAACGTTTCTCCGGATTAAAATCGCCTACCGAATGAAGTCCTTTGACAAAGTTCTCATTGCCGCCTATCTTTCCAATAACATCTTTGGTCATGCGCGTCATTATCCTCATGCTTACCGCGACGTATGAGACGTCCGTAAGCTGGACACACGCTTTGGAATACGGCGAATCCGGATGGCCCATCATATAAGGCAGTACATACATCGTCCGGCCGCGCATACATCCTGCGGAGAGCTTCCTCATCCGTGCCTTCGCTTCTTCGGGGTCCATCCAGTTATTGTTCGGACCGGCCGTCTCTTTATCCGGATGACAGATGAATGTGCAATGCTCGGTACGCGCGACATCGGTCGAATGGCTCCTGTGCAGATAACTATTCGGGAATGTCTTATGGTTCAATTCCAGGAAGATCGGGCTACCGTCGATGTCTTCTTCCTTCATACCGATCTCGACGAGATGGCGCGCCTCTTTTTCGGAACCGTCGCACCAATAGACCTTATCGGGATTTGTCAGTTTCGCCTGTTCTTCAACCCATTTCTCAAGTGGTGTAGCCATATTATTCCTGTGGTTTTATTATAACTTTTATTGAGTCTTTTGCTTCGGCCACGAGCTTAAATCCTAAGCCCGCCTCCTTTAATCCGAAACGATGCGTTATCATATCATAAGCGTTTATTTTATGCGAGGTAATTTTTTCTAATGCCTTAACATGATCGTCGGGGCTTCCGGCATACGAACCGGTAATAGTTACTTCATTCCTCCAGAATATTTCGTTCGTCGGAACAGGGAGAAGCGCCCCCTTCCGGGCCGCGGCGAATATAAGCACCGTGCCGCCTCGCTCTACAGACTTGAGGGCCTGTTCAAATGCCGCGTCCGCGCCCGCGCAAATTACAACACGGTCGGCGAGACAGCCGTCATTCAGATCTTTTAGCATCGCCGGGGTATATTCTCCGGCATTTATCGCATAGTCGGCGCCGAACCTTTTTGCGGCGGCAAGCCGCGAAGGCGCGATATCGGTAGCGATGATACGTCTGGCGCCGTTGGCCTTCGCGAGCTGAATATGCAGAAGGCCTGATATGCCGCTCCCGATGATAAGAACGGTATTATCCTTTTTAAAATTCGCTAAACGCTGGCCTCTGACGACACAGGCGAGCGGTTCAATAAAAGTCGCTTCCTCTAACGACACATCGTCGGGAATCAGGTACGTGCCTTTATCCACATTTATCTTCGGAACCCGGACGAATTCACAGAAACCGCCCGGATCGAAATTCGTCTTTCTCAGCGTATCACACACCGTCTCGTGCCCATCACGGCAGAATCTACACTCCCCGCACGGCACGTGATGCGACACCGACACCCTGTCGCCGATCTTAAATCTCACGACACCTTTGCCCGCCTCGACGACGACGCCCGCTATCTCATGGCCCAGCACCAGCGGAACTCTGTCTATGCGATACCACTCGAGACAGTCACTGCCGCATATCCCGCTCGCCTCTATCCGGACGAGAAGCTCGCCGTCGCCTATCCGCGGCACCGTCCTCTCCTCAAGCCGTATATCTTTATTTCCGTAATATACCGACACGCGCATATTCTTCATAATACCTTCTGCAGTGACGCCGCCACAAAATCGTTGTCTTTATTTTTCTTGTCCGGAATATTTATCTCGTCTATCCTGGAAGCGCCTTTTGCCTCAAGAATCGCCCTGATGTTTTTAAAACAATTCTTCACGCCCAATCCACTGCCGGATGTCAAAAGAACTATCACGCGTTTATCTTTCAATCCGGTCAGGTTCGCTAAAAATGTATTTATCGCAGGTACCGGAGCGAATGCCCATACAGGCGAGCCGATCAAAACAAGATCGTAGGAAGTAACGTCAAACCTTACGCCTTCCTGAAGTATCGCTTTCTCCGCCTTCCGCGCCGCGCGGCACTGGCCGATGAAACTTTTTATTTCGGTTACAGGCTTAAGACGCTGAACATGAACCTCGCCTCTTGTCTCGAGCATCCTGCCAAATATTCCGGCGATCCTGTCGGTATTTCCGCTGTATGAATAGTAAGTTACGAGCGTCTTCATCTTTTCCCCCTCCATTGACCTGTCAAAATCTCCACGCCGCGCCCGCGTATACGGCCAACTCCCGCCGCGACGCCAGAGCGCGCATAAATAATTCGCCGTCGCCTCCCAGTATATCCCGGGATAACTTCACGGACATCCCGAGATCCCGTCCGCTAACGCCTTCTTTGAGTTTAAACGATACCACGCCTCCCCGTCCGAGCGCGCAATCCGCGCCGAAGAGGATGGAATAAAACTCGCCGGATTCATATTCTATCTCAAAAACTAACCCCGTGTCTTTCTTTAATTTCCACGCGCCGTATAAAGTGATCCTTTTCTTTATCTTTTTGAGCCCGCGCTGAAATCCTATGCCGGCCTCGTACGCTATATAATCTTCCTTCATCACTCCTGCGCCGACCTTGAACTCAAACGCCGACGAAGAATTGACATCCATCAGATATGTCAGACGAAACTTCTCTTTTATGTCCCAGTGTCCTTTGAATACAAGCTCGTGCGTCTTTTCGTATCTATAGACTATCTGATGATTCTTGTTTATCTCCCAGGCCCCATTAAAAACCAGGGCGTCGGTATTACCATTTTCCCGCCGGGCGTAAAAAGACAACCGGTTATTTTCATCCGCTTTCCATACGCCCTTGAGCGCCATTATGTATGTCGAACGGCCGCCGGCCTTGGTCCTCGTAGTAATCGAAAAAAGAAGCGAGTTTTTATCGACGTCTAAAATATCGCCCTGTAAGGTTATCTCGTCGCCGAACGTCTTGCGCGAAGCCTGCTCCACGGCAAGCCTAAGCTCGTGCTTGTCTCCGAGCCGCCAACTGCCGCCGATATCCACCTGATGCGGAATATCATCGCCTTCGGAGAGCGGCGCCTTTACGCGATAGGACAGATTATTATATTCGTCGAGCTTGAATTGCCCGTCGATGGCCTGTCGAAACTTCGGAAGATCGCCGGTGGAGCCGTCGTCGGCAATCACCAACCTATTATAAGGATCAACTTCATAACGGACACGCTGCATATAGCACCTCTCGAAGCATTCAATTTTACATTAAACAAAAACTGTTCGCAAGATTAAAACACCACCCCAACCGCGTAGGTTGTACAGGCGCTTACCGTCAAATAACCTACGCGGTTATCTGACACCAACACCCCTCCAACCGCGTAGGTTGGCCAGTTATTTTACTCAAATAACCTACGCGGTTATCCCGCTATCATTCACTCAAATAACCTACGCGGTTATTTCTACCTGTGGTATAATATTTTCATGAAACGTTGCGATAAAAGAGGCATAATGTACAGGCAATGGGGCTGTTCGTCCCCTCGAGCCGCCATGCTCATGGTCCACGGCCTCGGCGGTCACAGCAACAATTGGGAATTCGTAGCCAATTTCTTAGTCGGACACGGTATATCCTGCTACTCGATAGAGCTAAAGGGTTTCGGTAACACGGATGGCGTAAAAGGCCATATAGATTCGCTCAATACCTATATCAATGATATCCGGCGGCTTTACAGTATTATCCGACGGGAACATAAACGCATCCCGGTATTCTTAGCCGGAGAAAGCATGGGCGGGCTGACTGGTTTTCTCACCGTAATAAAAAAACCGCGTCTTTTTCGCGGGCTCATCTGCGTATCGCCCGGGTTCAAGAGTAGCCTCAATTTTTCCATAATGGAATATATCCGTATGGTCTCGGCGCGTTTCTACAACGCCAAAAAGCAATTCGTCATGCCATTCACAAACGAGATGTGTACACGCGACCCGGAATGCAAAAAAATCATGGATAATGATAAGCTCGAGCACAAGCTGGCCACACCCGTACTCCTGCAAAGCATTCTCCTCGGCCAACTCTCCAGCAAGCTTTTCAAACATAAAGTCAGGACCGACACCCTCTTCCTCCTCGCCGGCGCCGACACCTTCGTATGCTCCAAGGCGAGCAGAAAGATATTCGACGGCATAAAGTTCGAGCATAAAGATATCATAGAATATCCCGGGATGCGCCACTCGCTCACCATGGAACTCGGCCGGGAAAAAGTATTCGACGACCTCCTGCGTTGGCTCAACAAGCGGATCTGATAACATTCGTCTCCGAAGTTTGATTCCAGGGGAATATTATGATAGATTCGATGGTAAAAGACGTCCTGAAAAGCGTTACGATAAAAGACGTCCTCGAAGCGATAAACAAAAAATATGGTAATAAAACCGCCCTCCGGATAAAAAACGATAACGGTACTTTCCGGGAAATATCCTACGTCAAATTAGCCCGGCGCGCCGTAAGCATATCTTCCGTACTGATAAATCTCGGGATAGATAAAGGCGACCGGGTCGCTATATTTTCCGAGAACAGGCCCGAGTGGGCAGGCGCGTATTTCGGCATCATATCTTCCGGCGGCATCATCCTGCCGATAGACGTCAAACTTTCCGACAGCGAAATACAGTTCATACTAAACGACAGCCGGGCCAAATGCATATTTGTAAGCGCTTCACACATAGGCACTATCGACCGCCTGCGCATAGTCCTGCCTCATCTGCACAACATAATACTTCTCGACAATAGCACGCGCACGGACATGATATCTCTGAACAAGCTCAGGCCGCACCGTGGCAAAGAAAGGGAACGCCCGGTGCATCCCCACGATACGGCGATAATTGTCTATACCTCCGGCACCACCGGGGTCGCCAAGGGTGTGGAGATCAGCTATAAGAACCTCCTCTTCCAGATGCTCGAGTTCAGCCAGATCATACAATGCACACCGAAAGAACGGCTACTCTCCGTCCTACCGCTCAATCACATGCTCGAGATAACAGGCGGATTCCTCGCGCCGCTATACGCGGGCTCGTGTGTAACTTATTGCGACACATTGAAGACGAATACTCTCATGCCTCTCATGCGGGAAACCGGCACGACCGCGATGATATGCGTACCGCTCGTCCTGAAACTCATCTGGACTGGCATAATGAAGAAGGTATCAAAGCTACCGCCGTTAAAACGCGAGATCTTCGGTGCGCTATTATCTTTATCGACAATTTTGCTCAAATACAACATACGCATGGGTAGAATATTCTTTCCGTCCATCCATAAAGAATTCGGCTCCCGCCTACACACATTTATAAGCGGCGGCGCGCCGCTGGATCTCGACGTCGAGATCGGCATGAATGCGCTGGGTTTCAGAATATTGCAGGGGTACGGGCTCACGGAGACAGCGCCGGTCATCTCGGTCAATACTTTCACGGAAAACCGCTTCGGCTCGGTCGGCAAACCCCTGCCCGGTGTCGAGGTAAAGATATTGAAAGCTTCCGACACAGATGCCGAGGGCGAAATAATCACGCGTGGCCCTCATGTTATGAAGGGATATTTCATGCGGGCGGAAAAGACCGCAGAGGTTATCAAAGACGGCTGGTTCCATACCGGTGATCTGGGTTATTTCGACAAAGACGGCTTCCTATATATATCGGGCAGGAAGAAGAACATAATAATCCTGGGCGGCGGGAAAAAAGTCTTCCCCGAAGAAGTCGAAGAAGTTATCGGAAAGAGCCTATATATAAAAGAATTATGCGTTCTGCCGAAGACCGCCGAGCGGGGTTTGCGTAAAGGGCACGAAGAGGTCTATGCCGTCATCGTGCCCAACCGCGAGTTACTGGAGCAGGAGAATATCACCAGCGAAGAAGCGGTTTTAAATAAAATATCCGCCGAAGTCAACCGGCTTAGCAAAGAACTCGCCCCGCACAAAAGAATAATGAGTTTCAAAATATCTTATGAAGAACTTCCGAAAACAGCAACACGAAAAATACGAAGAGATGCGGTGTTAAGGATAGTAAAGGGCACAAAATAGCCGGCGATTAGGCGCCGGCTATTTATTGTTTTTAATTACCGCTGATATCCATCGACCTGTCGACCTGATCCACTTCGGCCTGGCTCTGTGCCCGATCACTCGCTATCTCGGAACTAAGCCCGGAATCCATCTGTGATTCGGACTGAACCATAGCCCTGTCATCCGCGGTTTCATCCTGGCAATATCCCATCGCGCTTAATCCTATCGCAAATGCAAAAACCATCGCCGCGATAAAAATCTTCTTCATGCTCTCCCCCTTTTCATAGAATAACGGTATAAGTATATCACAGAGTATCGGTAATTCAATACCCGCACAAAAATACGCTATCCGCAATTATTGTGCGGTATGCTATAATGTAAAAAATAATAACGGAGGAACGATAGATGCAAATATGCCGAAGATGCATAATACCGGATTCTTGCCCAGGAGTTACTATAGAAAATGGATTATGCACATTTTGCAGAAACTTCGACCGATCTGCATACGGTTTAGACGGTAAATTGGGCCCGAAAAAGCTTTTAGAGAAAATAAGGTCGCAAAAAAACTACGAGTACGATTGCGTCGTACCAATAAGCGGCGGAAAGGATAGTTCATATGTATTGATGTACGCCGTCAAGAATCTCAGCCTTAAGCCTCTGGCGGTATTTTTCGATTCCGGTTTTGTGCCTCAAACCGCAATTCAAAACGTTAAAAATATCTGCAAAAACTTAAACGTCGATCTCATAATAACCAATTCCAAATTTCGTCATCAAATAGTCATAGAAATGCTCTACATCTCAAAGTACCTAAGAAGATTTGTAAATTTGTGCACCTACTGCGAAAACGATATTAGGGCGGCGGTAATGAAAGAATGTTTTAAGCGAAAGATACATTTTATATTATGGGGAGCCACTCTTTTTGAAAGTAAATCTCTTGTCTATTCGAAACCTCCCTCTAGAAATACTTATGGTAAAAATACCATAAAAAAAGTAATGACGCAGATATCTAAAGTTTTTTCTCTATTTCCGGGGTCAAATCTTAACCTACTTAATATATGGCTATTTTTCTACCATAGCCTGAGGTATATATATTTTTGCATACGGGAAAATTATAGCTTCGGGATAATTAAGGGGATGAAAAAACTTAACCCTTTTCTGCAAATTCCGTTCGACGTCAAAAACGTCGAGGTGCTTTATTTTTTCGACTACGTAAAATATGACCCTGTAAGATTTGTCGAGGCTCTTAAAAATGGCATTGGTTGGCAATCCGAATCCGGCGTAAACACAAGATTTGACTGTACGATTCATGTCCTAAACAACTATGACGCAATAAAAAAAACCGGCATAAGTCAGGATGGATTTGTTTTTGCGACATTCGTAAGAAGCGGGTTGTTGTTACGGGAGAAAGCGATGGAAAAAGAAGATGCCCTAAAAAATGATATTACAACAAAAGCGGTCGCGATTTGCAAAGGATTAGGTTTCGATCTTAGAGATTTTAACATAAATTGACAAACAAACAAGTATGTGCTATACTTATGTTATACAAAAGGAGGACGATATGAAGAAAATGTTGGCAATATTGTTTATAACGCTGGGGCTTATTGGAGCTGTAGTTCCGTATGCCAGTGCCGGATGCGGTGAATGTCCGGCTGGATCGTCCGGTGAAAAGGATGCTTCGGCAATGAGCACGGCGGACGAACCGGCGGCGCCACCTGCCGATGAAGCGGGCGCTCCTGTTCCCCCCGCGATTCCTGCGGTAAAAGATGCCGCGCCGGAACCTGCGCCGGGAGAATAAAACAGCGCGTCATTGCAATAAAAAACCCTTGGCCAAAAGCCGAGGGTTTTTTGTATACTCGTTTCTATTAGCGCCGTCCGGCCTCAAGCCATTTCTCATCCGCAACGAAATGGACTATATTGTTTCTGCCATCGGCAGAATATACTACGTGTATCAGGCCATTCCTGGCCTGCACAACGGAAGGATAACCGAACACGTTACCAGGCTCATCTTCGATCGTCCTTACGCATGGCCATGTCCTGCCGCCATCGTACGATAAGGCCAGGCTCAGGCTTGAACGCTTCTTTTTGGAATCATTGAATGCGAGCACGATATTCCCGCTCTTCAGCTTAATCATTTCAAGAGAGTATCCGGGATTTTCCACATTGGAGAGCTTCTGATTCTTCCATGACCGGCCGCCATTCGCGCTCTCCGCCTGCCAGGCCAGACGCGGCCACATGCCGGTGCGCATCAAAGCAAATAAGCTCGAATCGGAGCGCTGTATTATAGTCGGCTGAATACCGAAGAAAAACAGCATATAATTCGGCCCCTGCCATGTCATGCCACCGTCTTTAGAAACAGCTGAGGCGGAAGATGTGCTTAAGTCCGTATATATCGGCAGGACGATGTCACCGTTATCGAGCGTTACAGGATGTGTCCTCGGGAGAAACCACGTGATACCCACATCGCGGGTCTTGCTCCACGTATGCCCGAAATCCTCGGACGTCTTTACCTGCAGTCTGTCCATGATTATTTTAAATATAAATTTCTTTTCATCGGCCCAGAATAAAAATAGCTTCTTATTTTTGCCCAAATATAATACCGGATTTTTATTACCGCGTCCGATGGTGCGATTAATGATCGACGGCATGGTCCACTTATCGGCGCCCGCCGGCTTTCTCGAACTCCATATAACCGCCTTCGGGTTCCAGGAAGCATGCCATACGACGAGTAGCTCTCCATCGGGCGACTCCGCAATACTCGGCGCATGTGACGAAGGTATAAGTCCCCGCGGGAAGATGCGTTCTTTGTAAGGTAGCTCGGGATAAGAAGCATCACTGCTTGCGGCAAAAACAGATATGGAAAAAAATAATACCAGACATATGGTAAGAAGCGCTCTTTTATTCATACAAACCTTTCTTTGGCGAGTTAAACATTACCATTTATGTTTAAGCATTACAAGCGATTTTTTCGCGTCACTTTACGCATATCGATCTCGAAAGGGGCAAGGAGCCATCCGGACTCGTAGCGCATCCTCGTAGCGCACCCTTAAGGGTGCGCTACTTGCTACTTGCTTAAGGGTACGCTAATTGCTTATTGAATAAACATACCATCAACCGTCTATGTCGATCTCGAAAGGCGCAAGTAATGACAGGGCCTCGGGATAGGAAAACTTTGCCCGCTTCAATCTGTTATTCGCGGGATCGATGTAATAATGAAAAGCACCTGTGAAGTCAGACTTTTCCAGGTTTGTATGGTGAAATCTACTGCCGCTTAAATCGGTGCCGGAAAAGTCGGACTCCGTAAGATCGGCGCTGATAAAATCCGTCTTGCGTATAATGCACTCGATGAAATGACTGTGTTTCATTTTAATATTACTGAAATCGCACATCTCTATCCTGCATTTCTTAAAACTCCAGTCGAGAAGAAACGGATTTACCGTACAGAACGCTATGCCGACAAGCTTACATTCTTCAAAAGTCGCGCGCCGAAAACTGCAAGCGTCTATCTTTACATTCGAAAGGTTGCAGGCAAGAAACGCGCAGTCATTAAATAGCGAGCCGGATAGCCTGCATCCGCTTAAGTCGCACCCTTTGAATGTACAGCCGGAAAATTCTTTTCTGGAAAAATCCTGCCCGAGCGCGGAAACGCTCTCGAATATCCTCGTCTCGAATGCCTGCTCTGCGAATATCATAAAACGTCCTTTTTCGTTACATTTTCTCCTGAAGATCACTTGCCCAGGTACAGGCATTCCACTTTTTTTCTGGCCCAGGGAGTTCGTCGCAAAAATGCCAGGCTAGATTTGATACTGGGATTTTTGGCGAAGCAATTTATCCTGATCCTCCGCGACATCTCTTCCCACCCGTATTTCTCGACCAGATGGATCAGGATCATTTCAAGGGTAACGCCATGAAGCGGATCTTTATGTTTATTATCGATCATCGGGTACCTCGTTCTATATTGTTATGTAAAGTGTCGCTGACCCGCTATCCTTATCTAACCATCCCAAACAGAAATCCTAGCATGCTCAGGATAGCCTTCTGCATGAACATTATAACCGGATTCAAAAGGCCTGAAAAAAGCAAGAGCATCAGGAGAAGCAGTCCATATGTGTCGAATCGCGCTAAAATCGCCTGTCCGGTTCTGGGCAAAAAACCCATAAGTATTTTGGACCCATCCAGAGGCGGAATCGGTATAAGGTTGACGGCTCCAAGTATTATATTTATCCTCGCGACGAGGGACAACAAAAATACAGCCGTAGGATTTGAGCCGGCGATACCGGCCCGAAGCAAAAATAGCGCGATGGCCGCTATGAGTATATTTGCCAGGCATCCTGCCAGCGAAACAGAGATGAGGCCCAGGCGAAAATTTTTCAGCCTCGAATAATCAACAGGTACCGGTTTTGCCCAACCGAAACCCACGATAAAAAGCATTATCGTCCCTACCGGGTCGAGATGAAACATCGGATTAAGAGAAAGCCTGCCGGAACGCATCGCCGTATCATCTCCAAAAAGATACGCGGCCCAGCCGTGAGCAATCTCATGGATTATCACAGAATACAAAAGCAGGATGGCGAGAATTACAAATAGGGCCGGGTTACTGAAGAGAAGCGATATTAATCCCACAAATACCCCCGGCCATTATTCTCCTGCACCATTTAAAATATTTCTTATTGCCGGAAAATCTTCTTTTGGAATAAATCCTGCCCTCGTATATATAACAATGCCGTTCTTATCAATAATAATAAAATTACTTTCTCCAACGGCCAGACCGTACTCATTTTGCATGGCACCATCCCAATCTCCGTATATAATCATGCCTTCTTTTTTGGAATTCTCACGCAAACTTTGTCGCCATATATTCGGCATAAAGGCAGAGCATCGTATAACGGCCACTTTCATTATTTCTTTTTGTATTTTCGCGGATCGCTCTTTGTAAAAAGCGTTTAGATCTTCTTTGAGTGCCCTGTTCTTTTCTTTTGTATCTTTTGTCTCGTAAAAGATAACAGCTATTTTATCTTTCAACATATCGGCCGTAAGAACTTCACTACTGCCCGAAGTTATCTTAAAATAAGGCGCTTTCTCACCGGTAGATATGCACATTGCGGGAAGCGTAAATAAAAAAACGAGGCAGGCGGTTATTATGAATGTTTTGATAGTCCTGTTGCGGCGGAAATGAATGCAATGCTTACGATTGGAATATGTCTGCATGCTGTAATTATAACACGGATGAGGATGATAGGGGCAGGAAATCATATATCCTCCCCTACCACGCCAAAATCCCCCCGCTTAAACTGCCATTTTAATTTATGGTATCCTGTTAAAAAGTCTTATCGCCGGGCACAGGCACGTCGATTTTTATCTTATCATCATTATATGCGAAATAATTTGTGACCGCTGATGAAGTCCCCTTATTCCGCTCATTCGAATAATAGGAAACTTCCTCCGATTGTTTTACCGGTAAATAATTATTTTTATTGATCCAAATTTCATATGTTCCGTTTATTTTGCTATCTTTTAATTCCGGCGGTAAAGATTCGACATTAATTGATTCTTTGCCGAATAAATATTTGATTACAAAATATTCTATTCCGTCTTTAGTAGCAGAGCTTATCGAATCTCTCCTGTACCCCTTTTCGATCTCTGCTAACTGTTTTATAATGCCTTCGGGAGAGTAAGCTCTGCACATTGTTTTGCGATTATCGTCATCTTCCTTTGCCCATCCGAAAACCGGCTTAAGAACATAATAATCATCGCCTATAACTATCCAGCCGTCCCACAACTTCTCATCCGAGCCCTCATCTATAACTTGCGCTATCTTAAATTTGTCCGGGCTTATAAAAGCTATGCTTAACTCCGCGGAATTACCCTTGTTCTCCTGCGAGTTAATTGTAAAGGAGTTTGCGTATTCCATCTTAGCATTGTATGATTTTGCCTGTTTAATTGCCTCACTGCATTTAGCTATCAATTGCTTATAATCAATTGCGGGTTCCTGAGCATAAACGTTATGTACAACTAAAAACGCCGAGACTAATATACTGCTGAAAATCAGGCTCTTCTTCATCCTTTCCTCCTTTTGAAGGATATAAAACTTTCTATTTAGCGAGTTTTAACAAACCTTTTGCAAAAGTTTCGGTTCTATCGCGTATATTCTTTATTCGCGTGACCTCGCCGGATTCCCCGGCGTTTGACACCAGAAATGATTTAAAACGCATACCGCTATAATCGGCGGTAAGTTTAAAAGACCCCTCAGCTACCTTTAGCCCTATATTCTCGTATGCGCTTACTATAAGGCCCATCGTTTTACCTATCATAGGTGAAACGAAAGTATCTGTCTTATTATTCCATTTATAAAGTGAAAACATCCGATCTATTATGAGCTTGAGCTGGGCGCTGGAAGCGTAAAAATAAAGCGGTGTCGCGAAGACGATTATATCCGCCTTCGCCATTTTTTTAAGAACATCCTTTACGTCATCATTGATGACGCATTCAAACCGCTTTATCTTCTGGCATATTCTGCAGGACGTGCAACCGCCCACCTTAAATTTAAGGCGCGCGGCGTGAATTATTTCGATTTCGGCATCCTTTGAAGAAACGCCTTCGACAAACCATCGAACAAGCGTGTCGGTGTTGCCGTTTTTCTTCGGACTGCCGTTAAGGATCAGGATTTTCTTTTTCATCGGAAGTAATTATATCATAGGATGGGTAACTTGGTGTGATTTTTAGCTCGCTACGAGGGACAGGTCTGGGATTGCCGTCAGAACCGTCCCCATTTTTTATAGCCCAGCGTAATATTGCACTCTTGGAACGCGGGTTATCAAAACATTCCTTAGGCGTCGGCCTTATTGGATCGCGGGAAATTTCAGAATAGATGCCCGATCTCAATCCATCCCGGAAAGACTTAACCACCCTGTTATCTTCACCGGAGTGAAAGGTTAAAATAGCCACTCGCCCGTCGGGCTTAAGGCATATCGGTAGATTCCTTAAAAACTGCTCCAACGCCGAAAACTCGTCGTTAACTTCAATGCGTAAAGCCTGGAATGTACGGCGGATCGACGTGGTTATCTCATCCTTGGAACCTACATGCGCTACAGTAGTCAGCGCTTCTTTTACGGTATCCGCAAGCGCTTTAGTTGTGTTAATTTTATGGCAGTTCTTATGGATAGCCGCGGCTATCGTTTTCGCATGAGGTTCGTCGGAGTTAATAAAAAGTATTTTTTCCAGAGATTTTTCGGAGATTGTCTTGATCAAAGCCGAGGCCGGCTGGCCGCGTTCGGGATTAAATCTCATATCAAGCGGCCCCTCCCATTTAAAGGTAAACCCCCGGGCGGGATTGTCTAATTGCATTGACGAAACGCCCAGATCCGCCAAAATAAAATCAAACCCGCCGCCTGCGTCAGTAAGCATTTTAGGGATACCGGCGAAATTGATTTGCCGAAAAATAAGTTCTTTGTCGGTGAAGCCCAGAGCTCGCAGGCGCGTAGCGGTACGCTTTAACTCGATCGGATCGGCATCTATAGCAAAAAGGCGCCCGGCGGGCATAATGCATCGAAGGAGTTCCGTTGTGTGGCCGCCGAACCCTAAAGTGCCGTCTAAGCCGGTTTGCCCGGGCTTAGGATCAAGGGCTTCCAGGATCTCTTTAACACAGATAGGCCGATGCGTTCCGGCTGGAGTTTTACCGCTCTTTACGATCTTCTCGATATCATCCGCGTATTTTACCGGATTGAGTTCCTTATATTTTTCGTCAAAACGCCGGGGATTCCTGCCCTTATAACGCACGCGCCGTTTTCTTTTGGGAGTTCCATCCGCTCCTAAAGAAATGTTCATAATTTATTATACTTTGTATGTTTGCCTTTAGCTTTTTCTACCGGATATTTCGTCGCATTCTTTTTAAGTTTTTCCTCCATAGCGCTATTCAAACTGATCCCGAGATTATCGGCTAATTCAAAAAGGTATAACGCGATATCGGCAATTTCGTCTTTGATTTCCGACTTATTTTGCATAACATATTTCTCAACCTCTTCCTTCGTCTTCCACTGGAAATGCTCTAAAAGCTCAGAAGCTTCGAGTATTATCGAAACGGCCATATTCTTTGGGTCATGAAATTGCATCCAGTCACGCTCATCCCTAAATTGTATTATTTTCCCTGTAATTTCTTTTATTTCACTCATAACTATCTCCTCTATGTAATAAGTATGTAATAAGGGACGGTTCCGGTCGACATCCCAGACCTGTCCCATATTGTATCTCAGAGCCGTCCCCTTTACAATTTCAAACTTGTCCTCTACATAATCTTTTTTAAAATAATTTGCAACAAAATCGCGTTTTGACCGTCTATATAGTAGGAGGTGGTGTGTATGCCCAGACAGGCAAGGCTCATATTGGATAACGTATGTTATCATGTAATAACAAGGGGCAATCAGAAACAGGCCATATTTAAGGATGAGAACGACTGTAGAGCATATTATAAGTTTCTACTCAAGTACAAGGATAGGTATAAGTTTAAGTTATACGGTTGGTGCCTGATGAATAACCATGTGCATATGGTTATGGAGTCCTCTTTCTTAAGCAAGGCTATGCACGGCATAAATCTTTCCTATGCTCAATACTTCAGGTATAAATATAAGAGCGTGGGTCATTTTTGGCAGGATAGGTACAAAAGCCATGTGATCCAGAAAGATAAATACCTTATCAATTGCATAAGCTACGTAGAATATAATCCCGTAAGAGCAAATATCGTATTAAGACCTGAAGATTACGGTTGGAGTAGCTACAAGGCAAGAATCCTAGGAAAAAAGGATAAGTTGCTGGACGAGCTGTTCTTTTAGGGACAGGTCTGGGATTGCCGCCAGAACCGTCCCCTTAACCTTAAGTCTTAGGGTTTTTGTATACGAGTGAGGCAGAGAAACTGTTGGAGTAGTATGAAATTTTAATTAAATATATTATTTTGGACTTACTAAATACTGCACCTAATTTAGCTTTATTGCGTAAACTTTTTAATACGATTTCCGATAATAAATGCTTTCCAAAGATACTTTTAAAATGTCATCTTCCTGACCAAGAGGTTGAAATTTTATAGGTTTAATTTTTCCGTTTGGGATTAAAATTTCTTTCTCCCCAATTTTTAGATACCATTTAATATTCCCATTCAAAAAATCTTTCCGGATATTTGAAAAATACGTTTTATTACCATCTATCTTTTTTTCTAAAAATTCCTGTATATTTGGATGTGTGCTTTCCAGTTTAGGTGCTTGTCCTAGTGTTTTGTATCCTACATAATTTTTAAGATGATCATCGCTATCACTTAAGAAGCTTCTGCCTTGCTCAGTATCCTGCTCCTTAAGAACGAAGAGCGCAAGCGTGCTTTCATTTTTATCAAATTTATTTGGGATTGGAGATGATGTCACCCATTTTATTGCATAGTAAGGACGTTTTTCGCTTATTTGATTGTTAATTTGGTATAATGTCTTGCCAGCCACCCCTTTTAGCCACAATCCTTCGTTACCACTTAAAAATAATTCGCCCTTTAAAATGATATGGCTCAAATTTAACGGCTGATTTTCAGTTGATATTTCTAATATGAAATAAAGTCCATCTTCTTCCTGCTCAAGCTTTTCCCCAAAAGCTTGATAGGGTATTTTTTTAATTGTGCAAACAGGTAACACGCCTTTTATTATTGATTGCGAAACAATGTAAGGTTTTTCGCTACTCTGGGGATTTACAGGTAACGCCGATTCTATTTTTGTTTTTGCCCATTGTATCAAATCTACGTTCTTGGTCCATACAAGTATAGATGCATAGATTAGAATTGCTGATAGTATCAATCTACTAATAAATAATGTCACTAATGGCATTTTATTCTTTCATAACTTTATCGTGCCTGTAAAACTTACAAATGAGTATGTATCTAAAGACGTCCTATTTTTTGCACATCCTGCTAATAAAAAATCCCAAGCAAAGTGTGCTTGGGATGTCGGGGCTACAGCATCTTAGAACTGCACGCTTGCCACCTAAGTCGTTAATCCATAGACGGTAAGCCTCTTAGAATGATTCCAAAAGGCTTACCTGTCTAATATGGCTCCCCCGCGAGGACTCGAACCTCGGACACTCTGGTTACGATCTGACTCCGGTTACCCGGAGAGTCGGACTATACCATTACCATATCCCTTGAGATTGCTTCGGCCCTTCGGGCCTCGCAATGACGAAAGGACTTAGGTAGCGAGTCTCTAGTCTCTGCACCTTCCCCACAATTGTGAGGCTTGGCTCAGGATAGCCCGCCAATTATACATTGACGGATTTCCCTGAATTTACTCGCTTTTCACCGCGACGTTTCCGTCGCAGGCTGCTAACTTTAGGCGCTGTACGCCGAGTTTTGCACTCGGCGCTTCGCTCGTGCACAGCCAGATGCTCTACCGACTGAGCTACAGGGGAACAATTGTTCAAAGAGCTGAAAGAATTGTAGCACAGGGCGGCGGTTTTTTCAAATACTTTGAATCGCCCTTGCCAAAGGGCCGGATATGATGTAATATTTTCCATAAGTATATGAAAAAATTATTTTTCGCTATTCTTGTCATATTGTGCGCGGTTTTTAACGCGCATGCCGAAGACGATACTGCGCGGCATGTCCGCGTCTTATCCTCCATCATAGGCCCACGCAATACTCTCCACTACCGGAATCTCGAACGCGCGGCAGATTACATCGAAAATGAATTCCGGCGATACGGCTACGAACCCGAAGAGCAAGTCTACGCCATGGAAGCGGGCTTTTCACCGGAGAGACGGTTTAAGAATATAATCGCCACAAAGGAAGGCAGAAGCAAAAAGGACAAGATCATAATAGTCTGCGCCCATTACGATACTCACTGGAATTCGCCCGGCGCGGATGATAATGCCTCCGGCATCGCCGCCGTGCTGGAGCTGGCCCGGCGTTTCTCCGCCGAGAATCCGGAAAAAACGGTGAAATTTATCGCATTCACCAATGAAGAGCTCGAGTTCGTTTCCGAAGATGAGGACACGGGCAGTTACCGGTACGCCAAAGACGCGCGGATAAGAGGCGACGACATCGAGCTTGTCATATGCATCGACATGATCGGCTACTACTCCGACAAGCCCGGCTCGCAGGAGCGCCCCCTCCCCCTCGCCCCGTTCTATCCGGATAAGGGCAATTTCATAGGTTTCAGCGGCGACCTGTCGGCATACACCATACTGCGCGAGGCGGTAGGCGAGTTTAAAAAAGCGACAGATATCCCGACGGAATACCTTATAATACCTGCTCCGATACTCCCCGGCCTCATGACATCGGACAATCGCGCTTTCTGGGTATTCGGATACCAGTCGATATGGATAACCGACACGTGCATCTACCGCAATCCTTATATGCATTCCAAAAATGACCGCGCCGAAACGCTCGATTACGCGAATATGTCAAAAGTGATCGACGGCACATACAATATCATATTGACACTTAGCAAATAGACCCTTGCATAACCCTATTTATGTGTTATACTTGTGTAGTTTAATATTAAAGGAGATCATTATAATAATGCGGATATTTTCGATAGTACTCTGCCTTGCCCTGATGACCGGATGCGCCCAATCACTTAAACAGCAATCCAATATGCTGAACGCCATGAATGAAACCCTCACCCACATAAATTACAACAAGACATATATCTTCACTACATTCGGTTACCCGGATTCGGAAACATCGTCGTCGGAAAACGGCGTATGCACGGAAACATGGACCTACAAGACCAATATGGGCGACAAGTTTTTATTATTAAACTTGAAGCCGCAGAAAACCAGATACATGAAGATAACCTTCCGCAATAACATAGTTACGGATGTAATTTTCCAATAAATCTTTAGGAGGCGGTATGTCGGACAATTTTGCGGGCGCGGATAGAAGAAAATTTTTCCGGTACAGGCATGACGGACAGGCGCATTTTAAAGAGATATCTTTAAAAGACCATTCGGTATCCGACCTGGCCGACGCCGTTACTAAAAACTTAAGCGCATCGGGCATGCTCTTCAATAGCGTATATCCGCCGAGGCTGTCCAGTATAATCATCCTCGATGTCGACTATAGGACGACGAGGCTTTGCGAAGAGATCGAAGAACTCGCTCTCATAGTCGATAATCGGCTTTTGGGAAAAGTGGTAAGGATAGAGGACAACGATAATGGGTCTTACGATATAGGAGTGGCGTTTATAAAAAAGTCGGAAAATCTTCCTCAGGAGGTAACTACGCTTATAAAATAGGCCGAGGCCGGAGGCTTCGGCACTTAGCCAGCACTATGACTGAATAAAATAGGAGGTGTCATGGAACAAAAGAATGTGCCCTCGTTCGAAAGTCATGCCAAAGCATTCATATATCTTACCGCGGCCATAGCCGCGCTCGCCGGACTTCTCTTCGGATACGACACCGGCGTCATCTCAGGCGCGATACTCTTCATAAAGGATCAGTTCTCTCTGGCTTCACACGCGGTAGAAAGCGTCGTCAGCGCTGTCCTTTTGGGCGCGGTCATCGGCGCGGCATTATCGGGCGCCCTGGCGGATCGTTACGGACGGAAAAAAGTAATTATTGTAACTGCCATCCTCTTCGCGGTCGGCGCCATAGGCGCCTCGCTCGCTTTAAACGTCGCAATGATCATCGGATTCCGTCTCATCATAGGCATAGCTATCGGCGTCGCGTCATACACAGCCCCTCTCTACATCTCCGAAATATCGCCCCCGCAGGCAAGGGGCGCCTTGGTATCGTTAAACCAGCTCATGATAACCTGCGGCATAGTAGTGTCGTATCTTGTGGATTACGTGCTATCCTCCGGACAAAATGAATGGCGGTGGATGTTCGGCTTGGGCGCGATACCGGCACTTATACTTATCGTGGGAATGATAGCTCTATCCGAGAGTCCGCGCTGGCTCGTAAGTAAAAACCGTGATGAAGAGGCGCGCAAGATATTGATGCACACCTTCCCCGTCCAGGAAGTCGACAAAGAGATAACCGACATCCGCAATTCGCTCGGCGTCAAGGAGAGCGGCTGGAAGGAACTTTTCGAGCCGTGGATGAGGCCTGCCCTCGTTGTCGGCATCGCCTTAGCTTTCTTTCAGCAGGTAACGGGCATAAACACGATAATATATTATGCCCCGACGATATTCGAATTCGCAGGATTCGCCTCACACAAGGTTTCGATATTAGCCACTGTTGGCGTCGGAACAGTAAACGTTTTAATGACGCTTGTAGCGATATGGTTCCTGGACCGGCTGGGCAGAAAACCGCTTCTTTATATAGGAATGACGGGTATGGCGATATCGCTCGGCATACTCGGATTCGCGTTTCACACACCTGAGCTTGCCAGCTCCCTTAAAATGCTGACCGTGTTAAGTGTCGTGGGGTACATCGCCTCATTCGCTATATCGCTCGGGCCTATATTCTGGCTCATAATCGCGGAGATATACCCGCTGAAAATACGCGGCAGGGCGATGAGCCTGGCCACCGTCGCAAACTGGGGATGCAATATGGTCGTCGCCGCCACATTCCTTACGCTCACGGATAAGCTCGGCAAGGCAGGCGCCTTCTGGTTCTACGGCGCGGTGTGTATAATAGGCATAATATTCTGTTACTTCTTCGTCCCGGAAACAAAAGGGCACACGCTCGAAAATATAGAAGCCTATCTGCGCTCGGGTAAGCGTTTCGGCATGCTCGGCTCGAAGGAGGGCGCGAAATGAAAAAGGCGATTATCCTTCTTTTCGTATTTCTATTCGCGGGGGCGCCGTATGCTTCCGCGGATGATGATGATGATGCGATAACCGCCGATAAATATTTTTACGACGCCTCCGACATATGCCCGAGCTCAAAGATCCCGCCGATGACCGGCAAATGGGGTGGCGCCAGGTCGGAGATCGCGGCAAAAGGCGTAACCTTCGAATCAAGCTTCGTGGCCGATACCCTCGGAAACGTCTCCGGCGGAATGCATCAGGGCGCCAGATGGAACAGTTCAACGGGTTGGGATATTAACTTCGACCTTGAAAAAGCGGTCGGCATGATAGGCACGCAGTTTCATATATCCGGTTTGTGGCGCACCGGGCAGAACCTCTCCTCCACGCTCATCGGTAACGCCTTCGTAGCGAGCAGTATCTACGGCAGTCAGCAGTTCAGGCTCTACGGGCTGTACATCGAAAAAACATTTCTCGATAAGAAGCTAAATATTCGCGCCGGCCGCATCGCGGCAGGAGATGATTTCGCCGCCTCCGACATCTACTGGAACTTCGTTACCAACGCCATCGACGGAAACCCAATCGCGGTGCCTATAAACGTATTCTTCCCCACTTATCCTACCGCGGTATGGGGAGTGCGCGCAAAATGCGATATAGCTAAAGACGTATACACTATCAGCGGACTTTATAACGGCGATCCAAGGGTCGGGCGCATGGAGGCATGCGGACTCGACTTTTCGATGCGCTTAAAGCAGGGAATAATCTTCGCCCAGGAGCTCGCTTACGCTCCCAATGCGAATAGCACAGATACGGGATATAAACTCAATACGCTTCCCGGCCGTTACAAGGCAGGTTTTTATTATCACGGCGGCACATTCCGGGACTACTATTCGGATGTCAACGGTTCTTCCGCCGCGATAACGGGATTGCCGGCAAAAAAGCATATAGGTAATTACGGATTATATTTCCACGCGGACCAGATGATATACCGGAAGCCCGGGACAAAGTGCAATGAAGGCATTACGCCGTTTGTGGTGGTTACGCTGGCGCCCGACAGTATAAATAAGTTCCCATTCTTTATCGACGGCGGGTTCGTATGGAAAGGCTCCGTCCCGACGCGAAAACATGACGTGATGGCTATAGGATTCTCGTATGGAAAGTATTCGAGCGACCTGGCGCATTACGAGCGCGATAATCAGGAAGTCAACGGCTCGACAACGCCGATACAAAGTTATGAACTCGCCTTCGACTTCTCATATAAACTCATGATAACACCCTGGATGTTCCTACAACCGGATATGCAGTATATCGTAAATCCCAGCGGTGGGCATAATATCGATAACGCTGTCGTGGTGGGCACAAGGTTCGGATTGACCTTTTAAAGTCCTATCGACTTATTGCGGAATATAGATATACGCGGTTTTTGCCTTCGCTCTTAGCTTTATAAAGAGCGCTGTCGGCTTTTTCGATGAGATCTTCCCTGTCGCGTTCGCCCGAAAATTCGGCCGCGCCCAGGCTCATAGTTGTACTGAGCACTTTATTTTTAAATTTTATCTTCCTATCCTGTACGGCCTCGCGTATCTTTTCAGCTACCTCAAACGCTTCCTTCTCGCCGGCGCCGGTAAGCATTATTATGAATTCCTCTCCTCCGTATCTTGCCACAATATCGTTGCGACGACACTTCGACTGTATCGTCTTCGCGAACTCCCTCAGCATTACATCGCCTGAACGGTGGCCGTAGGTGTCGTTGATATGTTTAAAATTATCAATATCCGCCATAATTATCGCGAGCCGCCTTGTTTTATAAACAGAAACGTTTTTAAGTTCGGCTTCGAGAAGAAGGTTGAAATGCCGGATATTGTAGAGCCCCGTCAGCCCATCGTGGGTCGCCTGCCGGAACAGATTCGCGCGCTCCGCGGCCTGAACGATCTGGGCATACAGCGATATGACGGCATAAGATAACGCTATGGCCAGAACAGGATAAAATACCGTTATCAGGATATTGAAAAAATTAAATAGCAGTACCGAAAGCGCCATATAGCAGACAATGCCCAGGGCCGCCAGGGCTATGCCTCCCATAAGACGGAGGCTGAAAAGATACATCGTTACGAGCACGGATACGAGCAGTATAATGAGCATGTTGTAAGGCTTAGGGAGGCCGTGAATAAAGTTTTTATTCAACACATTACTTATCATGGTCGCGTTCACGCCTACGGCAGGATACGCGTTCTCCATCGGCACAGGTTTTATATCGGTAAGGCCGGCGGCCGTCAATCCTATTACGCATATCTTCCCTCTAAACTCATTAAGATCGATTGCAGGCTTTGTTCCGCCTTTTTTCACGATAGCATACGCCTTTATGACATCTATATATGAAAAATGCTTAAACTCTCTGCCCCATTTCGCCTTCCAGTTTATAATAAACTGATTTTTGTCGTCGAGCGGTATCTTCATCGAAGTGTTATCCGCCAGCCACACCGACATCTTGTGCCGTACGGGATCGAACGATACGCCGCCGCGTTCGTTCACGCCCAGAAGGTCGAGCCCGGCCTTAAGCCCCAGCTGATATACCGGTTTCCCGTCGGACATTATAACCGGCGGCACTCTTCTTAAAACACCGTCTATGTCCGGCATGGCATTTATGTGCCCTTCGCCTTTAGCGTATTTTTTCAACTGCGGAATCGGTTCGATGGCCGAGGACGCGCCTACGCCACCGTCATCGTAAAAATGCGGCGCGTTTTTTATATTAAAGTCGAAAAGTACGGGTAGATAAACGCACTGCGCCTGCCGCATCGCTTCTGCCATAGCGGAATCGTCCAAAGCATCCTGCGGCTCGGAAAAAAGCACGTCAAAGACTATGGCCCTGGGCTTATATTCACTGAGCGCTGTTATAAGCGTGGCGTGCCAGCTCCTGGGCCACGGCCACCTGCCTATCGAATGGATGCTATCCTCGGCCATGTCGATAAATACTATGTCGGAAGCTTGTGCCGACGGAGCTTTAAGTTTGAAACGATAATCCAGAGTAAGAAGTTCCAGGCGCTCGAAAATATCGAACTGATAAAGAAGAATTACCGTCGCAGAAACGGCAAGCGCCATCACCCATCTAATACTGTAGTTGTATTTTGCGGTAAACATATTTACAAGTATATCATAAAGGAACTCTTTTACAAGTTTGTGGTATAATGCAGGCATGAAAATTAAGGCTGAAAATATAACCATCGACTGGGAGTGGGTCGAAAAACACGTATCGGAGCGAGAGCGCCTCGGAAAAATTAACGCGGGCGATACGCGCGAATCGGTATTGAAACACCTGAAAGAAGCGCTCGCGATAGCCAGGTTAAAGGCTGTGCCTGCGGTAACTTTTATAAAAAAACCGATTTTAACATCCTGCGCTTCCTCACTCACCATAGATGGCGGCATAATGCTATCGAGCAAAGAGCTCTCCGCCCATCTAAAGGGGTCTTCCTGCATATATGCGTTCGCGGTAACTATCGGAAAAAGCGTCGAAGACACCGCCAGCCGATACATGACTAAGGATGATCATCTGCTGGGGTATTTTTTGGACAGGATAGGATCTTTCGCGGTCGAATCGATGGCAAAAAACATGGAAGATAACCTAAGAAATAAGCTGGCCTCTGAGGGCTTAAGCGTTTCTATGCGATTCAGCCCAGGCTATTGCGACTGGCCGATCGAGGAACAGTTTAAACTCTCTAAAATTATAGATTTCTCCGCAATAGGCATTACGCTCACCGAAAGTTGTATGATGACCCCGAAGAAATCGATATCCGCGGTAGTCGGCGCGGGCCCGAAGGAATTATTCTCGAAGGTAAAATCACCGTGTGAGGTGTGTAGTATGAGGACTTGCGATTACCGCAGGAAGAGCTAAATTGCGGCTTCTTTTTTAAGAAGCGCTTCCCAGTTCTTGTCGGTCTTATTCTGCAATTCGTCGAGTAAAGCTTTATTCTCCGGCTTCAAAAGATGTCTGAAACGTCCCTGTAACTTCATCCACTCTGCAATAGGTTTCTTCTCTTTGGGTTTGTATGTAATCTTGTACTGGCCATTTACAACTTCGTATAAAGGCCATGTGCATGTATCCGCGGCAAGACGGCCCATTTCGCATGTAAGCTCCGGAGGATACGCCCATCCAAGCCTGCACGGCTGGAAGACATTGATAAACTTTGGCCCTTCGATCGCGAGAGCTTTCTCCACCTTTGAGGTAAGATCGCGCCAGTTACCCGCTATTGACTGGGCGGCGTACGGAATACCGTGGGCGACCATTATCGCCGTGAGATCTTTTCTGTATTGTTCCTTCCCCTTCTTCACTTTACCTACCGGCGCCGTAGACGTATCGGCCCCTTTCGGAGTCGCGCCTGAACGCTGAACACCGGTATTCATGTAGGCTTCGTTATTGTAGCAAACATAAAGGATGTTGTGCCCGCGTTCCATGGCTCCGGATAATGATTGCAATCCTATGTCGTATGTGCCGCCGTCGCCGCCAAACGCTATGAAATTAATCTTCTTATTTATTTTGCCCTGCCGTACCCATGATTTATACAACGCCTCAACGCCGCTTACCGTAGCGCCGGAGTTTTCAAAAGCGCTGTGAAGAAATGGAACGTTCCACGCCGTAAAAGGAAATATCGTCGATACTACTTCCAGACAGCCGGTCGCGCTTACAACTACGGTGTCGGGGCCCGACGCCATCAGTACCTGTCTTGCTATCATAACGGTGCCGCAACCCGCGCATGCGCGGTGGCCGCCTGTAAATAATTCTTTCTGCTTCGCGAGTTCTTTTAAATTAGCCATTATTCTCTGACACCCATATAGTTAACTTTATCGAACGTTTTACCTTTTAACATCGAGGCAAGATCATTATATACCATCTCTACGTCCTGAAGCCTGATTTCCCTGCCGCCGAGGCCAAAGATGTAATCCACAACCGGCTTAGCAAGCCCTTTGTCATATAAAGCCGCTTTCACTTCAAGGCAGACCGGGCCTTCGTTGCCATTCATCGAATCCGACCTGTCCAGCACGGCTATCGCTTTAGCGCCTTTTAAAGCAGAGGCTATCTCATCTTTGGGGAACGGCCTGAATACCCGCGGCTTCAGAAGCCCGGCCTTCACACCGGACGCCCTCAACTCATCGACGACAACTTTCGTCGTACCCGCAGTCGAGCCCATAGCTACGATGACGAGCTCCGCGTCGCTAAGCTTATATTCTTCGAATAAACCGTAGGAACGGCCGAACTTCTGGCCGTACTCTTTGCTTATATCCAGTATTATAGATTTCGCTTCCTTCATCGCCTCAGCCGCCTGCCGCCTGTGTTCAAAATAATAATCCGGCAGATCCAGCGCGCCGATAGTAATCGGGGCGGCGCTATTCAGAAGGTATTGTTCCGGTTTGTATTCGCCTACGAAATTCTTCACATCCTCGTCGGAAAGTATTTCGATGCGCTCCATGCCGTGGCTTATGATAAACCCGTCGGTCGTAACTATCACCGGCAGGCGCGCCTTTTCGGCTATCCTGACAGCCTGGATCATGTTGTCATAACCTTCCTGGGCATTCTCTGAAAATATCTGTATCCAGCCGGACTCTTTGAGCATCATGGTGTCGGAATGATCGCAGTGTATATTTATCGGGCTCGAAAGCGCTCGGTTGACGTCCGCCAGCACTATAGGAAGCCTTAAGCCCGAGGCTACGTACAACATCTCGGCCATGAGAGCGAGTCCCTGGCTCGAAGTACCCGTCATTGCCCTGCCGCCTGCGGCGCTGGCGCCTATGCAGGCCGACATCGCCGAGTGTTCGCTCTCGACCGGCACAAACTCAGTCTTCACCAAACCGTCCGCGACGTATCCGGAGAATATCTGGACTATTTCGGTGGCCGGGGTTATCGGGTAAGCCGCGACTACGTCGGGGTTTATCTGGCGCATAGCATCCGCCATCGCCTCATTTCCGGTTTTTGCAACTATATTTGTCTTTGCCATATTATTTATTCTTCGCTTCTTTTTCGGAAATCATCTTTATCGCCTTACCTTTTACCGGACACTCATGTTCGCATATGCCGCACCCCTTGCAATGGTCATAATCGAACCCGACCACCTTGCCGTCTTTAACTATAACGGCGGAATCCGGACAATACATCCAGCAGGTAAGACAGCTGATGCATTTTTCAGGTATAAGTACCGGGCGATTCGAACGCCAGTCACCCGTCTTGAAATCTCGCGCGGTGCCACCGCCTATTATAAGGCCACCTGCCGGCAACTCTTTCCAACCCGGTTTTGTCTCTTTCTCTTTCATTTGAATCCTACCCCGTATCATGACTAACCGCGTAGGTTAGCATGTGTTGTCTCGGAGATAACCTACGCGGTTATCTCCGCTCCAATTAACTTTTTACTTCGTTGTATGCACGCTCGATCGCCTTAAGATTACCTTCGATAACCTCCGGCTTCGATTTAAACTTCTTCTCGAGTTTTTTCTTCGTATCTTCGAACATCTCTTTGAAATCGAGTATCCCGGTCGCCTTTATAAGAGCGCCCAACATCGGAGTATTCGGTATCTCCCTGCCTATCGTCTCTTTTGATATCGTCGACGCATCGACCGTAAACACCTTTATGGATGCCGGCATTTTAAAGAGTTTCCTGATATCTGATGGCGCTTTTTCGGTATTTATAAGAAGTACGCCGTTTTCGGGGATGCCTTCGGCTACATCGACCGTTTCTATAAGAGTGGGATCGAGCACGATAACTATTGCAGGTTCAGTAACACCGGAATGAAGTAGTATAGGCTTGGATGAAAGGCGGTTAAAAGCGGTAACCGGGGCACCCATGCGTTCCGGGCCATACTCCGGAAATGCCTGTATGTACATCCCTTGCGCGAGAGCGGCGTCCGCAAATAAAAGAGCGGCCGTCTTTGCCCCCTGGCCGCCCCTTCCATGCCAGCGAATTTCTGTAAGATCTTTCATTTTTTCCGTCGATACCTAATGTTGCTTGTTAAATAGTTTTTTCCGTCTTAGCTACTAAACCGAGATAGTACACCATAAAACCGCCCATCATTACAACGCCTAAGTAACCGTTGATGATGCTCGTAACAACGGCCATCAATATCTTCGCGGCCATCGCCGGTATCAGAGCGCTGATCATGCCTACAATAAAACCAAACACCAATCCTATGCCCAGAGATATGAGAAACATCGCTAAGAATAGAATTACCAGCATGAATACTCTGACGAATGGTTTCCTGGCCACCGCCAGGCCCCTCTTCATCGAGGCTATTATTCCTAAATCTTCACACATAAGTGCGTAAGGCGATAAGGCCAAAGGTATAAAATAAAGCAGGGCCGCGACTACGCCTATAGCTATGGCAATCGCTATAGCTATGGAAGAGATAATAATATTATTAAGAGGAGCCGTTACCGCTATTAAAAGCGCCGCGATGATCGCGACTACAGCGATTATCAGCACTATCAATACGCCCAACCCCAGAAGCTTCAGATAATACTTCGCTCCATAAGAAGCAAAAGAGGCAAGTTTCATCTTGCCTTCCTTTATATAATCCCTGACAAGGGCTAACGCTCCACCCTGTACAAATATGCTTATTAATATGAATATCACCGCGAATATTATAGCCGCCGTCGTCTGCTCGGCAGTAGGCGTCTGAGCCGGGTCTATCGCGAATGGTATGCTTAACAAGTTTCCTATAATATTGAACACTATCAGAATCGATACAAGGCCGAGGCCTTTTGTGGCAATACCAAAACCTTTCTTAATCGCCTCAAATACTCCTGCCATATGATATCCTCCGATTTATTGTTCCTTCACTAAACATAAGAATAAGCGCATATGAATATATCAGATAAACGAAAAGTTGTCAAGCATATCGAAAAAAACTCAAAGTTCCCGCCGGCCCTCGAACGCCTTCGCTATCGTCGCCTGGTCCGCGTACTCGAGCCCGCCGCCCACAGGTATGCCGTAAGCTACTCTCGTGAGTTTTACCCCGGAGCCTTTAAGCACACGCAAAAGGTATAACGCTGTCGCCTCGCCCTCGGTGTTAAAATCGGTAGCTATTATTATCTCTTTAAGCTTCTCTTTCCTTACCCTGTCCGTCAATTCTTTTATCTTAAGTTCGGCCGGGCCTATCCCGTCTAAAGGTGACAATGATCCTAAGAGCACATGATAGAGCCCGTTAAAATTCCCGGCCTTCTCGATCGTCATTATATCTTTTGGCTCTTCCACTACGCATAAGAGCGTCTTGTTTCTGGAAGGGCTTTTGCATATTTCACAGGTATCTTCATCGCTTAAGTTATTACAGATCCTGCAGAAGCGGATCGATTCTTTAACCTTGCGGATTGCGCCCGAGAGTGATTCGGCTTCGTCTTTTGTGCATCTGAGGATGTAAAAAGCGAGTCTTTGCGCGGTCTTCGACCCTATGCCCGGCATCTTCGCGAACTCTTCGATCAGAAACTTCATCGACGCGGGGAAATCTGTCATTTTACCTTTTTCCCGTCCGAAGATTCACCGGATACGTCGCCGCCGAATATCTCCATCGCCGTCTTGAATATCGGGTCGACTTCCTTCTCCGCCGCACCACTGTCATCGAACCCGTCTTCCCCGCCCATCCCCGATGGCGCCGACCGGCGCCGCGGCGGCTTTGCCGCCTCCGAGAGCGCTAACACGACGCTTAGCTCTTTGCCGAGAACCGACTTTATCGCGGCTTCAATAATCGCCTTGTTCTCCTGAGTTTCAAGCATCTCTTTGTGGAATTGCAGTTCTTTAGGAAACTCTATCGAAAGCTTTTTGCCTTCTATAGCGGATGGAGAACCTTCCTGCAGATACGACGCGACCGATATCTTTTTTGGGGTGATGTAATTAATGATCGCCGCCCAGGAAGAGAGAACTTCCTCAAGCCCGGGAGAGCGCGGCAGATTGTCCGGCTCATCCGCTTGCAACGTAGCAACCGGTGACTTATTTATTGATTTATCCGATAACTTAGCCGACGGCTTATCCGATGGATTATTCACACCTGTCTTGGCCGCATCTGAGCGCATCTTTAGGGGCGCGCCGCCGCTATTTTCTACCGTAGCTGAAGTTTGCGACGGAGTCTTAAGCGCCGGAGGGGTGTTTTTTTCCAAATCCTCCACCCTCTTTATTATATCGCTGATCGGTACCATGGAATGATTTAACGTAAGCTTTATGAGCGCCGCTTCGAGCGGCGCCCTGGCGAGTGTCGATTTTTTTATAAGATCTATGGCATTGGATAAAGTATACACAATATAAAGGATGTCTTCGATTGTAAAAGCTTGGGCGGCGGCGCGGTAACGCTCTATCTTATCCGGGCCGGCTTCTATGAGATTATCCGCCTGCGGCGCTATCCTGGTTATCGCCATATTACGGAAGTGCTCGATGAGCCCGAGCGAAACTTGTATGACATCTTTACCTTCATTGACCAGGGTGTCGAGTATTCCCAGTGCCTTGGCCGCATCTTTATCCTTCAAAGCCTCCGAGAGAGAAAAAAGAGCCTCGTCCTCTACCACGCCCAGTATTTTCGTTACGTCTTTTATGCCGACTTTTCCTTTTGTAAACGAAGACATCTGGTCGAGCATTACCTGGGCATCCCTCATCCCGCCGTCGGAATATTTGGCTATCAGAGCCAAAGCTTCGTCGTCGATGCGCACACCTTCCTCTTTGACTATAGCTTTTAAACTCTCCGCTATGTCCTTCGCGGCAAGACGGCGGAAATCGAACCTCTGACATCTGGAGAGTATCGTGGCCGGGACTTTGTGCGCCTGGGTGGTGGCAAATATGAACTTTACGTGCTTCGGCGGCTCTTCGAGCGTCTTCAATAAAGCGTTGAACGCTTCGGGCGTGAGCATGTGGACTTCATCTATTATATAGACCTTAAATCTTCCGCGAGTAGGCGCGAATTTAACGTTGTCGCGCAGGTTCCGTATCTCGTCGATGCCTCTGTTGGAAGCGCCGTCGATCTCGAGTATATCGAGCGATGAACCCTGGGTAATGTCTTTACAGGAGGAGCAGGCGTTGCACGGCTTAGGCGAAGGCCCCTTCTCGCAGTTTAAGGCCTTGGCGAGTATCCTCGCCGCGGTAGTTTTGCCGACGCCGCGCGGGCCCGCGAAAAGGTACGCGTGCGCGACTCTATCCTGGGATATGGCGTTCTTAAGTGTGGTCGTTACGTGCGATTGTCCGATTATATCGTCGAAGACCTGCGGTCGGTATTTCCTTGCGAATGCGATGTAAGTCATAACACTTTATAAAATAGCATACTCCCACGGCCATTTCAAGCGCGAATTTTTCAAACTAATCTTCCGGCGGGACGGTCAGGCGGGTTGCGGCGCCCATGCCGGAGGCGACCTCGGGGATTATGCCTATCTTCCTGTATATAGGATGTATCATCTTCCTTATAATCGGCAGTTTCGACGCGAATACGCCGGAGGCGATGATACAGCAGGTGCCGCCTATAATGAGTGTGGCGCCAACACCTATCTTATTCGCAAGCGCCCCGGACAAAAGACTGCCTATCGGCGTCATGCCCATGAACGCCATAGCGTAGAAACTCATCACGCGGCCGCGTTTATCGTCGTCTGACACCGTCTGCAATATGGTGTTGCTCGCGGCCATGTGGGTCATAAATCCGAAACCCGATATGGCCATAAAGATACATGAAAGCCACAACGTCCGCGAGAACGACAACGCTATAAGACTGACGGCAAAGATGGATGCGGCTATCGGTATCAGTTTTCCCAATCCTACGATGCTTTTACGCGACGCGAGATAAGCCGTCGCGAAAAGCGCGCCGACACCCACGGCCGCCATGAGCATGCCGAAGGTTCCCGGCCCGCCTTTTAAAATATCTTTCGCGAATACGGGCATCAATACGACATAGGATGTGCCCATCATGCTTATTACGCCGAGAAGCAATATAATAAATCTGATCGGCGGAAAACCAAATGTATACATAAAACCTTCTTTAATACCCTTGAAGAGATCTTTCTTTTCGTGTTCATGCGTCCGCTTTTTCAGCCTCATCGCTAATAGAGACGCGAGAACCGCTATAAAGCTGACGGCGTTCAGGAGAAAGCATGTACCTTCGCCGGCGGCCGCGATAAGGACGCCCGCCACCACCGGGCCGATAAGACGCGCCGCGTTGAACATGAGCGAGTTGAGAGCTATCGCGTTGGCCAGATTCTCTTTCTTCTCGACCATCTCCACCAAGAATGCCTGCCGCGTAGGGATGTCGAACGAGTTTATCAGTCCTAAGCATACGCCGAGCGCTATTATGTGCCATATGGCTATCGTGCCGGTCAGCGTAAGCAACGCCAGGACGAAAGCCTGTATCATGGATAAAGCTTGAGTCACGATAAGTATCTTGTGTTTATCGACCCTGTCGGCAATGAACCCCGCGAACGGGGTTAATACAAATGTCGGTATCTGACTCGAGAATCCGACCACGCCGAGGAGGAACGGCGAGTTCGTCAGCCTGTAGACGAGCCAGCTCATCGCGATCGCCTCCATCCATGTACCGACGAGCGATATGCCCTGGCCGATAAAAAACAGCCGGAAGTTCCTGTAACGCATAGTGTGAAATATCTCTTTGAACATTTTAAGCGGACATCCTGACGCGGTAGAAAAATTCGGCCACTTTCTCGGCAACCGTCTCCCTCTCCTGGTCGGCGGTGATAACGTGGTAGGAATTATAAAGAAGAATCATCTCTTTCATTTCCGAGCGCACCCGGTCGTAAATAAACTTTGAATTCTTGACACTCGCCACATCGTCATCTTTGGCCTGTATTAACTGTACGGGAAACTCCATTTCAGGTAACCTCTTTTTGACGTGCCGAACCATAAGCTGTAGCTGATGAAGTAGCGTTACCGGGAAAAACGGATAGCCGTACTGTTCGGCGCCCTCCAGGTCGTCAAGCCGCGCCGTGGCATAGTATTTATGTATGCGCTGTTGTATTATTTCGTTCTTTATGCCGTATGGCGGCGATTCTTTGAAATACGCGATATAGCGTACCGGAGTGTACGCAAGCGGAAAAAACAGATTGGATAGCGGCGTATTCCATCCATCATAAAAAAGCGTGGGCGCCAGACAGCTCGCGCCACGCACCCTGTCTTTAAACTCATCCGCGAGTAAAAGCGCATACAGAGCGCCCATCGAAAGACCGGATGTAAATATCGGCCCGTTGAACCTTGCGGCCTCACCGGTCGTGAGCACCTCACGCAAAGATTCGTAAATATCCTGCCAGCTCGTATTCTTGAGTACCCACATCGACTCACCATGATTGGCGAGCTTCGGGCATATGACGGTATAGCCGCGTTTATTCAGGTAGGTGGCGAGATACTTCATTTCGTTTGGTGTGCCTGTAAGGCCGTGTATCAGGATAACGGCACTACCATTGTCGCCGGGGAAATATAAACCTTTGTCTTTAGATAAAGCGCCGACAGGCTTATGCTTTTTAAAATTCCTTGGATCGAGGGAAAAAAGTACTGACATATTTTTACGTTCTTATCCGGGATAAGATATGGGTAGCCATACGGTAAGGATGGATCCTTTGCCAATTTGGCTCTCCGCCGATATCCTCCCTTTATGCGACTCTATGATCGATTTAGCTATGCTCAAGCCCAGGCCGAAACCGTTCTTGCCGCTACGCGACTTGTTTATCTGGTAGAATCTGTCAAATATATATCCTAACTCGTCGTCCGGCATACCTATGCCGGTATCGCTCACGACGACTCTGGCGAACTTCCCGTCCCTGTGCGCCGACACGGTTATACTGCCTTTTCGCAAAGTATATTTCACGGCATTATCGATAATATTGTCGAATAATCTTTTAAGCTGAAACTCATCACCATCGATCGCTATTTGCTCATTCAGGAATGACGACAACGCGATGTCTTTACCTTCGGCAAGCGGTTTCATGCCTCGCGTAACCTCTTCGAGAAGCCTCGTCAGATTTATCTTCTTTATTTCGAGAGGCATCCTGCTGTTGTCGAATTTCGCCAGGGCGAGCAAATCATCGATTATCATGGAAAATTTACCAAGCTCCGCGAGAGATTTACGCATTACGGCCTCCTGGGCCTCTTTTGAATGCGCGCTGTTTAAAGCCCCCTCAAACTCTTCCTTCATGGATTTCAAAGGTTCTTTAAGTTCATAGGATATATCCTGAATAAAACTCTGCTGGGACGAGAAAGACCTGTCGAGGCGCTCTATCATGTCATTAAATGTATCGGCGAGCCTTTTAACTTCATCTTTGGTATCAGGGATATGTATCTTGAGTTTGAGATTTTCCGCGGTTATCTGTCTCAGCGTATCTATCATCTTATTGACAGGGCGAAGCGTCAACCCCGCGAGGAGAACCCCCGGGATGCCGGCCAAAAATACCGTGAGCGGCAAAAGAAGTAAAAGTGTAAGTATCAGGTTGTTCATCGCCAGTGATACAAGGTCTACCGGAGCCGCCGCCTGCACCATGTATATAACCTTACCGTCTTCGATAACCGGCCGCGTGTAAGCCAGGAACCTTGCCTTCCGTCCGTTGGCAACGACACCGCTCAGCTTGTCAAAACTGTCTTCGCCGGCGCGGATATCATTAATGCACTCCTTGTCGAGCGGAGCAATGAACGGCATCGCCTTAGCGGCAACAATCCTTTCGCCATCCGCGTCCATTATCTGCACATACACCTTCATGAGCTCAGGGTCTTTGCGTTTCTCTTCCACCCAGTCACGGCCTATATCAGTTAAAGACGGAATGTTGGAGCCGGGTTCTCTGGTATGCATATAAGTATGCAAAGCGGACGATACGCCCTCTACCCTGGAACTCAAAAGATCTTCGAGGTGCCCTATGAGTATTTTATTAAAAGCGCCATAAAGCGCGACGGAGAACAGGAGGAGAGTTACCGTCAATAATAGCATATACCATAGTAATATTTTGAATCTTATGGATTTGAAGAACATCTTTTCTCCCTTGACTGCAAATTAACTCACTGCGATTAGAACTATCCCCGCGACTACGAGAAGCGTCCCGATAAATTTCATCTTGTCGATCTTCTCACCCAGAAAATAATGCGCGCCGAATAATATAAATATATATTGGATACTGCCGATCGGGAATACGAAACTCAAATCCGCCTGGGCCAGCGCCACGATCCATGTAGCTACACACAGGATCTGGAAGAAAAATCCGACCCATATCGCTTTCTTGGTAAGCAGTCCTTTGATATAACTGACGTGCCCCGATAAGCCGTGGATCTTACCGACATCTACGGAATTGGTGCTCTTTTTGAAGAGTATCTGGCCGGCGGTGTTCCATATCTCCGATAACAATATAAGCAGGATGACCTTAAGCGCTGTCGGCATATTACACCGCGCCTTTCTTAGCGCTGGAGCTTTGTGCCGTAAAATGTATGCCGAGTACCACAAGGACTATACCGAGCCATCTTAATGGGCTGACCTGTTCATGCAGGAAAAATATTGCCAGGAGAGGTATGAATACATAGGCGGTGGAACCGACAGGCATGGCGATACTGATATCTATCCTGTAAAGTATCACGAGCCACAGCACAAAACTTATTATATATACGAGGATGCCCGCCCAGATGAGCCATGACGACAGGCTTAGGAATCCGAATTGAAAGATGTTATTCAGACCTACGGAACTTATCCCGGTTTGCGCCAGGCCCTTCTTCATGCATAGCTGGGCTACGCTGTCTAAAACATCATTCACTACCAGAAGAGCAAAAACCTTAAGCGTAAGATGATTTTGCTTCACCTGCGTCCTTTTAATATGGCGACGACATCTTCATCCGTCGTCTGATTGAAATTTTTGTAGAATTGGCCTACCGCGCTGAAAAATTCGGGAACCTTTAAACATATAACTTCGTCGCAATAATTCCTTACCTTCTCAACTGCATCGCTTGACGCTACCGGACAGGCGGCGATAAGCCTTGCCGGCTTTTCCTGCCGCACGGCATAAAGTGATGCCTGCATCGTCGAGCCGGTCGCCAAACCGTCATCGACTATTATTACCGTCTTCGCTTCGAGCGACACCTTTGGGATTATCCTGCGGAATAAAATGGATCGGCGCGCGATCTCTTCAGCCTGGCGCTTTACCTCCGCCTTGATATAATCTTCACTCACGGCAATACGCGAAACAAAATACGCGTCGAGAAAAACCTTTCCGCCTTCGTTTATCGCGCCAATGGCCAGTTCTGGATTATCCGGAGCGCTTATCTTACGCGAAAATATTATATCAAACTCTGTATTTAAAAGTTCCGAGGCCTCTTCCGCTACCACTACTCCGCCGCGTGGTATACCGAGAATAACCGTACCCTGGCCTTTAAAATCCTCCAGAGCCCCGGCCAGGATCCGCCCCGCCTCTTTACGGTCGCGGAATAATTCGACACTATCCGACAATATCCGTATCTGACCCATATTTTTGTATTTCGCGGCTACTGCTTATTTATATTCTTTAGCCAATCCGCGGCGGCATTGCAATAGCTCTGCTTATTGCCGCGCCGGGCATATGCCCTGTCGAATCCGGAAAGGTATGACGCGACCATGTTAAAAGGTGTCTTCGCCGGCCCTATACTCTTCTCGACAGGAACAACAACGACCGGGTTCTCTACTTTAGCAGTCGCCGCCGGCTTGACGGCCGTAGCCGCCGCTTTTTTAACAACCGCCGCAAATGCCGGCGCCAAGCCGGCCAGGAGCGCTATAGCGATAAAAACAGTTGCTATTCTTTTCATAAATCCTCCTGTATTTATCTGTACTTCTTACTGCCGGATGAAGATTTCCAGGACGAATTGCTCCCACTGCTCCGCCGGGCGCCGCCGCCATAACTACTTCCGTGACTGCCGCCATAGCCTCCGCTGTGACCGCCGCCCTGTCGAGAACCGCGGTAACCCCTGTGAGCGCCACGGGACCCACCCTGACTCGAAGCGGGAACAAATTTTTCTTTTGGGAATTCGGGATGCTCGGATATCGGCAGAGGACTCTTTATAAGTTTTTCGATATTGCGAACTTCGTCGCCCTGCTCGGGTGTCGCGAAAGAGATTGCTCTCCCCTCTCTTCCGGCACGGGCCGTCCGTCCGATACGATGGACGTAGTTCTCGGCATCTTCGGGTAGATCGTAATTTATAACAAGCTCTATGCCTGTAACATCTATACCCCGCGCCGCTATATCGGTTGCTACGAGTATCCTGTACTTGCCTACCTTAAAGCCTTCGAGCGCCTCTCTTCTCTGGTTCAACGAACGGTCCGAATGTATCTCAGCAACGGTCTGGCCGATGTGCCTTATCATCCGGGTAATTTTCGATGCGCCTATCTTCGTCCTGGAGAACAGGAGTACCGATCCCTGATATTGTTTCAATATCTTCTCGAGGAGTTGTTTCTTGTAATCTCTTTTTACGATAAAAAGCTCCTGAGCTATGCCTTCGGCGGTTGTACCGGATGGCGCTACCTCGACGCTGACCGGAAGCTTCATATACGAAGCGGCTATCTTCATGATATCTTGAGGTATCGTCGCAGAGAATAGCATCGTCTGCCTGTCTTTGGGTATAAACCGCAGGATGCGTTCTATCTGGGGCAGGAAACCCATATCAAGCATGCGGTCGGCCTCATCCAGAACCAGTATATTTACATCGGCCAGCATAACGGTGCGCTGAGTCATGTGATCGACAAGCCGCCCGGGTGTAGCGATAAGGATACGCGGATTTCGTCTTAAGCCCTGTAACTGCATCGACATCGAAGCGCCGCCTATTAAAACAATCGTCTTTAATCCGAATGACGGAGCTATCTTTTGGAGCGTCTCATCGACCTGGAGCGCGAGCTCTCTTGTCGGCACAAGGATAAGGCAACGTCCCTTCATCTGGGAGAGACGCTGGACGAGAGGAATAGCAAAGGCAAGCGTCTTGCCCGTTCCCGTCTGGGCCACGCCTACTATGTCTTTGCCTTCGATAGCAATGGGTATCGCTTTATGTTGAATAGGCGTAGGAACCGTAAAGCGCATACGCTCGAGTATGTCGAGCACTTTGGGCGCTATGCCCATTCCGTAAAAAGAACTGCCGGTCTGATTTGTCATACAAAACCCCCTGTTATTTGTGAAATACTGAACGAGCCAGCGAATAAGCCAGCGCCGATATAATAGCCGAACACGGTATGGTTAAAACCCATGCCCACACGATCCTGCCCGCAACCCCCCACTTCACCGCGCTCAATCCGCGCAAAGACCCCACTCCCATTATGCCGCCGGTAATAGTGTGTGTCGTACTTACCGGTATACCGAAACCCGACGAAATGAATAGCGTTATAGCGGCGCCGAATTCCGCGCAGAAACCGTCAACGGGCTTAAGTTTCGCGACCTTCTGACCCATCGTCTTGACTATGCGCCAGCCTCCGAACATCGTACCGAGCGCTATCGCCGTATAACACGACAGGATCACCCACCACGGAATGTAAAACTTATTGCCGAGCAGTCCCGCGCTGAAGAGCAAGCTCGCAATGATACCCATCGTCTTCTGCGCATCATTCCCGCCGTGGCCTATGCTGTAAAAAGCCGCCGACACTAATTGCCCCTTACGAAAAATGTGATCAACCTGCGAGGGAGCGCTCTTCCTGAATAACCAGTACACGCCTATTCCCAGGCCCAAACCAAGGATAAGCCCCAGCACCGGAGATATAAAAATAAACGCTACAGTCATTAGTATGCCCTTCCACAACAATGACTGCACACCTGCTTTCATGAGAGCGGCGCCTATCATCCCTCCGATGAGCGCATGAGATGAACTGGTCGGAAGACCCAGATACCATGTGATCAGATTCCAGCCGCACGCACCGGTAAGAGCGCCAAATATCGTCATCTGGTCGATCGTGGTTATATCCACGATCCCTTTACCTATGGTGGTGGCAACATGAAGCCCGAAAAATAGGAAGGCGACAAAATTAAAGAATGCCGCCCATATTATCGCAATCCTGGGAGATAATACGCGAGTGGAAACTATCGTCGCGATAGAATTAGCGGAATCATGGAACCCGTTTAGAAAATCAAACGCCAACGCGAGTATTATAAGAAGCAGTATGGCTAACGTCATCTGTTAAGCCTGCTTTACGAGGATAGACTGAACCACGTGAGCTACGTCTTCGCAGATATCGAGTACGGTCTCGGCATCCTGATATATCTCTTTCAACTTCATAATAGTGATCGGGTCTTTTTCCGTATCGAATAGTTCGGCAAGCACCGAATCCCTCATGGCATCGCCCAGATTTTCCAGGCGATTTATCTCGACACAGACCTCGGAAACCTCTTTGGCCCTGTTCATATCGCGAAGCCCGCGGACAGCGCGGGTTACGGCATTGACCGAGTCGCTTATCACTGAAGCAAATTCTATCAGGTTTTTATTCGCTCCGGCAACCTTATAAACTTTCATCCGGTTTACTATAGCGTATAGCATATCGGTTATGTCGTCGATCTCCTTGGCTAAGGAGTGGATATCCTCCCTGTCAAAAGGCGTTATGAAAGTTTTGTTAAGATTATCAAGTATGGTGTGCGCGACATCGTCGCCCTGGTGCTCGATTTCATGCATCCTGTCGATCGCGGCGTCGTCGATAACGCTCTTAGCCACAAGCTCTTTAAAACACTCCGCCGCGTCAGCCGCGTAGCGGGCCTGTTTCTCGAACAGATCGAAGAAATTGAACTCTTTAGGAAGAAAACGGCGCAACATAGAAACCCCTCCGGTTAAATAAGTATAATTACACGTTTATTATAAACGGAGAGGCTTTAAGGTGTCAAGGCATTCCTAAAAACTTCTTTTCTTTTAAAAATCAATACTCTGTAAATATGATATTCCTATTCAGTTCGAAGAAAATTTGAGAAACTTTTCCAATCCCCTCAGGACGGGCAGTCAAATTCAACGAGGGCAAGCCTAAATTCGCGGTAGCTAAACTTCTCCGATCTCCGGGATCAGCTCTGGGGGAGCGGCCTGCTCCACCATGCGTAGTTTCTTCCAGCCGCCTTTTTTGTACCTGACAAAGACTACCATTGAAAATATTAGGAAAAAAAATACCACTACAGTCCAGCCTATCCATGGTGATAGGCCGAATACACGCAACACAAGCGCCAAAACTGCAACCATTAACCAGTGTATAATTACCGATGTACGCATCGCCCAAAACGTGTCCCCTGCCCCGCGCAGGGCTCCAATAAAGACGCATAGCATCGCTTCGACCATCACATATACGGCAGCCAGGCGCACCATAAATACCGCAAGCGGCACGGCACTGGCAAATACCTCACTGGCGGCAGTTGGACGGAAGGTGTCTACAAGCATGCCGGGATAAAGGATGAAAAATACCAGTATTACCGCGGAATAGAGCATGCCCAATTTCAGTCCGGACATCACCGAGTGGTGTGCCTTGCCGGGGTCACCCGCGCCCATATATTTTCCCACAAGGCTCGTCACGCCTATCTCTATACCTATAAGCGGCACGAACGATACCAGATCCCAATTAAATACAACCGTAGCGGCCGTTGCCGTCACCGGCCCAAGAGAATGGAATAACATTATGATGGCGTTGAACGCAAATATATTGAGGCACATCTCGAGCCCAGTAGGTGTCCCGAACTTTAATAATTTCCCGGCCAGCGCCCGGTCAAAATGAAATGAAGCGCCTATACCGTATTCCCTACGATTGCGCTCGCTGAAATAGTCCGCCGCGAGGATCGATAAACCGACAACGCCTCCAAGGATAGTAGCGTATGCCGCACCCCGTATCCCGAGCGGCGGGAAACCGCATTTACCAAATATCAAAACATAATCCATGACTACATTGGTAATCATGGCCGCAAACGAGGCGAACATAACAATCCGGGTTCGGGCAATTCCGGAAAAGAAACCGCTCAAAGATATGCGCGCTAAGCTTATAATGGAGCCGTATAATAATATCTTGAGGTAAAGTTCCTGAGGTTCCAGCTGCCGCGCATCCACTCCCGCAAATACGAATAGCCTATGAGCGAGAGGCTGCATCAGTAATATAAGCGGATAAGCAAGGCAGGAAAAAAGCAAGGCTTGCGTTACCACAACGCTGCAGTCTTTTTTCCGCCTGGCACCGAGGTGCTGGGCAACGAGCGCTGTTGTGAATCCGACCAAGCCGACGAAAAACGAAGTAAAGGCCATGGCGCTTACACCACCGCCGAGAGAGGCGTTCATCAGCTCGGGATCAAGTCGCGATAGGAACAGCCTGTCGGTAAACACCATTATCGTATCGCAGGCGTAGGATGCGATCATAGGCATGGAGATGGCAACGATTTCAGCCATCCCTGCTTCTCTCAGATGCTGTTTTAACTTTAAAATGGGGCTCATTATTTATGAATGGATTTAGTATTAATCATATTTAACGATTATATTCTACATAATCCATTTTTTAAAGTATTTTAAATATGAACTTTTTAGGCATGAAGTACGTTATTTGTCATTTATCGTCTCTGCATCTTATGAAATAAAAATGCACCTATGAAAAATACAAAATTGACCATAACGATAGTAGCCCCCGAAGGTAAATTCATTACATAAGAAGCAAAGACACCTATTATTACCGAGATAATCGCGAATACTCCGGCAAGCGCAATGGTGGCACGAAAGCTCTTTGTTATCTGTAACGCTGATATTGCCGGCAATATTATGAGGCTCGATACAAGCATTGTGCCCACAATCTTTATGCCCAATACCACTATAAATGAGGTAAGTAATATTAGAATCCTGTTTACCAAGCGCACTTTTATTCCGGAAACCTGCGCATATTCTTCATCGAATGTTATGGCAAAAAGGTCATGGTAAAACAGGCCTGTGACGAACGCCACCAAAGAAGATATTATTATCGTTATCCAAACTTCAAGACCACTCACCGATAGTATATTTCCAAAAAGATAACTGAATAGATCTACATTAAATCCGCCTGCCGTACTGGCGATAATAACTCCTATGGCAATACCAAAAGACGAGACGAGCCCTATCGCCGCGTCACCGTAAACATGAGCTTTTTCGTTAAGCTTAAGGATAAGGAGTGAGGCAAGACCCACCAGAGGTATCGAAACTATCATTGGTTGGGCCTGCAAAAGAAGAGCAAGGGCAACAGTAGCAAAACTTACATGAGCGAGGCCATCACCTATCAGAGAAAAACGGCGTAGTACAAGAAATACCCCGAGAAACGAACAGCCAAGCGCCATAAAACAACCGGCAATAATCGCGCGCTGAATAAAAGCATATTGAAGAGCTTCGTGTATTTGTCCTAATATATCCATAGTCTAGTGCCTGTGACAGATGATGTGTTGGCCCGGCCCGAAATAATCGGACATTTGAGCAGATTTACAGAATTCCTCGAATGTCCCATAGAATATTACTTTTCTATCTATATAAAGTAATTTCGATGCGTATTTTCCGACAGAAGCGGCATCGTGTGATATCAAAATTACCGTTACCTTCTTTTCCTTATTCAGTTTCTGCACCGTAGAATAGAAAGCTTCGCGGGATTGAGGATCCAAGGCCACGGTAGGTTCATCAAGGATCAAGACCTCCGGAGAATGAACAAGCGCCCGAGCCAATAGCACCCTCTGTTGCTGGCCGCCTGATAATCTGCCAATAGGGCGATTTTTGAGATTCGTGATCCCGAGTATTTTCATCGATTGTTCCGCCGCTATGTAGTCCTCATTATTTAGCGTTATCGGAAATCTTTTGCAGCAATACACGCCGGAAACAACGATCTCTTTGGCTGTCGCCGGAAAGCGCTGGTCGAGAAACGACATCTTTTGAGGAAGGTACCCTACATGCTTACGCGCGGTGAATTCTGAAAAACTCTTACCCTGGAAGCTGACTTTGCCCTCAAAAGGTAATAGCCCCAGAAGAGCTTTTACTAACGTCGTCTTCCCGGAACCGTTAGGACCTACAATGCCGACATAGTCACCGGCATCCAGGTCAAAGCTTACTCCGCTGAGCGCTTCTACGTTCTGATACTTAACCCGTAGATTTTTTACTTCGATTATTTTTGACTGCATTCAAGGCCGACTTTCAGCTTTTTCAGGTTCTCTTCCATTATATCTATAAATGTAACGCCTTTATTCAATTCGTCTTTGCTGACATTATGCGCCCCGTGAAGTAATTCCAACTTAGCTCCGGATTCCTGCGCGATCACTCGTGCGACTTTTGGATCAAGCAACTCTTCATAATAAATATATTTACTGCCGGATGCTTTAAGTTTATTGACAAGCTCCGCTATGGCTTTGGGACTTGGTTCGGCATTCGGTGAAAAACCGTCATACGGCGAATCATGCTCCAGCCTATAGCGCTTCACGAAATAACCAAATGCAAAATGCCCGCCGTAGATGATCGTCTTATATTTGGCCGTGGAAAGCGTTTCTTTAAAACGCCTGTCGAGATCAGCCAGCTTTGTTTTATACTCTTCCGCGTTCTTTAAATAAAAACTCCCGTTAGCCGGATCTTTCTCCGATAGCGCCCGCGCAATCGTATCAACCATAATCTGATCATTGGCTAAATCTAACCAGATATGAGGATCTTTCCCTCCGTGATGATGGTGACCATGTTCACCATCATGATGATCTTCTTCATTATGCTCAGCCTCTCCTTCATGGTGTTCACCCTCTTCATCATGGTCATCTTCAACCATAAGCTCGATACCTTTGCTCGCGTCAACAACTAAAAGATTTTTATTGGAAATACCCTTGAGAATATTCTCTGCCCACGGCTCCATATATTTACCGGTATATATAAATATATCGGCTTTGTTGATCCTGACAACATCCTGCGGCTTTGGCTCAAATGTATGTGACTCAACTCCAGGTGGCAGTAAAAGCGAAACGCTCACTTTATCCTTACCAACTTCTTTAGCAAAATCATATGTCGGGAATAGAGTCGTAATTACCTCGATCTTTCCCTTGCCCTCCTGCGCAAAAGCACATGATGCACAGACAAAAAGCACAGTAGCTACGACTTTAATTATTCTAAACATTTTCATCCTCCTTTTTATAAATAGAAATCATTTCTATTTATAGTAACACGCAAAGATGGATTGTCAAGGGCTTTTGGTAATTAAAAGATACTGCTCAAAAATGATTTTTTCACTTTTTCGGCCGTAGCGTTAGTTATATAGAATAAACCGGCAAGCCTTCCGTCTTCGCAGGAGCGCTTCTCTGCCTTAAAGATACCTGTTACGGTGACATATTGAGAATAAGGCGGGTCTACGCGAATTCCTTCTTTTAAAGTCACGAAGATGCTGTCAAATACAGTAGGCGGAGGTCCCCATGTGCAGCATGGGCAACCGAAAGCGTTCTTGGATACCGCGAAATTCTTTAACGGTTCGTTCATATAATATTGTTCTCTCGGGATAAGAAGATTTCCAGTGACTTTCACCATTTTGCCGCTAAGTTTCAATAAGTCTTCCGGGAAATCCGTTATATCTTCCCCTTTCCTTGCCTTGTCGATATATTTTCTTGCTTGTTCCAACTGCTCAAAGGTTACGGTGTAAATCTCACCTGTTTTTTCTATGCTCGCTTCGGCGGTATTCGGCATGCTCACAAAATCAATATGGCGCGACTTTGGGACTACGCCTGCACTTACGGCAATGACTACGATAAACAACAAAAAACAAATCTTTATTGTGTTTTTCATTTTAGATACTTTCAATTTTCGAAAGCCTATCCTTTGCCTTCTTGTTATCTGGATAAAATCTCAATGTCATATCAATTGCGCGCTTCAATTCGATAACATCTCCCATCCTTTCAAAACACGTAATGAGCATTTCGCAGGAAGATCGATGACATGAGATAAGGTCGAGCGTTACCTCATTTTCTTTACCCATAGCCGCAATGTATTTAAAATGTCCCGCCGCTTCATTAAAGTTTTTTTTCACAGCGTAAATCATGCCTAAGTTGAAACGGGCTTTTTTATTATCGGGGTTTATTTTGATTGCGTATTCATAAATCTCGATCGCCTTTTGGATATCCCCCTTACCTTTATATGCATAACCAAGCCAATCCCAGGCGTCGTCGCTCTTTTTGTTTAAGAATACGCACTTTTTATATTGCCTTATAGCATCATCGTATAAAGGATAGGCAACATAAGCACAGCCTCGTTTAAATATCTGACTAAATAAAAATGGTTTCAAAGCAGTTAATGCCAGTAAAATAAAAATTATACTGAACAGGCGTCTTTTTACAGGATTGATTAAAACCCTATATTCGTGATCATGACAGCAACTACATTTCGGCTCCTGTGTTTCCATAATAAAAAATCCCCTATGCAATAATAATAAAACATATGCCCAGAACTATCAGCACATTCCCGGCCACAAGCTTTATCCATTCTTCCGAACGTTCCATCTTGGGCAGTAAATATTTAATCAGTCCTGTTGAGGTTCCTATAAGCAGTATTGGAAAGCTCTGGCCAACCGCAAAACTTATAAATATAATCAATGAATAAAGAAATGACCCCTTAAGCATTACTATACTCGCTATTATTATCAAAACAGAACTGCAACATGGGCAGGCCGGCATTTCAAGAAAGGCAAATATCATCCCAAAAATAAATCCTCCCAAATAACCGGCGTTTTTGAATTTATCCTGAATGGCATGCCTATGTTCCATGCCTTTCCATTTAATAAGGCCGGACAAAAACAATCCGCTAAACACTAACAGTGTTCCAAGGAACCAGTAAATGATCTTACTGAACTTTATGAGCGTCCCGGAGAAGTTAGTGACTATTCCTAGTAGGATTCCTAATATCGTGTAGCTTATAATAAGTCCCATCGTAAAAGACAGGGCAAGGAGGATGGCTTTCTTCTTAGAGCCTGCAGCGCCCGCGATATATCCGGAAACAACCGGAATCCGCACAAGAGTGCAGGAACTCATAGACGCGATAGCGCCGGCCCAGAATACTATAAATATGGCCAAAATCGGTGTATTTGTTAACGCTTTTTCGACAAATGAAAGCATGTTACCCCTATGAACATTTACTGCAAAGGCCTTCTAATTGCAGTGAATGGTCTAAAATCTTAAATCCGCCTATCTTCTTTTTATTTATTATATCGCATCCTTTAAATTCGCCTATCTTGCCGCACTTTACGCAGATTATGTGGTGATGATGAGTATCGTTCTTCGCCATGCACAGAGCATAATATAATCTTCTATCAGGTTTTTGTACTTTGATAAGAATGCCTATCCTGTATAGCTCATCCAAATTCCGATAGATCGATGGAAAGCTTGCCCTTTTAAATTCTTTTTTTATAACGGCGAAAATTTTTTCGGGACTTAAAAAGCGTTTTTTATCTAAAAACAGTTTTAGAATAGCTTTTCTTTTTGGGGTTTGCTTCAGTTTATTCGATTTTAATCTTGTTAGTAATATTTCCAAGGGAACACCTATAGATAGAAATTGTTTCTTTTTATTATAAAACAAAAACCGATTACTATCAACCATCGACTATTTTTTATTATTTTCCCCCGAACCAATATTCACGGTCATTAAGACTCTCGACTTTGGGTTCTATTATCTTCGCATTCCTGCCAAAAATATATCCCGACCCATACCAGTTACGCGCCCAATATAACGCTTCCTTACCAAGGTAGTATGTTATGTGTAACCATAGAGGCGGTGATATCTTCCTTACCTCATAAGTCACATAGTCATGATTGACCATTACCCGGATGTAATGTAAATAACCTCCTTCAGATTCCGGGATCTCCATAAGCATCCCACCTCCGCCGGTAGTGATATAATCGATATTATCGAACCGTTGGTGTTTAAACATATGTTTGTGTCCGGCGAATACCATATCTACATGATATTTAGCCAAAAGTTTCCTTAAGCTGTATGCCCACGGCGCGTTATCGATATTGTACCATTCTTGCTGGTATGGGTCGCATGGTGGCTTGTGCATTATAACGAAGGTATGTTCGTATTTTTTCCCTTCTTTTAGCCTTTCTTCAAGCCACATAAGATCGGGCTCACCATCGGCATTATCAACAACGATAAAATAAGAGTTTCTGTTCACAAAGGCAAACTGCTTATCGCCGCAATATTCTTCAAAAAGTTTCCTATCGTCATGGTTTCCTATAGCCGCGATAATGGGGTATTTAATAAGGGCTTGCATTTTCTTCCATGCTTTGAAATCGTGTTCGGAACCGTTTAGGCTGACATCCCCAGTATGTAGCACAAAATCTATCGGCACTTTCCTGAATCTATCTTCCCTATTCATATGCCAAATTAATTTTAGAGTGGACGCGTCATTAGTAAATAATCCGTTGTGGCTATCGCCGAAGGCGATAAAGGAAAAGTAGCCACCCTTGTTTTCCTTAAGCTGCTCGACAGTTGCCTGATTATTGGATGATTTTTCTGCTAACCGGGTGAACTGAAACGAGATAAGCGGCAGGAATGAATATACCAAAACGATTATTATGAGAATGGCTAAAATTTTCTTTAACTTCATATATTACCTTCCTATTAGATAGTTCAACGCAATACTACAAAATTAAGCGCTGTACCCACAATAATACTAATCGTTATCATAATGACAGTTGATTTAATCAGATCTTTCACACCCAACTCTTTCCATAAAACTATGAACGTAGCGATACATGGGAATGATATCGCTAGCAATGTTGCCGCTATGAATAACTGCTTGGCTGAAAGCGCGAGTGGCGCGAGCATCCCTACTGCGACATCTTTTCTTAAAAAACCTATAATCAGGGCGACTATCGCTTCTTTGGGCAAGCCGAATAAGCCATGGATAATCGGCGCGAATATTCCCGTGATAATATCGAATAACCTAAAATACAGCAGGATATTAATAGCCAGTACGCCTATCAAAACGATCGGTACCGCCTCGAACAAAAATCCTTTAACGCGAAAGTATAATTTTCTTGCCAGCATTGTTAAAGGTGGAAATCTGTAAGGTGGGATTTCTATTAAAAACTCGGGACTGTATCCGGGCAATACCCGGTTTAAAATAATCCCTAATATCAAAATTATAATGAATAACACCAGATATACCCCGCCCACATAAAAACCGCCAAATACACCCAACAGCCCGACAATCATTGCTTGCAGTGGAACACATGGCACACCTATGGAAATAATAGTCGACGCGATAAATCTCTCGCGTTTTGACTCCAAAACGCGCGTTGACAATATACCGGGAACGTTACAACCGAATCCTAAAAGCACCGGTATGATGGCGTAGCCGTGCAGGCCAAGACGGTGCAATAGATTATCCAGTAATATCGCCAAACGGGGCAAGTACCCTATATCTTCTAAAAGACTTAGGACAAGATAGAATGATATGACATACGGCAATACCATACCGAATTCAATGTAAGGGGCTGTGGTCAATACACCAAGTGATTGCTTAAAATCGATCTTTCCATTGATTAGATCGCCTATAAGTAAGTGGAATATAAAACTCTTTTCCTGCCAATGAGCGGCCAGTTTTTCCAACAAAGGCTGGATCGTCCCGTAAAAGAAAGGGTCGGTTATTCTACCGATTATGAATTCGCCTATGAACCGGACTATCTTGAACGATACATATATGACCCCTGCCGCCATTATCAGTCCTGAAACTGGCCGCACGGACGCGTCCTCCAGCATCTCTCTTAAGTAATGATGACGATGCTCAAGACGCTGCACCTGCTCGATAATACGTCCTATTTCTTTCCAACGCTCTTCATGCGAAACCTTATCTTTCACGACGGGTGCCGCTTCTTTTATCCTGTCGATCAATAATTTTATACCTACACCGATTACGGCACAGGTCGATATCACCGGAATATGTATTATTTCTTCCAGTTTCTTAATATCAATATGAACTCCCCTATGAAAAGCATCATCGCACATGTTTAGGCATGCGATTGTCGGAAATCCTTCTTCGATGAGCTGCAGGGTTAAAAGCAAATTTCTCTCTAAATTGGTCGAGTCAAGTATATTGACCACCGCGATTTCGTTCTTAGAGCATTCTCTCAATAAGGAAACAGCTACTTCTTCGGCGCTTGAAGACGGCTCCAGCGAATATGTGCCGGGTAAATCTACAACCTCGATCTTCTCATTTCCCAAGCTCAAATAGCCCTTAATAAACTCTACGGTTGTGCCGGGATAGTTAGATGAGATTACGTGGACATCTGTAAGGCGGGAGAATACCACACTTTTGCCGACATTAGGATTGCCTATTAAATATATCTTCTTTATCATTCCGTCTCTACGATAACTTTTGCCGCCATACCATGCCCCAGAGCAAGAACACTTCTGCCTACCTTTATCACTACAGGCCCTCTTAATCCAATATGGCTAAGCTTGGTGATTTTCATACCTATATGCAGACCCATACTAGTCAATCTATGCTGTAAACCGCCGCCTCCTAAAATTTCTGAAACCTTAACATTTTGGTCAGGTTTAAGATGCACTAAAGATATTTTCTTCATAGTTTGTCATTCTATCATAAAAATATTTATTTTATACTTCTATTGATTGTCCCTCGTTTACCGCAAAACAATTTGCACTGTATTCTTTGAAACATATCTGTTGCGCGTTCCGGCCTGTGCAATGAAAAGGAATTACCTGACAAACTCCAAGTTCTTTTAATTTTAATACAATCTTATGGATTTCTTCGACCGTATGATCTTTAAGGTGAAAACCACCCATAATAAGATACGCATTCATATTAAAAGCAGCTTTGGCATGCTGCACAATTTCTATTATGCCTGGATGGGCGCATCCTGTAAGGACAATAATCCCTTTAGCTGTCTTTACCGCCAAATATTGTTCCGGTATATTGGAATCGCGACGTTTTCCTGTGAGTTCACCGCTTAAATAAATATTATCACGTATATTTGTCACTCCATCTACCTCTACAATTCGCGCTCCACAATGTCGTATTTTGGCTTTAATATCCGGTTTAAAATGCGGGCATATATAGACAGTGACATTCTTGTTGCGCTCCAATATTTTATCCAAACCGGTAACGTGATCCCAGTCATCGTGAGAAATGACAATATGTTTTATTTTATTAATGTCTATTTTAAATCTTTTCAACTGTCTTAGGACATAATCCGGTTTGCCGAATGTATCAAAAAGAATATCGTCGTCTATCAGGATAGACAACCCCCAATGTTTTATAAAACGCCGCCACTTTGTCGAACCCTCAGCAAGAATCTTTAGTTTCACGTTCCCCTCATGGTTTAAGTAAATAATCAGCTATAGCTTTATATAACGTACTCACTGCAAGTATCGCGCAATGAACATGGCTTTTGGGTAAAACCTTCAATTCTGTAATTATCTGTCCTGCTGATACACCCAATGCATCCTGAATAGTTTTTCCTACCGCAAGCTTACACGCCATAGCTCCGCAGGCCAATGTATAAACACACCCGTCAGTATGAAACTTAACATCGATTATTTTGTTATTCTCCACTACTATATAAAATTCCATCTGGTCACCGCATATACCTTTAATATAGGCTGAGCCGCTCGGGTCATTCATCTGGCCGAAATATTTATTATCTTTCATTTCTTCCGCATTTTGAATATGTTGGGCGAATAACCGGAGACAAACATCTTCCCTTTCTGTGTAAGGATATATACAGGCGAGGCATTTGACAATATTTCAACTGCTTTTATGCACAGGACATTCCTTACTTCTCTAGAACGGCATGCCCAGACTAAATCTGCATATTTCTCTATTTCAGTTATTCGCTCTTTGTTGATGCCTGTCGCGCATATCGCCAGAATGATCAGCGATATGCCGTATTGCTTTTCCAATGCCCGGATACTCTTTAAATCCTCTCCTTGATAGGCACTGACTGTAACGGCTATATTTTTATAACCTTCTTTCGCGGCCTCAATAACGCCTCTTTTTTGATCAATTATCCCACCGTTATTTATCGTGTGACAGCCATATTGATGCAGCCTGTCAATGACCTCAGGAATTGCAGATGTGCGAAGGACGCTATGCATCCTGGCGCCTATACCCTGCACAACCTGGGGAATTGACACTACCACCGTACCCGCGCCGTCACAGACTATGACGGAACTATCGATAATCTTATTCTTTAAACCGTGGGTTATCATCTCCGAAGCGCCGTAAGGCACGGATTCATCGTCATCCCAAAGGATACGCTTTTTCGAGCAAAAACCAAACTGTTCTATTTTGACTTCAATGACTTTTTTAATTTCGTCCTTTAGCCGCGGAAGCGGCAAATCGCCGGATCTTTTGAGCCCTTTGTAAAAAAAACCGGCAAGCGGACAATGCGAGATGGTCGGCTTAGTTACTTTGATTACTTTACCATTTGATATCGTAATCAATGACGAAAAATATCTGACAATATGAATATCTTTTTTTCTATCAGCCATATTTTAATGTTTATTAACCAGCAACCAATCAATTGCTTTTCTATGATCTCTTACGCCGTTCATTAACCGCATATTTTCAAGCTGACCCAACTCTTTAAGTCTTTTGTAGATGAGTATCCACGCGCAATCACGGTCAGGATCGATTTCGCACTTCCCTTTATTCTGCCCGCCGCAAGGGCCGTTTCGCAGGCCTTTAGGACATCTGGTAATTGGGCAGATGCCACCGGTCATGCCCACTATACATTTCCCGCACATCAGACACTTCTTCTCAAAACGATCCTCTTTTGGTGAAAGCCTGACAATTTCCCCTTGAAATAACGTGTCATTGGCCGGATAAACCGGTTTCTGCACGACTTCCGCTATGGCTTGTGTTCCACCGCCACAGGCAAGACTTATAATCGATTGAGAAGCGGCAAGCTCTTTTTCTTTGCGCCTAAGAAGCTTCTTTGACTCGAAAACATAACAAGCCGGATTAAGAATATCCCACCCGGCTACGGTCTTACCTTTCCTTTCAAGTGCTTCTGACAAACTTTTTATCTCATTTTCGCCGCCGGTCTTACAGGTAGTCGCGCAGACAGCGCATCCGATCAGGAAAACGGTTGTATCATTCTTAATATATTTTAGTATTTCATCCAGCGGTTTCTGCTTCGTTATTATCATGGCTTATAACTTTTCTCCATATATCTTTTATCTCTTCTATTACTTCTTCACTAGCACCTTCGATCGCCGTTATACCCCTTACTAATGTCTTGGGGATAGAGCTATCAAATAATATTTTACCTACAACCTCAATATCCCCGGATCGACAATATGTTTCTATCTCCTCGGTCATGTCAATGTTAAGATCATATTTATTGATAACCATCTTAACCGGCACCTTAAAATGAGCGCATACTTCAATAACTCTTTTCACATCATGAAGCCCCGAAAGAGTCGGCTCGGTAACTACTATAGCGCAATCTACGCCTGAAAGTGAGGCAATAACGGGGCATCCTATCCCCGGAGGCCCGTCAACGATAATATAGTCGAGCCGGTCTTTTTCAGCGATTTCCTTGGCTACTTGTCGTATTTTCGCGACAAGTTTCCCAGAGTTTTCTTCCGCAATACCTAATTTGGCATGGACAAAAGGACCATATTTTGTATCCGATATAAACCACTCACCGGCTATGTTCTCCTCCATAGTTATTGCACCGGCAGGGCATATAAGGCTGCATAACCCGCAACCTTCACAAGACACTGAATCTATAGTCAGATCATCGCTAATTGCGCCGAATCTGCATAGAGTGATACACTTTCCGCATTTATTACATATCTTCTTATCAAGCTTCGCGGTCCTACCGCTTTTGAATTCCTGACGTTCTTTTACGTTCGGATGTAATAAAAGATGCAGATCCGCAGCGTCCACATCGCAGTCTACCATTATCTTATTCTTAGCTAAGGCGGCAAATGACGCTGTAAGAATCGTCTTACCCGTTCCGCCTTTACCGCTTATAACTACTATCTGCCTCATGGCATCTCTTTTGTTATGATTGCAAACATCTTCTGGAATTTTTCTTTATATTCCGGCTTCTCCTGAACTAACGAAATACCGCGTGAATAAAGAAGAGCTATCTCTCTATCGAACGGTATCCGTAGAAGCACTGATATATTGTTATCCTGACAATATTTGTCAACTTTATCATCGCCTATATCAGAGCGGTTAATGACGACTCCGAAACGAATCTCAAGCTTCCTTAAGACCTCGACTGCTAACACTAAGTCATTAAGCCCGAATGGCGTCGGCTCGGTTACAAGTATGCAGTAATCGCTTTTTTTAACCGCGGCTATAACAGGGCAGGACGTTCCGGGCGGCGCGTCGATAATAACGGTTTTGGCGGGATTAATATAATCTTCGACCTGCCTAATCAAAGGCGGAGACATTATTTCACCGACATTGAGTCTTCCATGAACAAATTGTATATCCTGCGACATTCCTATTTCGACAACGCCTATCTCTTTATTTACTTCTCTAATGGCTTTTTGAGGACAAAGCAAACTGCAGGCGCCGCACCCATGACATAAGTGCGGAAAAACGAGAACGCTTCCCTTTGCATCATTGCTCGGAGGAATAACGGCTATCGCATGATAAGCGCATACTTCGCGGCACTTGCCGCACGCGTTACATCTTGCCTCATCTACTTCCGGGATAGGAATAAAAGCCGAAGATCTTCCTTCTATTTCCGGTTTTAGAAAAATATGGGCATTGGGCTCTTCGACATCGCAATCAAGAAATTGCACATTGCTTAAAGACAAAGCCATATTAACGGCAATTGTAGTCTTACCTGTTCCGCCCTTACCACTCGCGACTGAAATAATCATAATTCTTGTTTACCTTGTAGCCACAACAATATGTTGGTATATGCTCTTTGCTTTCTTGATCGAAAAACCTTTATTTGACAGATACTTTTCGGCGTCTGATAGGCTCACCTTGCCTGATTCATGCGTTTTGCCTTCAAGCGCATGGATTTTATTCATAACATCAAAACCCTTCTTTGAGAAATCGCTGATGATTAATTTTCCGTGCGGAGCAAGGACTCGAATCAAGTCGTTTATCACTCGATATGGATTGGCGAGGTGATGAAGGACGTTGACAGAGAAAACCACATCGAAACTTGCATCAGCAAAACTTGTGCGTTCACCGTCTTCGATCCTGAAATCGACCTGTTTTTCAAGCCCGTTATACGCTATATTAAGCCTTGCAAAACGCTGCTCTTCCTCTGAGATATCAAAGGTTACAAATGAATACCCCCGTTTCGCGAGCGCAAGCGCAAAATGGCCCTTGCCTGTTCCGGCCTCAAGAATCTTACCTGAAAGTGGCATCGCCTCTCTTAAGATAAAATCCCTTTCTTTATCTACATCGTAGCCGAAACTTTTATATAACTTCTTTCTTTCAAGATATGCTTTATGATTCTCACGGACTTCTTTATCTATTGAAACTTTATTAATCATGCTCATCAAACATCTTGTTTTGTGTCGCGTCATTCTTCCTTAGCCACTCTATAATCATGGCCGCGTGTTCTTTTTCCTCATTCATATTATGCGCGAGAAGTTTCTTTAAGGAATCATCACTTGTGGCGTCTATCCTCTCCTGATAGAAATCGATAGCTTCGAGTTCTTCCCTTAACGATTTCCTATCGCGTTCCAAGTCAACATGTTTAGGATCCATCTTTTCTAACGGCTCAAAAAACGGCATATTTAACCTCCCTGGTTTTATTTATTTTTACCCGGCATCCCGAATTTAGACCCTACGCTCGGGTTTTCCGTAGTTTTTAATTCCCCGCTCTTATAATTTTCGACAGCATTCCGGACCTTCCCCGAAAGGCCGGTATATATCTTTATACCGCCTGCCTGCAGCGTCTGAAAAGCGTTAGGGCCGACATTCCCGGTCAGAACGGCTTTTACGCCCCTGGATATCATAAGTTGCCCTGATTGAATTCCGGCGCCGCCCTGAAATTGCATATTCGGGTTTTCAACCGCTTCTAAATCTAAAGTATCCGTGTCAACAAATACGAAATATTGGCACCTTCCAAAACGGGGATCTATTTTAGAATCGAGCGTTTTACCTTCCGATGTCACGCAGATCTTCATAATCGACTCTCCTTTAGTGGCATGTGCCATGTTCCTTACACGCGCCCAACCCGCCAATCTTATTTGTCAAAAAATCATCTATCGCATCTTTTGTTTTACCTGAATAACCGAAAACTTTCACGCCTGCTTGAGCGAATTTTTGTTGAGCGCCGCCACCCATCCCGCCTGCAATAACATGGGTAACGTTGTATTTCAGCAATTCATCTACGGCTATACATCCTCCGCCGCCATGCACTGCCGTATTCTCAACTATTCTACTGCTCTTCACTTTATTATTCTCAATGTCCAGCAGAAAAAAATATTTACACTGCCCAAAATGCTCGGCAACATTACCCTGAAGACCGCTCTGGTCTTCAAGCGTTATACCTAATCTCATAGCACACCTCTTTTGTTATATTGATGTCGATAAACACAATGCCCAAGGAATGGAGCACTGCGCGCTTGGCGCTCCACTCCTATCCGCCATTTATCCTGCGGATGTTTGGGCCTTCTCCAGCGTCTCAATACGATCTTCGACCGCCTTGAGCTCTTCTTTGAGAAAACCAGCCTCTTCCTTCAACACTTCAGCTTCGTTGGCACCTCTTGCCCAACGAGGAAGACCTGTGGCATAGAGCTGGTTTCCCCAACCCCTGCCGTAGCCTCTTCCAAACGATCTCGGCCTTATGCTGGATACAGGAGCAACGCAAAACCCTCTCCCGCCACCGGTCATCGGGCCCATACCCATTGGACCTGTTCCATCTCCTCCTGGCATCTTAATCACCTCCTTTTCTTAAGTTTCTGTTAATGAAAATCATTTCCATTTATATCGAAAAAAATATATCTCCCCCTACTTCTTTTTCTTGCATTTATCACATAAGCCATAAAATTGGATTAAATGGTTTGTAATTGCGAAATCGTACTTTTCGGAAAGTCCTTTTTCCGTCTTATGGAGCAACTCTATCTCATCATCTATGAAGTCGGTATAATCGACCACTCTTTTACAATTAGTGCATATCAAGTGATGGTGGTGAGTGCTTCTATTCGATCCTTCGGCCAGTTCATACCGTGCCCTGCCATCACCAAAGTCGAACTTGAATACTAGTCCCATATTAACAAGGATCTCAAGCGTCCTATATATAGTGGTAAGCCCTATCGCTGGATACGCCGCATGCACCTTCATATATATATCTTCGGCGCTTAAATGCCTATCGGCTTTGGTAAGCACATCCAGAATAGCTTCACGACCGACAGTTATCCTGTAACCGCAACCTTTAAACCTTCCGTGCCACCATGCTGGGCCTTGTCCGTTTCCTCTTGGCATATCAATACACTCCTTAATGATAATGGTTTTCAATATCAAGAATACACTATTCATCTATTCTTGTCAAGATGTTTTTATAAGGAAGTTTTTCTATCCGCGCATTCCTGCAGATTAAACCTTGATTTACCAATTAAATTCTTAATCTTTATGATATCTGGATTTATCAGCAATTTTTTATCAAACGTCGTTCTGAACTCATGCCGAATTCCCGATGCCTTTATTAAAAATATACTCACGCGTATATTGTAATCATCAACCGGCGTGCCGCATACACGCGCATATTTATCCCCGATAGGAGCCTTGATGTCCATGGCAACATAATCAAGATATGGCAAAATCTCCGATAAAATATAGGGGTTGCTTCCGTTCGTATCAAGTTTTACGGCATATCCTAAAGAACGAACATCTTGGATCCTGTCAATAAGATCTTCCTGCAGAGTCGGCTCTCCTCCGGAAAAAACCACACCGTCTAATAACCCCGCCTTCTCTTTAAGAAATTCATGTACACGTTCGAAAGGAATCGGCTCGGTAAAAAACTCCGTATAGACAAGCTCCAAATTATGACAATAGCCACATCGGAAATTACATCCTTGTGTGAATATTACCGCGCACGTCTTTCCAGGATAGTCTATAAGCGAAAGTTTCTGCAAGCCCCCTACTTTCATATTTTTAATGTCTTCCTCATGCTAAATTCGGCCTGCTTGCCGTCGTTCCATTGGACTACCGGACGTAAATATCCCACGATCCTCGAATACACTTCACACACACTTTTACAGGTAGGACATACTTGTACTTCACCGGCCATGTAACCACACGATGGGCAAACGCTGAAGGTCGGCGTAATCGAAAAATACGGCAGGTGAAATCTTGTACATATTTTTTTAATCAGGCTTTTAAGCGCGTCCGTATTGCTTATCCTTTCACCGATAAAAAGATGCTGGACCGTTCCACCTGTGTATTTTGCCTGAAGCGCATCCTGAAGATCCAGCAATTTAAAAAGATCGTCGGTATAGTTTACTGGAAGCTGGGTTGAGTTCGTGTAGAATGACGGTTTTTTGCCATCCGTTTTAATATTATTAGCATCTATGATCCCCGGATATTTTTCTTTATCAAGTTTAGCAAGCCTGTAAGACGTCCCTTCGGCGGGGGTAGCCTCAAGATTGTAGTTATCACCTGTTTCTTTTTGAAACTCCAGGAGCTTATCCCTCATAAAATCCATAACTTTCAAAGCAAATTCCCTTCCACGTTTTGAGCCGATATCTTCCCCCAAAAAATTAAGACAGGCCTCGTTCATGCCTGTAAGTCCTATCGTAGAAAAATGATTCTTCCAATATTCCCCAAAACGCTGATGAACATTCCTAAGATAAAACTTAACATAAGGATAAAGATCATTTGCGGTTAATTGCTCCAGCATTTTTCTCTTAATCCTGAGGCTTGCTTTTGCCATGCGCATGAGTTTATCCAGCCTGGCAAAAAACTCATCTTCGCTTTTGGACAAGTACCCAAGCCGCGGCATATTTATGGTCACCACACCTATGGAGCCGGTTAGCGGTGACGAGCCGAACAGCCCTCCCCCACGCTTGCGAAGCTCGCGATTATCGATACGCAGACGGCAGCACATGCTACGGGCATCTTCCGGATTCATATCGGAGTTAACGAAGTTCGCGAAATAAGGTATCCCATATTTGGCGGTTACCTCCCACAATAAAGACAAGTTTGAATTATCCCAATCAAAATCTTTCGATATGTTATAGGTCGGGATCGGAAAAGTAAATACCCTACCCTTGGCGTCACCTTCCAACATCACTTCCAGGAACGCCCTGTTGAACATATCCATTTCTTTTGTAAATTCCTTATACGTTTTTGACTGCTGCTCACCTCCTATTATTACCGGCTGATCCTTAAAATACGACGGAATCGTCAAGTCGAGCGTTATATTAGTAAAAGGCGTTTGAAAACCTACGCGCGTGGGAACATTCACGTTAAAGAGGAACTCCTGCAGCGCCTGTTTTACGGCCTTATAATCTAAATTATCGTAATGTATGAACGGGGCCAATAATGTATCGAAATTCGAAAAGGCCTGAGCGCCTGCCGCCTCCCCTTGAAGCGTATAAAAGAAATTCACTATCTGTCCTAATGCTGTTCGAAGATGTTTTGCCGGCTTCGCCTCCGCCTTGCCTCTGACACCTTTAAATCCCGTGAGAAGCAGATCCTGAAGATCCCATCCGACGCAATATGCGCTTAAAATGCCAAGGTCGTGGATATGAAAATCTCCGCCCAAATGAGCTTCCTTAATATTATTGGTGTAAATTTTATTGAGCCAGTATATCTTGCTCACTTCCGAAGAAAGATAATTATTAAGCCCCTGCAAAGAAAAACCCATATTACTGTTCTCTTTTACCTGCCAATCCATGTTATTGATGTATTGATCCACAAGATTAACGTTAAACTTCGATGTAATTTCCCGTATCCTGGCATGTTCATCTCTATATAAAATGAACGCCTTGGCGGCTTTTTTATAGGGAGAGGCTATAAGCACCTCTTCCACGATATCCTGCATCATTTCGACTGACGGATTGTCGTTAACGGTAAACTGAAAGGCTGTATTCAAAACCTTGTCAGCCAACTTTTCGGCAGCATCAATACCGAACTCCCCCGCCGCAACTCCTGCTTTATTTATAGCATTTACAATCTTCCTGGAATCAAACTCTTCTTCGGAGCCATCCCTTTTTACTATTTTTTTAAACATATTTTCAACGAGCATCGGCATACTTACCTCCAAGGGCTTCTTCTTTTAACGGGTACTTCTTACATGTAAATTTCGTGCCTTCCGGACAATATCCAAGTTTTATACATTTTGCCCCAGAATTATTAAAAACAGCGGGCAACTCCTGTTTGCATATCTTTAGCATTTCTTCAGCCAGTTTCCTAACTTCCCACTGCGCCCGGGTGCAGCACCGCTCTTCGAAGAAATGTTTCAGTTCCCTGCAATTCATAGTCACGACTATCTTTGTCTCTGCCGCTTGAGGTAGTACAAAACGCGTATCCTGATTTGCCGCTTCGCCCTTCTTGCCTTTTTTCTCAAACAGCTTTAACAGATTGTTATAACTATCCTGGATCTTATGCATAACGCCGATGTATTCCCTCTTCATCTCTTCATCGGATTCTATTGAAGGCGGGATAATGTAGTCAAAAGAGGTTTCTTTTACATATCTTTGGCTCTGCTGGGAATATGAAGCTATCCTGTGCCTTACAAGCTGATGAGTTAACGCCCTTGATACGCCTTCAATGGCAAAGGTAAACTTCACATGCTCAAGGGGGCTCTCATGCCCCGAAGAGACGACCTGCCGTACAAATTCTTCCTGTTTCGATGCGTCCTTAAGGCCATCGGCAAATATCTTCCCGGCAAAATCCGCCGAATAACACTGCCGACATGACGCATAGATTATAGACAAGGCATTCTGTGAAAAATCCAATAATTCTACATGTAATTTCACCTGTGTCATTTACCCGCCTCCTTTTTATTTGCCCCAAGGCCTGCATACGCTCTTTGATGGCTTTGATCTCTCTTCGATTTTTCTTAAAAACTCTAATGCGCCCTTTTCGTCTTTATCCAGCAAAATCCTCTGAAGCTCAATTAATTCTTTTTCATCTAACAAAATTGTTCTATTAGGCATATATCACTGCTCTCCCAGATAATCCAACGCCATTAATACGTTTTTTAATGCGATTATTTTTAGACTAAGATTCTCACATTCTTTGACTTTCTTAAAATGCTCACATAGAATAACTCCAAAGAGTTTATTTTTGTCCGGTTCGCAAGTAAGTGCTTCCAGTATTTGCTCCCTGACAAGCGAAAAATCCTCTTGAAATAAACTTTTCAAAATACTATCTGTAGGTTTATCGGTTAATACGTTGATTCGCATAAAATAAAAAAATCCTTAAGCTAATTATAAAAAGCTTAAGGATTGCACCCTGCTTACTTAATCCTTCCGCGAGGCTACACATACAGGCAGGTCTTCTGGCTGCCGGATCAGTCTACTCATCACGCCTTCCCGCCTAATGAATACTAGACAGTGGCTAGTTGTGACTTTCGTCCCCGGTTACAGCGGCGGGACCGCGCTTGACTTTACAAGCTTCCCTTTTATCCTGCTTTAAGCAGGACCTGTATATATTTGTATTGTAAAACAAAAAACCCAACCTTTTTCATAGAGGTTGGGTCAAATAATCTTCCTTGTTAAGACTATTTTAGCACCTCTATCCCCGGAGGACTTCGCGTTCTGACTCACAGGTCACATTATATGCCTGTATACAGTTGCGGGTACAGTTTCGGATTCTCGCCGAATTCCCTGCCAAAGTTATGTGTTATATATACCATTCATGATTATGTTTGTCAATTATTTTTTGACAAGGCATTCCTAAAAACTTCATCCCAATTTTTCCGGATGATGTTTTACGACTTCGGCCTGGACCATATATATGACGTCTTCGGCTATATTGGTGGTGTGGTCGCAAATACGTTCCAGAAAGCGCGTTATCAGGAGAAGTTGAACGGCTCTCGGGGCGGAAGACGGGTCTTTCATCATGTAGTCGTCCACGAGCTCTTTCGAGATAGTATCTCTTAAAAGGTCAGCTTCGCTGTCGGATAGTATTACCTTTCTGGCTAATCCCACGTCCTGTTTTACGAATGAATCGACTGAAAGCTTCACCATACCCTGCGCGACAGCCGTCAACCTTGGTATATCCACAAGCGGCTTTAAAAGCGGCTTGTTCGAGAGTTCCAGCGAACGCTGAGCGATATCGACGGCTATATCGGCTATCCGCTCCAGCTCTGTATTCAGCTTCATGCCTGTCGTGATAAAACGCAGGTCCTTGGCCATCGGCTGATAACGGGCGATCAGGTCTATGCATTTCTCATCTATATCCAATTCCAGCTTATCAACGTCGGCATCGCCTTTGATCACATTTTTGGCGAGCGAAGCGTCGCGGTTTTTGAGAGACTCTATCGATTTGAATATCGCCTCTTCCGCATAACAACCCATTCTCAGAATATCTTTGTTAAGCTCTTTCAACTCCTGGTCAAAATGTCGTTCCATATTATCCGTACCTCCTATTTCTTGTTGAGCTTAAAATCCATCTTTCTCGGAAGTTCATCCCTTATCCTCAAAACCGCTTCCTGCGGCCCAAAACTTTCATCAAAAGGTATAACCACCATCCTCACGACATCGTCTTTATCCAGCGTTCCGGTAAAGCTATATATCATCGGCGTATCGCCTATATATTTACCATCCCATTTTACATGAACTTTGCAGGGCCAGGAGACGATCTCGATCTTGTAATCGTTATACTCATACGTCTTACCATTAAACCAGTAGGTGTTGGGATGGACGGGGTTTAGACGAAATTGTCCCGCTTTATTAAACACATCACTTTGCCTTATCTCTTTTATTGTTTCACAGGATGACAATAAAAAACATAAGACACCGTATAAAATTATCTTTTTATATTTCACCCGAATCTCCCCGTTATATAATCCTCGGTTATTTTTTTAGACGGCTTGGTAAACATTATGCTGGTCAGATTATATTCTACGAGCTCGCCCAGCATAAAGAAAGCGGTAAAATCGGATATCCTGGCGGCCTGTTGCATGTTGTGCGTAACTATGACTATCGTATATTTCTTCTTCAACTCCTGGATGAGCTCTTCTATCTTTAATGTCGCCGTAGGATCCAGCGCCGATGCCGGCTCGTCCATAAGGATAACCTCCGGCTCGACCGCCAAAGCCCTGGCAATGCAAAGCCTCTGCTGTTGGCCGCCGGACAATTCAAACGCGTTCCTATTCAACCTATCTTTGACCTCACTCCATATCGCCGCATCTTTTAAGCTTCTCTCCACCCTATCCTGTATAAAATATTTGTCCTTTATGCCGTTTATCTTAAGCCCGTACGCAACATTATCAAAAATAGTTTTAGGGAATGGGTTGGATTTTTGAAACACCATCCCCACCCTTCGTCTTATATCCACGACATCGACATCTTCATCATAAATGCTCTTGCCGTCAAGAGCTATCAGGCCTTCCGCCCTTGTTCCGAGTATAGTTTCATTCATACGGTTTATGCTTCGCAAAAACGTCGACTTGCCGCAACCGGACGGGCCGATAATCCCCGTCACTTTATTCGCGGCGATATCCATCGACACGTTTTTCAATACACGCGCCTGGCCGTAATAAAAATTGAACTGCCCGACTCTTATTTTTACATTTTCCATAGCATCACTCCGTCCTGGCTTTTCTTAAACGATATCTTATGATCACAGCACACAGGTTCATGGCAAATACGAGCGCGATCAATACCAGCGCCGTCCCATACGCGATGGGCCTTACCTTTGATATGGCATGGTGTTGTGTGGACATGACATATAGATGATATGGCAGGGCCATAAATTGGTCAAAAAGCGATCCCGGAAGGCGCGGTAAAAAGAACGCGGCGCCCGTGAAAAGGATCGGCGCCGTCTCCCCGGCGGCGCGGGAGAGGCCGAGTATCGTGCCTGTAAGCATACCGGGGACTGCGTACGGCAATACATTCGTTTTTATCGACTGCCACTTGGTTGCGCCCAGCGCTAAAGCCCCCTGCCTGTACGAATTCGGCACATTCTTCAGCGCCTCTTCGCTCGCAGTAATGGTCCATGGCAAAGTCATGAGCCCGAGGGTTAGCCCGGAGGATAAGACACATGTACCCAGCCTCATCATCTGGACGAATAAAATTACGCCGAATAATCCGTACACTATCGACGGCACGCCGGATAAATTACGGATAGCCATACGGATCAGCCGCGTAAGTTTGCTGTCGGCGGCATACTCATTCAAATAAACTGCGCACCCCATCCCTAAAGGAATTGCCAGTAACGCCGTAATGAGCGTAACCAAAATAGTGCCGACTATGGCAGGAAGTATGCCTCCTTCGGTCATACCGTTCTTCGGCATGGAAGTCAGAAACTTCCAGTTTATTACGCCAATCCCTTTGCTTACGATATCGTACAGGATGATTATCAACGCGCATATGACGACGCATATGGACAACCTGAGAAAATTAAAACCCAAATTTTCCTGAATCTGTTTTGCCTTCATTTATAAACCCTCTGGTACCTGTGCAGTACGATATCCGATATCATATTAACGATGAAAGTGATTATAAATAATACTAGGCCTATGCCGAAAAGGGCATAATAGTGAGTGGTGTTATATGGTACCTCGCCCAGCTCGATGGCTATAGTCGCGGTCATCGTCTGCACCGACTGCAAAAAACTTTTCGGCATGGCGATGGCGCATCCAGTCGCCATCAAAACAGTCATCGTCTCGCCTATGGCCCTGCCCATTCCCAGCATGCTCGCCGCGATTATGCCGGACAACGCCGCCGGTATCTTTACCCTCACGAGAGTTTGCCAATGCGTGGCTCCCAGTGCCAGCGACGCCTCCTGGAATGACTTGGGAACACCGTTAAGCGCGTCTTCCGATAAGCTTATGATGGTCGGTAAAGCCATGATCGCGAGCAATATTGATCCGTTAAGGGCATTCAGGCCGTTCGAAAGATGAAATATCCTGGCAATGATCGGCCCTACCAATACTATTCCCAGAAAACCGATAATTACAGAAGGTACACCCGCCAATATCTCCACTATGGGCTTCGCGATCTCTCTGACGCGCTTACTTGCTACATCGGAGAGATAAGCCGCCGCCGCTATACCCAGCGGCACCGCAATAATAAGCGCCCCGGCGGATACCATAAGTGTACTGACAAGCATGGATAGTATCCCATAGGAGGGCGCCGTAAAAGTTGCCGTCGGGTTCCATGCCGCGCTGAACAGGAATTGCCCTACGCGTATTTCTTTAAAAGCCGGGAGAGCGTTTGCAACCAAGAGCGCAAATATGCCCGCCAACACCAATATTACCAACAGCCCGTTAAAAAAGAACAGGCCATGGATAAGCTTCTCTTTAAAATTATTATGTCTGGACATAACCCATCCTCTTTGTGTATTTCATCCGGCGCCAAGATTTGCTTCCAGGTCTTCGGGCCGCATAGGACTTTCCCTTATCTTACCGGATCGGCCCAGAACCTGATCATTATACGTTTGGTATTCTTCCGGTATGGCGAAGAAACCTTCCGTCTCGACTATCGCCTGGCCTTCGGAGCTTAATTCGAACTCGAGGAAATCTTTTACCAATCCTTTAGGCATGCCGTTAATATACTGATTCAGAGGCCTGGTTATCGGATATCTCCCGCTTTTGACATCCATTATATTGAAAGGATCATAATATGCGCCGCCGCTCTTAACCGCGACTTTAAGCGCCTTCACTCCAACAGCTTCTTTCGCGTAACCTACGCCTACATAACCTATGCCCGAAGCATCCTGCTTTAGAGCCTCGGATATCTGGGCGTTGCCGTTCATGCTCTTAAGGTTCGGAGAATATTCTCCGAACATAACGTTTTCCTTCATAAAATCATAAGTTCCGGAATTAGATTGCCTTCCGTAGAGAGTAATGGCAAGGTTATTGCCTCCAACCTCACTCCAGTTTTTTATTTCGCCTTTATATATTTTTCCGATCTGCTCTACCGTAAGAGCATCGACCGGATTTTGGGCGTTCACTATAATACTGAGAGCATCTATAGCCACAACCATTCTTTTCGCGTCAACCCCTTTCTTGACCGCCTGCTCGACTTCACTGGACTTTATCTGGCGGGACGAATTTGCTATCGCGCAGTTTTTGTTTATAAGGGCCGCTATGCCGGTTCCGGATCCACCACCCGTAACCGCGATACTTATGCCGGGAGCTTTCTCCATGTACAACTCGGCCAGCTTCTGCACCACATTAATAAGAGTGTCGGATCCTTTGACCTGCACCATATTCTCACCCCCAAAACAGAAGCTATGGCTGAAGAGCCCGAGCGAAATTATTAGAAACACCGTTAGAAATCTATTCATGTTACCCCCTTCTTTTTTTATGAATTATTCGTAAACTTGCGATGTTAGAATTTGGTGACAATATCAAACTGAACTTCATTCCATGGATCTAATTTACCCCAGGATTTAATTGGTTCCATCCAGTAATACTCTATGTTAAGGCCTGTGTTTTTAAGCAGTTGATATTCAAACGCTATATTAATACCTTTACCGTTCGTGCCGCCTTCGGCAGGCACACCATTGGTATTCGCGCTGGTCGAGGATGCGGTATAGGTTCCGAATCCGTAGAAGTCCGAATCCGGTGTGAAGTCCGCGACTGCATCGCGCTCTATATAGCGCCACTCCGTCCTGACTTTCCAATCCCCCTGAGCCTTCAACTTCTTCTTACCTATATAGCATCCGAGCAGGAATCCGTTGTTCTGTTCAGAGCAACCCATGTTGTGGACAAAATCTGTATACAATCCATTGGGCAGTGGGATATCGAATATCTTTTCGTTATCCACGCTTAGTAAAAGATCGAGGAGGTAGTAGTCGTATCTATACGTCCCGGCCGTATTATCCCCGCCGGCGCCGTTCCACCAACGCGAGTTCGTCCCAGACGATCCGGTAGGATTTTTGCCCTTCAGGTGCGTAAAATCCCACATGCTGGTCGCGATCTGCATTATCGTATCAAGCGGGCCGAATCGCGCGGTCTTTATACCTGCCTGGCCGCCGAAAAGCAGAGGATCGGCGCTTATGTTAGCGCTCTCGTTCAGCCAGTGAAAACCAAGGTTGGAAAAAATATTAACATCCGGTAGAGTGCCGATTTTCAGATCGGGCGACACATACTGAAATGCGATACCATTCAGATTTATGTCCGTGTCCCATACAAGTTCGGAGGATTCGTAAGGATTAGTAAACCTGCCCAGCCAGAGCCTGGCATCGCTGAAATATTGGCCGTAATCCCTGATCATTTCGCTCGGAGCATCCACCCTGATGTAGTATTGATCGAACATCGCATAGTCTTTCGCAAAATAATCGTCAAGGGTATCGTTCGTCGATCTGGCGCTCGTAGCCCCTCCGGCAAACCTTACTCCGCCGTACATAAAATCGTTTATCTTCCCTTCCATGTAGAATCTGCCTCGAACTCTTTCTCTAATACGCTGGTGCTTTATAGTAGAAGCGCTGTCGGATGTGGTAGGCTTCCCCCAGTCCCCTTGAGTCCTGAACCTGACGTCACCGCCCCACTTTACCCGCTGGGTCCAGTCCGGCACAGAAAGCGACTTCGCCTGCGCCAAGTCTTTCGACACCTGCAGTTTCGTCTCATCCATAATGATCTGCGCCTCGGCAGGCGACAGGACACTCTTTTCCACTAACTTTTGCACCAACACATCCACTTCACTTGCCTGCGCCTGCCTGCCGTGAGCCGACGCAAATAAAGCCACCAGACATAATACGAGCAGTAGCTTCTTCATTTTATCACTCTCCCGTTTGTGTTTTTTTCTTTTTTCAATCCAACATTTTATCTTTTATTTATGGGCTCAAAATCGAATTTTCGTATTTTCCTCAAGTTCTTCTCGACATCATACATCTCCTTAGCATAATAGACACTATGCTCTTTCCACCGCTGATCATCTTCTATCTGCGCGAGGATCTGTTTAAGATGTTCCACCTGAGCCCTAACGCTCCCTATTATCAGTTCGTCACCGAACATACTTCACCTCCTTCCGTATATGTGGGGGCCGTTTGTTTTCTAACAGGAGTATAGAATATGGATATTAAATCCGCTTCAAGGGGAAGTAAAATACATGTAAAGTTTTTACAGGGTTTTAAAAATTACTGGCAGGGTTAAAATTTATTGTTGTGTAACAGGCCGCATTTTTAAGAGCTCTTCGCCGCCTTTTACGGCATCGTGAACCAGAATTTCGATCCAACGCCTTCCGCGCTCTCTACACCGACGGTACCGTCGTGCAACTCTATTATGTGTTTGACTATCGAAAGGCCCAGGCCGGTGCCGCCCAATTCGCGGGAGCGCGCCTTGTCCACACGGTAAAATCGTTCGAATATGCGTGAAATATCTTTTTCGGGAATCCCAAGGCCGGAATCTTCAACCGTTATCTTCGTAAAACCGGACATATCATTATTGTAGATTTTAATAAAGCCGTTGCCCTTATTAAATTTTATGGCGTTATCAATAAGATTGGTAAACACCTGCTCGATCTTCTTTTTATCGACATTAACTACAAGGCCCGGCCGAATATTATTTTCTACTTTTATATTTTTATCCTTCAGTTGTGACGAGAAGCCGAGGATGACCTTGTCCGATTGCTGCCTTAGATCGACATTCTCCTTATTAAGCGGCGTTTCTTTCGATTCAAGACTGGACAAAACAAGCAAATCACTCACCAGCGAATCCAGCCTTTCAGTATGTTCCTGGACTATTTTCAGAAAATTCCGGCCGTTTTCCTTGTCATCCAGGGCGCCTTCCAGGAGCGTCTCCACAAAACCCTTTATAGAGGTAAGCGGCGTCTTCAATTCATGTGAAACGTTCGCCACGAAATCGCGACGCATCGTCTCGAGCCGCCTTATCTCCGTTATATCATGTATTACCGCCAGGCATCCGACAACGATATCAGCATTACCCCCGGACGAAACAGGAACATCGAATATGGGTGCGGCATTTATTTCAAATATACGCTTCACCGGATATAAAAGCGTTATTTCGGCGCGCGACGATTCTCCGCTTCTCAGCGTAATATCGATTATCCCGAATAAGTCATTATTGCGGATCGCCTCGAGAAAAAGCCGGCCCTTTACCGCAGAACCTGATACGGCGAATATCCGCTCGGCGGCCGGATTGATTGAGACTATGCGGGCAAGGCCGTCTATCACCATAATACCTTCTACCATACTGTTAAAAATTGCCGCGAGTTTTTGATTTTGGGATTCGATCTCTTTTACCTTATTTTCAATATCCTGCGCCATGTGGTTCAGTGTAGACGCCAACTCGCCTATCTCGTCCCTGGAACCATGAAATATCCTGCGGCTGAAATCCCCTTCCGAAAACCTGCGCGATACCTGGATCATTTTATTTATAGGCCCGACCGTCTTAAGCGCCAGGACAGACCCAAGTATAAAAGCAAAAATAACGGCGAAAAATAATCCAAGAAATACGATTTTTCTAATGACAAAAAGGGTGTTCTGGACACTCGTAAGCGGAAGCGCGAGCCGCAGAGCCCCCGCGATTACGTTCTTATTCTGTAAAGGAAGCGCGGCGTAGAGCATATCTATTTTTAGCGTAGGCGAATAGCGGATATCCACTCCGACGCGGCCGGCAAGGGCCGTCTTTACCTCCGGCCTGTCGCTATGATTTTCCATACGCGCAATATCTTCCAGCGGTTTTTCGGAATCAGCGAGAACTTTACCGCTGACAGAAATAACGGTAATCCGGCATTCCGCCATCAGGCTCAATTTTTTAACGACACTTTCCAGATAAGCCGTATCTTCCCCGGCAAGCTTGTCGGAAAACAGGCGATCCTCGATAAGACGGGCCCTTGTAATAAGAGACGATTGAATATTATGCAGGGAGTTTTTTTCGAGCTTTTTGTCGAGAAAAAAAGCTATAAGCGTAAAAGGTATCAGGATAACCAGCAGGTAGGATAATATAAGTTTTGAGCCGAAACTAGTAATCTTCATTCTCGTCTTCGAACCTGTATCCGTAGTTTTTAACCGTTACGATATATTTAGAGGCGCTCTTCAGTTTTTTACGCAAAGTTCTTATGTGCACGTCGACTGTGCGCGTCTGTATCTCGAGCGACTGGTCGAGTCCCCATATCGTATTAAGCAGGTAGTCGCGCGACAACATCCTGCCGTTGGCCTTTACCAGCGTCTTTAAAAGCTCGAACTCTTTCGCGGTAAGCATTACCGGTTTATTTTTTACCATTACCGTTATCTTTAAAAAATCGATAACGAGATCCCCCGCCTTCAACACCTCCAGGGGCCGGCCTTTTTCTTTAGCTCGCCGCAACACCGCTCTTATCCGGGCGATGAGTTCCTTCGGGCTAAACGGCTTAGTCACGTAATCATCCGCCCCAAGTTCCAATCCTACGATCTTATCGGACTCCTGAGACTTAGCGGTAAGCATAATTATCGGGATTGAAATCGTCTGGCGCGAGTCTTTATCTTTTAATGCCTTGCACACTTCGAAGCCATTCATACCTGGCAGCATCAGGTCGAGAAGTATTAGATCGGGGCGCTCTTTGCTGGCCGCATCAACTGCGTCTTGGCCGTTACGCGTGGAAGCCGTATCATACCCTTCCTTCTTAAGGTTATATTCGAGCATCCTGATAATATCTTTTTCATCTTCGATTATGAGTATCTTCTCTTTCGTCATTTAGATGCCCTCTTAAACAGTACATGGAAAGCATTACGTTTATCGAAATTCTTCACGAGACGGAATGTCTCGATGATCGCCCATGCGCCGTAAACCCACGTTATTTCGCGGCGGATGTCTGGAAAGATGAACTGGGTAAGCCATAGGATAAAAAGCGCCGCCGCTTCGAAGAAGCCGAAGTCCATGCTCGCCAGGAATAAAAACCCCAGGTAGGACTGGACTATCGTCAATAGTATTTCGGCCTTCTGGTGGCCGTCGAATACGACCGGCGCGAAATGACCGAGGCCGAACGAATAAATAAACGGTATCATCGCCACAAGTATCGTCCACTGGTTTATAGAGGAGGACACAAAATTGACCAGCGCCATCGGAGCCTTCGTGACCTTTCGCGCCCAGTAAAACGCAGAGAGTTTCTCCGGAAATTCGCTTAAAAACGGCGACACCCACTGGACAAAAACGAATTGAGATATACCCATAGATACGGCTATGGCAAGCATCGAATTAAGAAAAGGGTGCGCCGAGAAAAATATGATCACCGCGCCGGCTAAAAATAAACCTATAATCCATATGATATCGGCGGGATATTTTAACTTCATGACATATTTCGGAACGCGACCGAGATCATTCACACCCTCCTTGTCGCGGGCGGGAAATTTTGACAGAGCGTACAGGTACGCGAAGTAGATCGCTCCAAGAATGACGCCGTCAAAAACATTTAGCGTCCCTTTGAAATATATCACCATAAAATAGATAAGCGCCGGAAGAAGCGCCAATATGGCGACGGCATGTTCATCATGTAATTTTATGGACCAGGAATATCTGTCACGTCCCTTTATTTTACCGAAGAACATCGAGACGAAATAGACCATCGGCCAGCCGAGACCCACGAATAACCTCAAAGAACCGGTGAAGTTGGCCGTGATGAGATGTAATTTTGCCGAATCCTTCGCGGCGCTAAAAGCGATAACCGCTTCGACCGCAAACTCGGGAAGTGTCTGCACCCACGCGAGCACCGCGAGGGCAAGCCCCTGCGAGATGAAGAATTGGCCGCATTCCGCCGACCAGGCTATAAGCATAGCGGCAAGTATTATCGCCGGAAAAGTCCATATCGCGTTTAATGCTTCCACTCTATCTTCTCCTCACATGCTAACCGCGTAGGTTTGCTACCGGCTTACCACAGAATATCAACCTGTTAACCGCGTAGGTTTGCTACCGGTTTACCACAGAATAACCTACGCGGTTATTCTATACGCGGTTATTCTACGCACGGTTATTCTCAACCTGTTAACCGCGTAGGTTTACTACCGGCTTACCACAGAATAACCTACGCGGTTATTCTATACGCGGTTATTCTCAATACGCGGTTATTCTATGCGCGGTTATTCTATCCTCGGTTGCCTCTCTGGTGGCTATCAGCTTCACGCCCAACCCGAGGAAATTTTCCTCTATCACATCGCCGCATTTCACCGGCCGAAGTATCCGTATCTTCCTTATCTCCTCCATCGCCTTAAAAAGATCCGTCTTTGGAATGGGTTTGTCCGTCCGCACGGGAACCAGCTTCAACGCAAGGCCATCGGCAATAACGGTGGCGGTCAATATCCTTACCGGGGCTTCCACTTCGGTCAGGGCATACGCGACCCCCTTAGGACAACCGTTGCCTGTAACTTTTACGGCCTTGCAGTTTTCAATATCCACCGAAAGCGTACAGCCCCTCGGGCATTCTATACAGGTGAACTTTTTCGTCGTCATCGGCTACCTCTTATTATAAACTCCGCGGCGCGCTTACCGGCAAGCTCGCTATCGGCGGTTACAGAGTCGACATAGTCATAAACTTTGCGCGCGTTTCCGCAGACGAATACTCCCGGGTTCTTCTCCTCATCGATGGTAAAACCCGCCATCTCGATAAGTTCGTTCTCCGGAATAAGCCCGACCGATACGAGCACGGTATCACAGTCTATTTTAAGCTCCGTGCCGGCTATTTCATTCATATTCTCATCGATGCGAACGATATCGACACCTTCAACCCTTTCCTGGCCGCGGATCTTCCTGACTTTGTGATTAAAATATACCGGTATATCGAAATCATCAACGCACTGGACGACGTTGCGCGCCAGCCCCCTGGTCTTCGGCTGTATCTCGACTATCGCTTTGACCTTCGCGCCGCCGAACGTAAAACGCCGCGCCATGATAAGCCCTATGTCACCGGAACCGATTATCACCACTTCCCTGCCCGGCAACAACCCCTCGATATTTATAAGCCGCTGGGCGAGCCCGGCGGAAAATACGCCCGCAGGCCTCGTGCCGGGGATGTGTATCATCTCGCGTGTCCTCTCGCGGCAACCGGTCGCCATTATAAGCGCGCGCGGCTGTACTTCGCAAAGTTTACCCGGCACAAGATATGTAACCGTCTTATCGGGCGCCAGGCGCACGACGAACGATCGCAGGCTTACCTCTATGTCCGATATCGCGTTTATCTTCTTTATAAATCTGTCGGCGTATTCCGGGCCCGTAAGTAATTGTTTAAAATAACCTATCCCGAATCCCGTATGGACGCATTGGTTGAGAAGCCCGCCCAGATACTGGTCGCGCTCTATGAGAAGAATATCCTTTATCCCGGCCGCGTAAGCCGCCGCCGCGGCCGCCATACCAGCCGGGCCTCCGCCTATAACCACAATATCTCTTTTAACCATCGGTCTTTTCCTCACCCCTTTGCTCCTTGACCAATTCCGACCCCTCACCGCGTTTCGTAACTCCCGTAAGCGGCTTTCCCGTCTCTTCCGCCAGTATCTTCATAAGTCGCGGCGTACAGAAACTGCCGTGACAGCGCCCGGCCTGCGCGCGCGTCCTGAATTTTATCCCGTCCATCGTTACGGCTCCGCGCGCAATAGCCTCGCGCACTTCTTTCGCCGATACCGTCTCGCATCTGCAAACGACATCGCCGTACGACGGGTCTTTTTCTATAAGACTTTTCGCCTTATCCAACCCAACGGCGAAAAGATGCGCCTCTTCCCTGCGATGAGCGCGGAAGAAAAATTTTCTCCTCATTTTAAGGCCGTTACTCTTAAGAAGGCCCGCGACCATAAGCGCTATGGCCGGCGCGGCGGTAAGCCCGGGCGACTGTATTCCGGCGACATTGATAAATCCCGGCGCGCTACCCTCATGCCTTATTATAAAATCTTCCCCGGCGACAGGCCTTAAACCCGCGAAATACGCGATAATATCGTTTGGGTTTATAGAAGGAACCATCTTCCTGGCGCCTTCGAGGACTTTACTAAGCCCCGCTTCGGTCGTCGCCAGATCCTCTTTGTCACCGACATCTTCAGACGTCGGGCCTATCATCGGATTGCCGTCGGAAGTCCTTGTAACCAATATGCCTTTGGATATCTTCGACGGTAGCGGGAAAAGAAGATGTTTGGTTATGTTTTCCCGCTTCTTATCGAGAAGAAACTCCTCGCCTTTACGCGGTTGTATTTTAAAATCGCTCACTCCGACCATCGCAGATATGCTATCGGCATAGAGTCCCGCAGTATTAACCACATACCGGCCTTTGAATATTCCTTTTGTTGTGTCTATCTCGAATCCAGGATTTACCTGACGGATATTTTCGACTTTCGCGCTGGTGCGTATCTCAACGCCGTTCGCGGCGGCATTCTCTGCGAAATCGTAAACCCAGCGATATGGACTTATGATCCCTGCCGTCGGCGCGTAAAGCGCGGCTACGACATTTTCAGATAGATTAGGCTCGTTGGCTCTTAGCCATTCCCTATCGACCATCGTAAGGCGCGGCACGCCGAGCTCGTCGCCATCTTTCTTCAATTGCAGAAGCCGCAGGCGTTCTTCTTCGTTGAAAGCGACGATGAGCTCCCCCACTTCTTTAAAATCCACCGAAAGCTCTTTGGCAAGCCGTTTAGTGAGCGCGTTACCCTCGACGCAAAGCCGTCCTTTAAGCGAACCCGGCTTATGCTGTGTGCCGGGATGGATTATGCCGCTATTCGATTTGGAAACACCGAAGGCAAGCTCTACCTCTTTTTCCAGTAAGCTAACCTTCAGGCGATACCGCGAAAGTTCGCGCGCTATCGCCGTACCCGCAACGCCACCGCCTATTATTATGACGTCATAGTTATTCATTTAGTCACCGTCCTCGCGATCGCCCGGCGCCAACCGGCATATAAAGCGGCTGATTCTCTATGCGGCATCTCCGGCCGGAATACCCGGTCGACCTCCCAGCACTTTTTTATCTGTTGCGTATCTTTCCAGTAGCCGGTCGCAAGCCCCGCCAGATATGCCGCGCCGAGCGAGGTCGTCTCCACAATCTTGGGCCTTATCACATTTATGCCGAGTACGCCCGCCTGAAAACCGCACAAAAAATTATTCGCGGAAGCGCCGCCGTCGACCTTTAAACTCTTTATCGAAAGACGCGAGTCTTTACGCATCGCGTCGATGACGTCTTTTGTCTGATAACACATCGCCTCGAGCGCCGCGCGTACTATATGGGAAGCGTGCGTCCCCCTCGTAATGCCGTATATCGCACCCCGCGCGTCCTGGTCCCAGTACGGCGCGCCCAACCCCACGAGCGCCGGCACGAAATAAACTCCGCCGTTATCCGCGATAGACGCGGCGAGCGCTTCTGACTGCGCGGCGTGCTTTACGAGTTTGAGTCCATCGCGCAACCACTGTATCGCCGCCCCGGCGACGAATACCGAGCCTTCCAGGGCATATACCGGTTCGCCGCGCGCGCCGCAAGCGAGCGTGGTTATAAGCCCGTGCTTCGAGACCGGCCGCTTAGTGCCCGTATTCATGAGAACAAAACATCCCGTGCCATACGTATTCTTTATTGTACCCGGCTCGAAACACGCCTGGCCGAATAACGCGGCCTGTTGGTCGCCCGCTACCCCGGATATAGGAATACCCGCCGGGAGCCGGAGCGTCGCGACTGTGTGGCCAAATACACCCGACGATCTTTTTACTTCGGGCAGTATTTCAAAAGGAATGCCGAATCTTTTCAATATATCTTTATCCCATTCGCGCTTCGCTATATTAAAACACATCGTCCGCGAGGCGTTGGTATAATCGGTCGCGTGGGTTCTTCCGCCTGTAAGTTTCCAAAGTATCCAGGTATCCGGCGTTCCAAAAAGTATCTGACCGCGCCGCGCCCTGGCCATGACACCCGGCACGTTCTTCAGTATCCACTCGATCTTCGTCGCGGAAAAATACGCGTCTACAGGTAGCCCCGTGCGCAATTTAAAAAACGCGCTCTCGCCGCGCCTTGCGTTCATCTCATCGCATCTGGACGCGGTCCTCCTGCACTGCCAGACTATCGCGTTATGCACCGGCCGGCCTGTGCGGGCGTCCCACATGACGGTCGTCTCGCGCTGGTTTGTAATGCCGATAGCATCTATCGCGCCGGGCGGAACTTTGCGCAAGACCCGCTGAATCGACGCATTCACGCTATTCCACAGATCGTGCGGGTCGTGCTCGACCCACCCCGGACGGGGAAAATGCTGGGGAAACTCCTGATACGCGGAAGCGATCTTCCTGCCCATTCTGTCATAAACCACGGCGCGGCTTCCCGTCGTACCCTGATCGATCGCCAGAATATATTTCATTTTATCCTCTCCTCGGCCCATTTCGCTATCTCCTCAAAAACTTTTTCCCGCCCGAGATCTATCGATAATGAATGATACATTTCCGGAAAATCCACGAGCTTCTTGTCCTGCGCCGCGACCAAGCGGAATATCGCCCGCGTCGGCGCCGGATCGACTATCCTGTCTTCCCCGGCCGTCAAAAACAGCACAGGCGCCTTTACCCTGCGTGCCGCAAGCCGGGCACGGAGCTGAGCCATCACCAACCCAAATATGACTTTCGCCGAAGCCGCGCGATATTCGCGCGGATCGCTCTCCAGTTTCTTTATATAAAGCGGATCACGCGTGCAACAGGACGAATCGAACGGTAATTTCATCTTTTTCGCGGGATTATAGAATAGCGTGCCGAACATTTTTATAGCCCATAAAAAACGTGGCCTGTACCTGTTGGCAAATGCCGGCGAGATGCATATAAGGCCGTCGAATATCCCCGGCCGCGCGGCGGCCAAAGTAAAGATAAGTAACGCTCCCATGCTTTCACCGATGGCGAATATTTTTTTTGATGGATTTTCTTTCGCGATAATTTCACGAAGACGCATTATCTTGCGGTAATAACTTCCGAAACTGTCGCTTTGGCCGGTTCCGGCGGAAGCAAAATCTTTAAGCTCTACAGCGTAAGAGGCTATCCCGCGCTTCCGGAAAAAATCGGCAAGCGCTTCCCATCTGCCGGCGTGCGCGCCCAGGCCATGGACAAGCAAAAACGCGGCCTTTGGTTCCGGAGAAAACCACCGTTTGTAACCCTTTTCTTTTTCCGCGTTCCAGATATTTTGCATATAGTTAAAGGTGCTTTACGACCATTCCTAAGGGCCGTTTCTTTGGGGCTACGTTCTGTTTCATGGCATGCCCCACGGGTATTATAGCCATAAATTCGCCTTCCGGCTCGCCCAGAAAGCGCAAAACATCATTCTTTATTAAAACCAGCACGCCCAGCCATACCGCCGCAAGATCAAGAGATGTAGCGGCGACAAGCAGGTTCTCTACAGCGGCCGCTGAACTCTGTATTTCCATAATCCGGAAAAAATCCCTGCTGGATCCGCTCTCTATTTTAAATAACTCGCCGCCTCTTTTTATCAGCTCCCCGGTATTCGCCACGGCGATAACCAGCGGCGCGGAAGCTATACTACGCGCGGCCATACGCAATAATACCGAGGAAGGCCTGGTAAATTCGGCCGATTTAGTTCCGACGAGGTCTACGAGGCCGCTCTTCTTCCCGCCTTTAAGCACGATAAATTTCCACGACTGCTGATTATGAGCGGACGGGGCATGGTTCGCCGCGTGCAGTATAGTCTGAAGATCATCGTCGTCGACCGGCTCATTACTGAACATCCTTGTACTGCGCCTGTCTTTTATAGATCGGAGGGTGTCGTTTCTTGACAAATACATCCAGGAATCGGGCATCTTTACTCCTTCTCTATCGTCTTTGTAAGTTCTTCCCAGAATTTTTTGCGTTTTTCGGAACCTAATTCCGACTGCGATGGAAATTCAAGAAGCGGCACTTTTATCCCGCTCTTTTCCAGCTCCTCAGCCAGTATCTCCGCCATTATACCTTTCAAAACCGGCTCGTCCGGCGCCGGATTGTCCACCGGATTGGGAGACTCCGTCTGGTATTTGTTAATTTTATGCTTTCCCCAGCGCACCCCGCAGGTCGGGCTATTCTCGAGTCCGATAAAACACACGAGACGATAACCGTTCTTTACAAATTCCCGCACCATCAACATCGGAACTTCCAATAATTCTTTGCAATGGTTCCTGAAAAATATACTGTCGTACTGTTCCCTGCCCTGCGGATTGCGTTTTAATCCCATAGCGGTCGTCTCCGGGCACGGATATTGTATAACACCAACCTTCTTTTCCATAAGATAATCTACAAGCTCCCTCGATAGCGCGAAGTTCTGCCCTAAAATATGCACTCTGCAATACGGGTTTACTAAGCACTGCGCTATGAGTATGACCCTCTTATCTTTTTTACTCATGTCATATCCTCCGACTGTCGTACGCCCAATGCAAGACGGCCTGTCTCTGCCTGGGCCTGCACAGTTTTTCGCCCTTCGGGCAATGTTTCTCTACCTGGGCGATATGGCGCTTCATTGCCTTCCATCTTTTTATCTGGAATGCGTCTTCTTCCTCAAGGCGGCGGCCCATATAGTAGCGGCAATACCACTGGAACCACCCGCGCGGGTCTTCGGGATATATCCAGCCCTTCGCGCGCCAGTATGAGAGCGGTTTACTTGCGTTAATTTTGAAATAATTTAATTCCGGGTTATGGCGAGCAGGACAAAGCTTCGCGTTTTTGAACCAGTCGGCGGGAAATTCTTTGCGGCAATCGGTCATATACCGCCCCCCGAATATTCCGAGGGCGAGCATCTGTTTCGGCGTCAGTTCCGGCTTGAACCCGGGATCGAACCTCTTCCCCGGCGCGCAGATTCTGACATACCGGTAATTTTTCTGCATCTTGTCGTTTACAACGACCGTTTTCCGGATCATTGAATATAATTATATCATAAAAAGCCTCCGCCGCGTCCGACTAATTATTACTTTGCGAATATTTTATTCAATGCCGCCGTCATGCGTGAGCTTTTCATGAAATTATTCCATATAAGCCCGGAGGTATAATTAGATATCATAAGCGCCTCCGGCCCGACATTTATGCCCACATAATTCTGCAAAACAGCGCCGTTATTGCCGAACGAGTCCGTCGGGCCATAATCACCCCAAATGCCTTTCGCATAATACGTCCTGAAATAATTTTTAAGCGCGCTCAAAGCGAGGTTATTATTCTCGTCTGAAGATTCTTCATCGGAAGCATTCCTCATGAACGGCAGACAGCTTATAGCCCCGCAAGGCGCGATAACCCCTCTGGAATCCGGCACACCGCTATTCGCCTCGCAGGGCGAAGCGCCAAGCGTACCGAAATAGTCCGCGTAGTTATTAGGGTTATAGCACGGTGTCAATCCCCAGCTGTCCGCGCCGTAAGAGTTCGGATATTTTACCGACTGATCGATGCAGAATTGTCTGGCCGCGTAAGCGGCATTCACAGAGTTCTGCCACCAGTCGATCGCGGGGACGCTATTAAAACCGGCAGTCGAAGGATTATCAGCCCCGAGTTTTTGAAAATCCACAAAACAATGAGCGAGATAATATGTGAATAACGATCCGAAATAAGAATTGTAAACCTTATATCCGGCATATTCGCGCTCAACGCGCGGCCAGCTATACATCGTCTCTAAGAAATCGAGCGCGTCCGGCTCTTTACCAAGCGCCATTATCGATACTAAAAGCGCTTCATCGCCCGGCCTGTCCCAGTTGTATATGATAATGCCGCTATTGGGAGACCACCCGTGAGAGAACCGTTTAAGATTCGTCAGGAGAAAAAACCGCCAGTTGAGATTATTATATATCGTTTCAACCTTCTCTTTGATTTCTCCGCCGAAATACTCACCCGCGGTAACCGCACCGGCCATAAATATCGCCATATCCACCGTCGAGACTTCTCCACTGACGCGCGTACCATCCGCATTGATAAGATGGTAAAGAAACCCGCCAATCCCGTAGCTGTTCCCGGATTCCGTCTGCATTCCCTGGTATGTTATACAGTTATCGAGTATCTGATTCACTCTGGCGCGTATATTGGCGGCCGGGATATTGCAATACGGATTATCGGGACATCCGGCAAACTCGTCCAGGATACACATTGCCGCAAGCCCGAAACCTGTAGCCGCGACACTCGAGCAGGAGCCGGAATAATTGACATCCTGCACAAAACCGTTTGAAAGCGCCTTGTAGTAGAAGTACTGAGCCGCATGTGTCATGGTCTCAGTCAAGAGCTCCCTGTCCGTCCATTGAGGGTATGGTTCGACTTTCATTTCTATATATTTAGTTGTCGAGCGCCCCTTGTAATCTGTCAGGCCCAATGTAAAACCGTACGTCCCCGCCTGTGTCGGCCGCCCCTCTATAAGCGGAGAATAACCGTTGGTAAAAGATAGGCCGGGCGGCAGGGAACCGCTCACGATCGACCATGTAAATGGCTGTACGGCATAATTCTGATGGATATTTTCGGAATAAACATCATGCACCACACCATCCGGCAGGCCCGTTGTAAATATTTCCGGATAAGGCGGCAATACATCTACACAACTCGAAACTGTTTTTGTATTCACCCCTCCCGGCCCTGACGCCGCCAGCGATACATTGTAGTAACTTTCATACCCCATCGAGCTTGGAAAACTGTGGCACCTGACATAATCCCAATACGTCTCTATATTCGGTATGAGTGGATTAGACCTGTAATCCTGGAGGCTTGACTGCACTTGTCCCCACAATTGTCCAAATCTTATCGATGGCACATAAGGGCCATCTTTCTCCGTATAGGTCATGTCCGCCCGCATCCTCTTCACACCGTCAACAAATACTTCTACAATACCGTTATTCACATACACGCGATATGTATGGTAGTCCGATACCGTATCCATCCGGTAAGTTGCCTTGCGATCGATGCAATATTCTATGCCAATATCGTATTCCGAAAAATCAAGACGCCATGAGTATTTATCATCCGTTACGGATAGGCATGTAGTCCCGTGTCCGAAACCGTCATCATGCCCCATCCTAAATCTGGCTTCAACTATATATGCCCTGGATGCTTTGAATGACGCAGGCCGCTGATACGATACATAATCTCCATCCGGATAAAGATTGGACTTAATATGCAGAGCGCCTTCCGAGATCTCCTCTATCGCCGGATTAGAGGTAGAATACCTCGTCCATGCCGGAGAAGAATTATCCGGGAGGTCATCGCCCGTATATTCTGTTTCCCATAAATACTTACTTAAATACGTATGCGCCGGGCTTTGCTCTGTGCTTGTCGCGCTGTCGCCGAAGCTCCACAACCATCCCGTAACACTGCCGGTAGAGCTATCCGTAAACTGTACCGTAAGCGGCGCCTCCCCCTTTACGGGCGTCGCGGTAAAAGCGGCAACCGGAGGCGTCAAAGCCAGGGTCACCTGCACGGAGGCCACAGCAACGTTTCCGGCCTGGTCCGCATCGGACACTGTTACCGTATTCAGACCCTCGGATAGATTAAGACTTTTGGTTTTCGCGGCGCCGTCAGACGTGTAACTTGCCGTAAGCGCCGGCACGCTGACCACCGCTCCGCCGTTAGGGTCTGTTATCACGATTTTAGGAGGAACCGTATCGAGAGTTATGCTGGCGGTGCGCGCGGCCGACCAGTTACCCGCCTTATCCGAAAATTTTACATACACCTTCTTGACGCCGTCGCCTGAAGAAAGATCCCAGCCCTTTTTAACAGCATATGGTTCCGGTGCGGTCCAGTTCACATTATCATTGGAAAACTTCATCTGGTAAAGACCGGAGCCCCCCGGATTATCGCTTGCCGAAAGCTGGAGAGTAACCGACGCCGATTTGGAATACATATTCCCATTGTTAATAACGATACTGCCATAAGGAGCGCCGGCCTCAGGCTTTATTATCCACGCGCCCGCTCTGATCCAGGCGCAGGCAGCGCCCTGCTTATCCTTTGCGTAAAGATATGTGTTCCGCAGGCCCGCAAACGCGTTTTTGAATGTAACATTCCATTGCATGGTGAGTATCGTTCCGGAGGATAGTGAAACCGTCTTCGCGCAGTTAAGCCGGGCATACGAATTTTCTATCACGCTTGAAGAGCCGGAAAACTCACCACCCACCCATGCGGTACCGGCGTCATTCATCATATACAACTTATTGGTAACGCGGTCATAGTATGCGTAAAGACATTTTGGATATGCGATATTCATATTCACCAAAAAATAAACATACCGTATGTCCTGCGCGCCGTTACCGTCGGAGCATTTCACCTGGAACGTAACGGCCGTGCCGGCGGACGACGAGCCGGACGACGGAGTTATCGCAACAATCCCGGGCACCTGGTTGGCGGCATAGGCAGGTGCGGTGAATAACGCTCCGGCAAATACTGCCGATACAAAAATCCATACTCTAAAAATCCCTATTCTGCTATTCATGACAACCTCCATTTTATGCCAAGCATTTGTGTAATCGTTTACATAAATATGTAAAAAAGAAACCGGCGCCGTAGTTATGCCGACTGCCGCTCTATCAGTTTAAAAGGAAATTTTTTCTTCACAAACCGCTTCTGCCTGCCGGCCAGTATGTCTTTAAGCATAATGACCGCGGACCTGCCCATTTCATGCAGATCCAGCTTTACCGTTGTAAGCGGCGGATTCGAAAATTCGCCGGCCGCTATACCGTCGAAACCGGTTACAGCGATCTCGTCCGGGCATTTAAATCCCGCCTGGCCGATCGCTCTTATCGCGCCGAGCGCCATGCTGTCATTCAGGCAAAATATCACACTGTGTTTTAACGATTTACGGCTCAAAAATCGATTAGCCGCCTCATATCCGCCCTGCTCCGTAAAATAACCGTTTGCGATATCGTTCTCGACGTCGAAACGTAGCTTCCGCTCTTTCATGGCATCTAAAAAACCCTTCTTCCTGGCGCTCGAATCCGGAGAATCCGATCCACACCCTATAAAGAAAAAACGCCTATATCCTTTATCGATAAGATATTCGGCCAGATGCCGCGAAGCCGAATAGTTATCGCTATATAACTGGCTCATGTAAAATTTACGATGGTAGTCATTTATCATCACGACGGGCCAGGCCTTATTCTTATATTGTTCACTCTCCCGCGCCAAGTCCGGGAATTCATGCCCGTATCCGTACGGCAATATAAGCCCGTCGAGGCCATGTATCTTTATTATTCCCTGAAGCGTATGATGACGGGCGGATGAAACGATCTTAAGGTCTAGAGAACTTCCTTTTAAGCCATCGATCACACCGTTCAGTATCTCGTGAACGTAACCACTGATCGTGTCCGTCTCAAAATTAATGAGAAATCCGAAGGTATCCGTCCGCTGGCGCCTGAGCGATTTCGCCATCCTGTTGGGTATATAATCGATTTTTTCGGCGGCGGTATATATCTTTTTCCGGGTAGCTTCCCTCACAACGCCCGCAGTCTCTTCATTGAGCGCCCTGGAAACCGTAGCGACAGAATATCCGGTGGATTTCACTATCTGGTAGAGCTTGCTTCGCTTCATCTTGTTTGCTCCAAAATGTAAACGTTTACACCATATATGGAAAATTATATCGCTTATTCGTTATCACGTCAAGTGTATTTTTTAGTATTTCTCATGTCCTTCTTCTCGGAACGCATGCGCTTGAATTCCAGCATCTTCTCCTTCGCCCTGCGGGAGCGCTTCCGCTTCTGGCGACGCAGTTTCTCTATCCTTTTCTCCTCAGCGGCCTCTTTGCCTAAGATCACCGCTTCGATCTTTCGCAGTAGTATCCTCCTGGCCAAAAACCGGTTCAGGCTCTGGGAGCGCTCCTCCTGGCATTTTACCTCTATACCCATCGGAATATATTTTAAATATACGCACGCGGAGGTTTTGTTTACTTTTTGCCCGCCCTTCTTTCCGGCGAGTATGAACTTCTCATCGATGTCGGATTCCGCTACGCCGAGCGCTGACATCCTGGCCTTCAGGGCCTCTTCTTTCTCTCTACTGGTTCCAAATCTCATGATTTCATTTCGCGAAGATGGTATAAGTGGCAACTATCATAAGGAAGACCCCGAATGCTTTCCGCAGGATAAGATTGGGCACGCATTCGGCTACATTGGCGCCGATCAGCCCGCCCACAAGAAACCCCAGGCAGATAAACGCGGCAATATTCAGTCGGACGTGGCCGCTATGGTAATATCGCATGACGGCAAGAAGCCCTATCGGCAGTAGCATGATCGCAAGCGTCGTGCCCTGCGCTTCATGCTGTGAAAGACCGGCTAAGAATATGAGTCCGGGGATGAGTATCGTCCCGCCGCCTATCCCGAACATCCCGGAAAGCGTACCGGCTATAAGCCCCAATGTTATGTATAATAACATTACGCTCTACCCTTCCCCGATATTAGATCCATTTCTTACGCTTGAAAAAGAATAGCATCATGGTAGTTATGGTTATCATTATGGCGAGCACGGCCGGATATCCGAATTTGCTGTTCAATTCCGGCATATGTTTAAAATTCATTCCGTAAATACTGGCTACGAGAGTGAGCGGCATCATTATAGTGGCTATTATCGTAAGAGTCTTCATTACTTCATTCAGGCGGTTCGATACGATCGATGTATAAGCTTCCATGGCGCCTGTGATAACGTCGCGGGAAGTACCGATGATATCATTGAGCCTCACAAGATTGTCGTATATATTCCTGAAATAGATAATATTCGCCGGGGATATGAGCTCGAAATCACCTCGCGCGACTGACGATATAATATCGGCCTGTGGGCCTATAGTGCGCCGTAAGTACATTATCTCGTTTTTAAGATGGTATATCTTTCTTAAAGTTTCCTGGTTCGGCTCCTTAAATAATTCATCACTCATCTCGTCCACGAAGTTATCGAACTTCTGTATTATAGGAAAATAACTCTCAACGCATGAATCGAGTATGGAATAAAGTAACATATCCGCCCCATGCATCATCATGGGCGAATCCTTTTTGCTCCTCTCTTTACAAACCTCTACGGAGCTTAAAGGGCAATTATGGAAAGTGATCAGGAAGTTTTTCCCGAGACAGCAATCCAGTTCCGCGGTCTTTACTTTTTCCGCGCCGTTCACGCCTATCGATTCCAGCGAGAACATGATTAGGAAAAAATAGTCTTTGAATTTTTCGATCTTGGGGCGGGCATTCGGCATTATAAAATCTTCTATGGTAAGCGGATGCAGATTAAATACCGACGTGAGAAAATCGATGTCGGAATCATCCATATCAAGCATATCGAGCCATATGAGCGAGCGCTCATCTTTAAGGGCATCGACGATCTCCTGAGTAGAAACTCCGGTCTTGATACCTTTGTCTGGGTGGTATAAAAATGCGTCGTACATACGTATAGATTACCTTATAAGTATTCTTCTGTCAATCTTTGGGATGTCTTAAAAAATTATATGATACAACCCCGCGCCGATAATACTGCCGATGAGCGGCCCGACAACAGGTACCCACGCGTAAGCCCAATCGGGGTCGCGCTTGCCGGGGATAGGAAGAACTGCATGCGCTATACGCGGCATAAGATCCCGCGCCGGATTTATGGCGTAGCCGGTCGGCCCGCCGAGAGAAAGCCCTATACTGAAAACGAGTATACCTACAAGATAGGGTCCGATACCGCTACCAATGGAATTATGGACATTGAATATTCCGAGCACTCCCATCAGAAGCATCGCCGTACCGATTATCTCACATAAGAGGTTCGCGCCGTAGTTACGAATTGCCGGCATAGTGCAGAAACATGAAAGTTTTTTGTCGGAATCTTCTGTAACCTTCCAGTGCGGAAGATATGCCAGCCACACGATAACGGCTCCGATGAAAGCGCCGAGTATCTGCCCGGCCAGATAATGAGGGATCTCTTTCGGAGCTATCTTGCCGATAACAAAGAATCCGAGTGTAATAGCGGGATTAAGATGCGCGCCGCTGATCCAGCCGGCAATGTAAACCGCAACGCCGACACCGAATCCCCACCCGCTTGCTATCACCATCCATCCGCTATTCTCACCCTTACTCTTTTTTAATAGCGCATTCGCGACAACGCCGTTACCGAGCAATACCAGCACCATCGTACCGAAAAATTCCCCGATAAAATTATGCATGTCGGAAGCTCCCCTTTTCTGCTATCGCCATTTACTCGCGCTTCTTACGCTTACCCGCAGACTTCCTCTTGCCTGTGCCGGCCTTACGGTCACCGGTGTAACGCTTGTAATAAGGCGCTTTCGGCGAATGTCTCGATTCCGCGCGTCCTGATTCCGTGTGTCTCGAATCTGCGTGCCTCGGTTCCGCGTGCCTATGATCGCCGCCTTGTTTGAACGGCTCACTCGCTTTGCGCTTTGAGAAACATTCTTTGCAGTATACGGGACGATCGCCGGTGGGCCTGAAAGGTACTTCGCACTCTTTCTTGCAATCCGCGCAGACCGCTTTATGCAGGATGCGCTGAGCCGGATCGAATCTCTGCGGCGGAGTAAAATTGCGCTTTCCCTCGAAAGGCCTCTCCTGGGGGCGGTTTATTACAATGTCTATCTTCTTTTCTAATGATGCAAGCTGTTGTTGTATCTGAACCATGAGCTCAGCTAAATCCGAAACCTTTTTCATCTTACTCCTTTATAGTGAGCTTTTCGCTCTTATCTCTTCCTGCGAACCGCGTCAAATACCTCTTTATTGATGGCCTGCCGGTCAACCGGCTTGCCGGCCGCTTTTGCCTTTTTAACCATCAACTGCACCATCTTCCTTTTAATAAGCTTCTGCTGTGTTACACCCTTTTTCCTTTTTCCAAAACCGCACTTCTCGCTGTAAAGCCCCATTTCATTCCTCCTATTGTTTTATACTGCCGGTAAAATTCCCCGATGGAAAGCGTTAAATCAAATTAAACTACGGCGGGTATGTTATTTTTGCCTGTCAACAGCATCTTGATAATAATAAGAATAATACGGATTCCCGTCTGCTACCGCGACCCTGTTAATAACCGTTCCCACTACTCTTGTCTTGGCGGCAATCAAAAGGTCATATATATGCGCAAGAAATCTTTTGGAGGATCTTCCGCCCTGCACAACCATGACCGTACCGTCTACAATCATTGAAATTATAACAGCATCCGTAACTATGCCCACCGGCGGAGTATCCAAAAGAACAATGTCATAATTTTCTTTAGCTTTCGCGATAAATTCTTTTGCTTTGTGACTATTAAGCAGTTCGGATGGATTGGGCGGGATTATACCGCCGCTGACCATATATAAATTCTCAACGGCTGTCTTCTGTATAACATCATCAAATGAGCATTGTCCTGATAAATAATTACTAAGGCCAATATTGTTTCCTTTTTTAAAAACATTATGCAGACGGGGTTTACGCATATCCGCGTCAACTAAAAGCACCTTCTTTTTGTTTTGAGAAATGGCAATGCCAAGATTGCATAGTGTAATCGTCTTTCCCTCCTGCGGGCCTGGGCTGGTTATCATCATACTGCGCAGTGGATGATCTTCCGTCGAAGAAAAAAATATTTTAGTCCTTAAAGACCGGTATATTTCCGCTATAGGATCTTTTGGTTTTGAGTTTACCATAAGATCTTTTTCAAAATCCTTAGGGTATTCTCCGCCGATCCCAATATCCGGTATGTTTACCAGAAAAGGCCACTTCATCACCTTCTCGACATCGTCGATAGTCTTAGCATTATCATCCAGGTATTCAAGAAAAAATGCTAATCCCACTCCTCCGAACAGACCAATAATAATTGATATAACTATATTCAGCATCTTCCTTGGCCTTACCGGTGTAATCGGTTTTTCCGCCGCATCTTGAATGCTGATATTATTGGCCTTGAATCCGGATAGCTCATGCTGAGATCCGCGGCGCAAGTATGCCTCTATATCGTTGTAGTCATATACCGACTTCTTCTCGCGCTCAATGCGATCAAGTATATCGGACATCTCTTCTTTTACTTTTATCATTTCCGGATGACCGGCCCTGTAAATCTTTTCAAATTCCGATTCCCTGGCTTCAAGTTTGAGATACTCATTTTTTAAAAGGTTAAGTATTTCGCTCTTCGATATATAGTATAGATTGCGCATTACATATAACTCGGCCATGTGGTTGGCAATCCTGGCGGCAAGTTCCGGATCCCTGTTTTCCGCGCATAATTTCAAGAGCCGCGTATCACGCACCGGCTCTACTTTGATTGTTTTAAGAAATATTTTTATCGGGTCTTTGGCTTTCGCATATTTTCTCATTTTGATCAATTCAAGATCGTCAAACACTTTTCGCGCCAAACTGCGCGATGTCATTATTTCAACCTGACTTTGAAAATATTCTTTGTATGCGAGATAATCGTGGGACTGCATTTCGATCATGCCGGTCGCAGTCAGAACGTTCGGGCTTTCGGGATCGATAAGTAAAGTGGTTGTAGCGCGATATACGGGACGAATAATAAAACTGCCTGCCGTAACTATTAAAACAACGGCCGCGAAAAAAGTAATGATAATATCGCGTCTGCGTTTTATGACATCCGCATATTCTTTAATATGAACATCTTCCTGAATAACCGAAAAATCCATCAAGACCCTTTCTTTAAAAAAAACTTTCGGATACGACGACTATATCTTCCGCCTGCAGGATAATATCCTTGTCCTTGTCGCCTTTTTCAGTTATATCTTTCGCGTTTATAATGATTGTCCGTTTTTTGCCGTCCTCCATGCGCATTACTTTCGTCTTAGTAAGATCGGCGATCTTCGTAAAGCCTCCGGCCATGGCTATGGCCTGCATAAGGGTCATCTCTTTCTCGCCAGGCAGAGCATACTTGCCGGGCGACTTAACTTCTCCTATGACAGAAACCTGACGCGTATTATATTCTTCGATGAACGCCAACACCTGCGCATTGACAAGATAATCTTTCTCGAGAAGCTCTTTGAGCTTCTGCTCCAGCTCAGGAATGGTAAGCCCGGAAACGGCTATCTTCCCTACAAGAGGGAAAGTGATAAAGCCATCCGCCGTCACCCTTGTTTTGGTTGTAAGATCCGGCTGGCCGTGGACATTTATAGTAATAACATCGGTAGGCTGTAATTTATATTCCGACTTTCCCGCGAAAGCATTTACGCTCCACAGAAGGATCAGGATAGATAAGGTAAGGGTTGAGAAAAATTTCATACTAAAAACCTATTGTACCGTTCACCGTCATCTGGTGATCTACATAATCGAAAATGTCGAATCTGGAAGATCTGTTTACATATTCATATTTAGCTTCTACCGATATCCATTTCCGGATATCGTACTTAAGGCTGGCGCCGGCATCGTAATAATTATCGTATCGTTTCGCAGTCTCACCATTCTGAGTAGTTTCAGATGGATACATATGGAGCTGATACGAAGCAAAAACATTCGAGTATATCTTAGGAGTAAAATCGTGTTTCCACTTAAACCCAAATAAATTTGCGGTATAATAGTTCATATTCGAGTATAGGGACTCATATATTTCCCTGTCGAATTCAAATACCAACCCATCCTTGGAGGTCGGGTTATAACCAAAGCCGCCCCTCATTACAGGGCCTATATAATCTTTATCATCTATGATGCTGGATTTGTCATAATCCTGATATTTAAATCCAACTTTAAAATTTATACTCCCCTTCGCGAACCAGTCACCCTTAAACCCTACCAAAACCTCGTCATAGTATGATCCGGGAACCTGCGAGGTATTATAATAATTTATAAAGCCTAGATCGTTCTCCAGCAGTATAGACGTCTTGGGCCAAAACCTATAGCTTACCGTGGCATCGATTATATTCACGTTGCGGTTTTTATCTTCATATGTTAAAGCACCGAGGAATGGGTCCGTCGAGTCATACATCTCCAGCCTGTTCGTGTAGCCCACGTCCAATGCGAGACGATTAAACTCTGCCGACAAACCTGCCCTTATATCATTTATTTCCTGTTTCAGCCGGAGGGAATTTTCATTCGCGGCTCTATCCGTAAAAATCCGAAAGGTATCTTTTAATGTAAACTTATAAAAATCGGCGAAGACTATATCTGCCAGCCCTCTAAGGCGCTGGTCTACATGGTTTTCAGAATGGTTCACGCCATACATAAATATATCCGCCTGATAATCAGCGCTTAGAGTGGCATTATGCGAAAGCTCTTCTATCCCAATGGATGGGCTCAAAACAGTTACAGAGTCGATTTTTCTATCTGTATTCTGCAAATAAATGTTGGTATCGATAGTTTCGGCGGCTTTAAAGGCCCCGTGTAATTTCGAGTTACCTAAAAGTTTGATGCCCGTCCTGTCGGGAAGATCGATACTGGTGAGTTGTGCATAAGTTGTGTTTGCCGATAGAAACGATAATGCGACTAAACAAACAACTACCCCTTTAGTAGCGTCTTTTATGCTCATCTTCTACTCCTTCGTTTATCCGCCGCTTACGGCTCTTTCCGGCGTATTGTTGGGAGGTTCGACGTTATTCTGGTTTGCTGTGGGAGGTGTATAGGGCTCGACAGTAACAGTCGTATAATATGCCGTCCACGTGCTCACGTCGATGTCGGACGCCGGCGATGGTCCGCTGAACGTGCCGTTCGCGTTAAATGTCATTATGTATCCCGCCGTAACGGTGTATGTCTTCCCGTCTATTGGATTTACTACGCTGATAGAGCCATCTGCCACATAAACGCTGGTACCATTCGGAGTGGCTTTAACATAATATACTGTGCCGGTTGCATTATAAGCGGCATTTGGCGTCTTCACGCTGAAAGTGGATGAGGTATCGACCTTGGTAACGATCATGCGAAGATCACCCTTCGTCATGTTAACTTTGAGCGATCTCGCGGTGCTGGTCAGAACAATCTCATCAACGGTCATTTCAGTGCCCGGCCTTACGGATATACTACTCTTGTCCGGGAGTTCCAGCGTCGCGGTTCCACACGCTTCGCACATCTTGCCCTTATTATCTACGAAATTTTTATCTTTGGAATGGATATCGCAATAATCCGTCTTGATCGCGTCTTTAGCATGCACCGCCTGTCCAAGAGCAACCTCAGTCCATATCTTAGCGGGATATGCCCTAATTAAAACCTTGCCGCTCTTCGCGGTAACTGTCAAGGCCGCGCCTTCGGCGGCAAATGATGAAACCCCAAAAAACATCAACACCATGCCGGAAATTATTGTAAGGACATACATCTTTTTCATATTAACCTCCCATAAATTGATTATTTATATTTTAAACATTATACCATAAAAACTTTATTGTCAATAAAAAAATCTCGCTTTTTTATTTTTTACATTTACAACCACTATTCCAGATGAGCGTCTACATATGTCGCGAGTATTTCAGCTACTTTAGGCGGCGGATTCGCTGAAAAATAATTATCTATTACGGCATGAGCCATTTCATGACTTACAACCGAATCGGATATGCCATATTCGGAAGTATAAATAGTCTGGTATTGATGAATATAAAAAGCCTGGCATCGCTGTCGGGTCCCCATCATCCTGAAGTAAGCCTCTGCCAGGGAATCTTCATCTTTGAAGATCTTTATCGTGAGTTTTAAATTTGGAGGATACATATCAAGCATCTCTTCAACGTGTTTCAAGAGCCTATCCGCTCTTTGAGCGACTTTATCTTCCGGAGCCGCTGACGAGGCTTCGCTTGAGCTAAAAAACCCTGATGAAAATAGCCCCCTGGAATTCAGCCTGCTCGCTACAGTATTAAGATTAACTGAATCTTCATATTGAATCGTAAAGTAGCGGGTCTCCATAGTAAGCCAATTATTGGACACCTGGGTAGATGGCTGTATGTTTTCATTATCGGTAGTCTCACAAAAAACCCGTGGCGCCATGTAACCGAAATATATATAAAAAAACAGACCCATGGCCAATATAGGAAAAAATCTGCCTGTACGCATCGTATTTACCTATGTTTTTAACTTTTTTAAAGATTCCTTCGCCAGCGCTATCTTTTCCCTTGCTTCTGCCGGAAGTCCGGCACATAAGCCGGCGTCATCTATATTCTTTTTTGCTTCCGAGACGCGTTCGCGGATAACGGCAACCATTTCGTTCAAGCTCGCGGCTAATGGCCTTATCTCGTCTCCGGTCCTTAATCTGAAGACCATCCCGAGATTCCCCGACGCCACATCCTGTACGTCTTTATCCAGCCTGTAGAGAGGCCCCGCTATTTTGTGCGATACAAAGAGCGTCATTATAATGGCCGCAAGGCCTATCAAAATTATAACAACGACACTGCTTAAAAAAACTGCAGGAAGTATAAAATCGGCGGTGCTCTTCATGGTAAGCCTTGAATTCTCAAAAGTTGTTGTCACCGTAGCCCGCGACATAGCGTAAATTATCAGCCCGGAAATGACAGAACCTATCGCGACTAAACTGCAGAATTTCAATATAAAGACCGCCTGGAATTCTTTATCTATGTAATAATTCCTTCTTCTATTTTTTATATCAACCATCTTTTTAAGCCTCCTCTATGGAAGTTCCGTGCGGCTAAGGTTATCCTTGTAAACTTTTACGTTCGCCCTGGCCCGCAGGTCTTTGATCCATTTATCCATGGCATTCTCGACTTTTTTCCTATCACCATTAAAAACGTTTGAAAATTCCGCCATCTTTTTCTTTATCAAAAGCTTAAGAAGCGCCTGCTCCCAGTACCTTTCTATCTCCTTCATAAACGCTCTATCTTTATCAAAGTTCTGTTTCTGGGCTTCCTGCAGGAGAATATTCCTGGTTATAAGTTCTTCCAGAGTCTCTTCCTTGGTTCCCCCAACCGACCGCGTGGAACTTCGAAAATCTTCCGCAGTCATGGTATAACCATTTATCCTGGCAATAACTTTATCCTCAGGTAATGATTCTTTTGGCTTACCGCATCCGGATATGCACAAACTTAGCTGTCCGATCATTACCACCGTAATGAGCGCCTTTAAATATTTCATATCGAACCCCTCCGTTAATGCTTAACAAGCACCTCTTCCTGATAAAACCGCCGGTATGGTTTTGAGTAAAATTTTGATATCAAGCCACAACGACCAATTATCGATATATTCCAGATCAAGCTTCATCCATTGGTCAAAACCGATCTTATTCCTGCCCCCGATCTGCCATAGGCAGGTAATCCCGGGCCTCATCGATAACCTGCGCCTCTGCCACGGCTCGTACTGCCTGACTTCTTTCGGTAGCGGCGGACGCGGCCCAACAAGACTCATCGTCCCCATTAGAACATTGAACAGTTGAGGAAGCTCGTCGAGTGAAAACTTTCGCAGGAGGCGTCCGACCGGCGTAACGCGGGGGTCATTTTTTATCTTGAAGATAGGCCCGCTCATCTCATTTTTGCTCATCAATTCCGGTAATCTCTCATGCGCGCCTTTATACATGGATCTGAATTTATATACCACGAATTTCCTGCCGTTCAGGCCCGACCGCTTTTGTATATATAATACAGGGCCTCTGGAAGTAGCTTTTATAAGCATGGCGATGATCAAAAATACAGGGCTCAGTAGCATTATACCGAAACCGGACGCTGCGACATCGATCGCCCTCTTCAGGAACAGCTGTTGTTCATTGGCCGGCGTCGCATCGAAAGTTATTAACGGTATACCATCTATATCGGTTTGCCGTAATTTAGATATCTTTACATCAAATAAATCTACGGCTATCGTGACATTAATGCCATGCGTCTCGCAGATATATAAATAGTCTTCGATTCTGCTCAATTGGCTTCTGGGTATTACAAAAATTATCTCATCTATCGCTCTGCGTTGTATTATCCTGGGTATCTCTTCGATGCTCGACAGAACCTCCACGCCGCTGACTATTTTACCCACATTGACCTGGTCGTAGTCTATTATGCCCACTATCCTGAAACCCCACTCCGGATGGTTTTCCAGCTTTTGTATAAACTGAACAGCGCGCCTGCCGGTACCGACTATCAGAATTTTCCGGAAATTATATCCTCTCTTCCGCATGGAACGCATCACAAAAACCATCACAGACTTTTCCAGGAAGATAACAAATGTACTGATAGATAGGAGCATCGCGAAGAAAACCCTGCTCACATATTCCATTTTAAAGAAGAATACGAACGTACCGAAAACAAGCGTAGTAAAGAAAGCCGATTTAACAATGACTCCCATTACCTCAAGTACGCTTTTGGTTCTCAGCGACTTATACATTCCGTTAAAATACAGGCTTAGGGACCATGCGGGAACAATAAGTATCAGCACAATAAAGTAGTCACGTACAGGCGCGCTCATCTCCGCTATCACACGTACGGAAGGAACGAGATCCAGCCTATAGAACATATGGAGATAACGCCTGAGGAAGAAAGTGAGGAAGAAAGAAAAGGATACTGCAAATATATCGAGGAGTATGACCGCCCGGCGAATCGCAGTCTCTTTTTCGCGTAGCATTACTCTTCTCCTCTCATTATAACCGCTAAGTATATGGTAAATAATAACATATTGGCAGGAATATGAAAATTAAAATCCGATAAGGCATGCAATGATAGACTTAAAACTCCTATAGCGCATCCAAAACGGTAAGAACTTAGCTTGTCTCCACCGGTGCCCGTCTTTACCGCAATTATTATCAGCCATAACATCGCTATGAGCGCGGGGATACCCATGTCGCAGGCCGTTTCGAGATAATCATTGTGGGCAAAATTCACCAGCCCGTTCAAGCCTTCGGGCCTGTACCGCGGAAACCCATAAACGAACGTGCCTATGCCTGTGCCGACAACAGGATTATGCCCTACCATATCGATGGCGCCGCGCCATATTAAAAGACGCGTGGCGAAAGAACCACCCTCCGGTTCGGCCGAGATCGAACCGCTTATACGCTCGGATATTACATCTCCGCCGAAATATAACAAAGACGCGGCCGTCATTACGATCAATACCGCAAAAACCGCTTTCTTAATACCACCCATCTTTTCTTTCAACAAAAGAAATGTCATCGCTAAAAACGATATGCTTAAGCTTATCCATGCGCCTCGCGATTGCGATAGTATAAAAGCTATTATCATGAATATCAGGCCTGTCAAAATAGATAATTTTACCCGCAGTGTTCCGGATCTTTTTATCAAGAAAATAACCGCCACCGGCATGACCAGTTCCAGATATCCCGAAAAATGATTATGATTGACGAATGTCGCCGCTATAAATTCTTTCGGATCCCACCAGGAATGGCCGAGCAAGCCGATATGTTGTAAAAGCCCATATACAGACAGAGCCGCGCCCATACCGATAACCAGATATAGTAGCCTTTTTACCATATCCCTGTTAAATTCATTTATGATGAGATAATAGATACCTATATAGCAGAATAGTTTTATCAACCCGTAAAAACTGTCGTGTTTATAGATCGAGAAGAAGGATGAGATAACCGCGAGCAAAGCAAATAATATAATAGGCAGGTCTATAGGCGTTCTTGCAAACTTATATTCTCCGGAATTATTCATCCGCCAAAACCACATAAAAATTACGGAATACGCTATGAGCAATATAAAGATAAGCGGCCCAACCCTGGCTCCGCCGAGCCATAAAGGCGAGGATATGATAAGTAACGCCATCCCGAGCCATAGTATATTTTTATATATATTTTTTGTCATCTTCGTTCGATCCGCGCGTCGCCGATAAAAAGATTCCTGTCTTCCTTATTATTGCCGTCGTCATTAGTAAATGTAACGCCTAAAATTTTTACACCGCCATTCGTATTTACGTCGAATACATACTCTTTGTATCCTGAGCTATCGACATAGGCGGCGCCTGTCTTTTTACCGTCGAGCGACACGAGCATGTATGGATAGATGCCGTTTACCGGGCTTCCACCGGCCTCTATAATGACCCGCGCGGGGCCTTCGGGTAGCAACATCGCGCCGTATATCGTACCCGACCAATACATGTTGCCGTTTGCGTAAACATTTTTTCCATCTGCGGTGAGGCCCCGCCAGGCCGATCTTGAGATAATGTTAGAAGCCCCGGCCTGCGGTACGTCTTTTTTTAAACTTTTTATTTTTTCCGGTGTCACCCATTGCTCTAAGTCTAAGTCCGGCATTACGCTCTCTAATAATTCAACGTTTCGCGTCTCCTGTAAAAGACGCGGATATATATATTGTGAATACCACGGCTTCTGCTTCAAGGCATATCTCAGCCTGTCGATAACCATCACCCTCTCTTCTTCTTTAAGCTCTTTCCATACAGCGAGGCCGGAATATCCTACAGCATACGCGGTATTAAATCCGTTAGGATCATTCTCTATCGCCTTCCTGAAATCCTCAAACGCTTTATCGAGATACTTTTTTTTACCTGCACCATCTATAAACAAACGGATATTTATCTGCCCCAATTTCGCATAATATTCCGCGCATCGCGGATTGAGACAGTTGGCGCGCTCATAACATTTCGCCGCCGCTTTCAAAAGCGGCGCCTTGTTATCCTTATAGTTACTTTGCGTGAATAAAAACTCACCGAGCGCGGCGGGGTATTGTGAATTGAAAGGGTCGATAGCAATGGCTTGCTCAAGCTTAGCATTCGCATCTTTCCATAAATATTCAGCTACGAGCTTCCTGGCTGAATTGAATTGAGTCTCCGCCGGAAATGGCACAACCACAACGAAAGATACTACTGCAAAAACTGATATCAAAATGACACTAATGGCAACCTGTTTTATACACGTCATATGTTTACACTATTTTGCATCACAAAAACCATCGTTAAACCAGCGATGTAAAAAAATTACTCGCGCTGATTACTCGTATGTTATCTTTTATGAAATCAACACCTTCCCGCCTGACAACCTGATAACTAAACGGAATTTTCAGCTTTTTGCTGAAATATGCTAAAGAGGCTGAAATATCTTCGGACGAGTTTTTTACCTCGACCGAGAACCACGGTTTACCTCCTACATTCACTATGAAGTCTACCTCCCGCTGTTCTTTATCACGTAAAAAACATAGTTGCGCTTTATGTCCTTCTACATCAAAAAGAAAATGACAAAACTTCAGGAGATGCGAAGCGACCATATTTTCAAACCTGGCGCCATCGTCCTTGATCTCGGACCAGTCCCACAGATAAAGTTTCGGCTCTTTTCGGAGTGATTTTATAAGCGTGCTCTGAAAAGGGTATATCCTAAAATGGTAATAGAACTTTTCAAGAATATCTACCCATGAAGCTATCGTCTTGTGCGTAACATTTAGATCCTCGCGTAAGGAGTTTAAAGAAAACAAAGAACCCACTTTTTCAGGTAAAATTTCCGTCAAAACGTCCATAGCAGAGATATCCCTGATATTTTCAACATCGCGAATATCTTCCTTGACCAATCGGTCTATCCTTTCATTGTGCCATCTGCGCAACTCTTTTTCATCATGCTTTATAAAAACCTCGGGGAAACCGCCGAATTGCAATAATCTCCCGAACGCCTTTTCTTGAGTATCATCTTTTTTTCGAAAATCAAGCTCCGTAAAGGGAATGCGTTTCCCGCTTTCGCCGGCCAATTCCCCGACAGATAAAGGATGCAGTCGATAAGAACGGTATCTACCAAGAAGCGAATCGCCTCCTTTCCTGTAAATATCTAACCTGGCGCTGCCGGTAACAAGAATATGAAATTTGTCTTTATATTTGTCATGCTCGCCCTTCAAATAATTTTTCCAGTTTTTGTATTTGTGTATCTCGTCAAAAATAAAAAGCTTTTTGTCGGAGGGAAAAGCGCCGTTTAAAATAATCTTTTTATCGCCCCTGTTATCCCAGTTTAAATATTCATATTTTTCGTTGAAAAAACTTTCTCCGATATCCTTGGCAATCGTTGTCTTACCTACCTGCCGCGGACCGGAGATGAAAACCATCTTGTCTTTTAAATCCTCGAGAACGTATTGTTCTATATATCTTTTGATCATAAATACCTCCATTTTTTCACTACTACAAATTATACCAAAGTATAAAATGTTGTCAAGAATTTTCTACTTCGGTAAAAATATGGCTATTAAGACCAAGTCATTCTTCATTTTTTTGTACCCCTAATAGTTGACGGCAAAAATTGAAGATAAATAACGGGTTCAATAGAAGATATCTGCGCCATAATCTTTTAGGCTCCTGTGCCAGGCGAAATACCCACTCGAGGCCCAGATCCTGTAAAAATTTCGGAGGCCTCTTGAACATTCCTGCGTGGAAATCAAAGGCGGCGCCTACAGCTATCATCGCGCCCCGTATCGTAGATGCATGCAGAGCGATCCATCTTTCCTGCCGGGGACATCCTCTGCCTACAAATACTATTCTGGCACCGCTTCCGTTAATCACGGCTATATCTTTTTTATCTTCGTCCGGAGTAGCCTCCCTAAACCTGTCCGCCTGCATTCCGGCTATAATGAGCTCCGGATATAACTTCAGCAGGTTTTCTCTCAACTTTTCCAGAACCTCCGGCCTGCTCCCATATAAAAAAACCGGCAGCTTTTCAGATGCGGCCCTCTCGCATACCTTAAGCATGAGAATAGGCCCACAGACCCTCTCTTTAACTTCTCTTGCCCCTAAAAGGTTCAGCGCCCACTTAACAGGTTGCCCATCGGGAGTAACCATGTCGAAACTGTTTAGCTGACGCGCAAGCTCCTTATCATAAAACCCCTCCATGACACCGTGCACCGCTAACGCCGCTACGCGCATAGGCCTCGCCTCTTTCGCCGCCGAGACAATAGCTTCTGTAGCGCTACCGTAATCAAGCCTGCTTACGCAAATACCCAATATACTCAATTTTCCCATCATTTCAACAAGATCCCCTGTTTAGATTTATCGCTTTTTCGTATATCTGCATCAATCTCTCGTAATGTTTTTTAGCGGAATGTTTCTTCTCAAAATTTTCGCGGGCATGCCGGCTCATATCAAGCGCCATTTCAGGATTCGCATAAAAATATCTTATTTTTGCGGCCAAGTCTTCGGCATTGCCGGGTTCAAAGAGTAGGCCGTCCTTGCCTTCCTCTATCAATTCCGGCAAACCTCCGATCCTGGAAGCAATCACCGGAGTTCCTGCGGCAAAACTTTCCAGGACAGCCATAGGAAAGTTTTCGTACCATTCCGAAGGGATAATACTTACCGCCGCCCTCTTCAATAAATCGTTCTTTTCGGCGCCGGAGACGAAACCAGTAACTTCAACATTACTCATCCTGTTAAGCCGCACATAATCCTTTACCCGCCCAAGAAGCGGCCCTTCTCCGGCAATCTTCAAAGGTAGATCTTTTAACACTCGGCATGACTCTAAAAGCGTCATCAGGCCTTTTTCAGCTGAAATACGTCCTATAAAAACAGCGTATTTATCCTTAGCGAATAAATTATTAGTTTCGCCGGCATTTAAAAAATTACCTTCCACTTCAATGCTATCCGCACGGAATCCGGCCCCGACAAGCTTGCCTTTTACAAAATTATTCAACGCAATGAATAGATCGATATTCTTCCTGAACGTACCGCGCCTTCTGCAAACCCAGAACAAGGCGGCGTATAACCCTGATAGTAAAACACTCCCTTTATAACATGCGCGAAAAAGGCAGTGTAACATATTACCGTTCATGCATTTTTCGCATATAGCACCGTTAGCGTAAAACAGGCTATTGGGGCATAGAAAACGATAGTTGTGCACGGTTTGCGTTACGGGTATTCCTCGCGATTTCAAATAGTAATATGCCGATGGCGATATCAATGGGAAGACGTTATGAACATGCGCAATATCCGGCCTGTCCTTATCTATTATGGCGGCAAGCTCCTTTATTGTCCGCATAGAATAAAAAACGTTTTTTGCAAAACCTATATTTTCAAAAAATCCGTATTTTTTAATTTCATCATTATGCCGATAATACGGGGTTACTATATGCCCCCTGGATTCTATAAGCTCTTTTTCGGCACGCACTACATTATCTTCGCCGCCGGGTATTTGATAAAAATTATGGATTTGAAGTATCTTCATTTGATTAAACTTTTATAGCGCTCCTCTCTCTACGCAAGAGGTTCGCAAACGCAAGTATCGAGATATAAACAAGTATCAAATAGGTGTGCCAAGCTCCTATGCCTGAACCCGTCAGGCTCTCAATGCTGATAACTGTCATCACGCCTATCAGCTCTATCAAAAACGGATTAAGTTCTTCGCGGCGCAAGATAAAAACTTTCAAGGATAAAGACGAAATAAGCGCCTCCCATATTCTGACGAAGGCAATCATGAATGGTATCAAGCCGATCAAGCCTACATTCAGTAGAACTTCTATCCACGCGTTATGTATCCATGTAAAATCCCCGCCATATGCCGTCATAAAAGTTATCCTGGAGCCGACTCCAAAACCGTACCCCAAGAATATTCGTTCGGCTATAAGGCTTAATGCTCTCTTCCACATAAATATGCGGCCCGTAAGCGAAAAAAGTACGTTCTCGCTTTGACCGCGGCGAAAAAACTCTACTAAATACCATGATATAGTGTCTTTTTTAGCCAGAAAAACTATCATCATAACGAAACAAACACAAGAGGCGAATGTTATTACCTTAATCTTTTTTTGCAAAAAAAGTACTATAACAACAGCTATCGGAAAAGCCACGAAGTGAGTCCTGCTTTGCGCCAAGACCATAGTCACCAAAGCAAATAACAGTACTATGAAATAAACACGGCCGCTCCCCGCGTTCTTCGTTGAAAGCATCCTGGAAAAAGAAATTATCGCAACGATAGAGGCTATACCGCCAACACCGTTTGATGCCAGCATGAAACCTCCCAGTTGCGTTTTTATTATCCCTCCTGAATGTGTAGTCGCTAATTGCGGAAATAGGGCCCACCCTATCCAAACCATTAACATCATTATTGTCAATAACAACCAATTTATATTCATCAGGCATTTAATATTTGACAAACATTGGGCTTGCGATAACAGCATAGCAACAACTGAAATATCTAGAAAAAGCTCAAAACTTTTCCATAATGTAAGCATAGGATAGCTCGAATATAAGGAAGAAACCGCCGCTACGATTACATATATCGAAAAAAAACACAGCGCTCCCGTCGATAGCACTTTAACGTTGTTATTAAAACTTAAAATAAATCTCGGTAACATCATTACAGAGACCAGCATTATCAGAACGATCCGGAAAAATGCCGCTTCGTCAACCGGATTTTGCAACAATTGAGATCCAGTCCTTATCCTTAAAGTCAGAGAGCTCACAAAAAGCAGTATCCACATTAAATGCAACCAGTTAGCATGGATGAATAACTGCTTTATCTTGTATATCATACCGGGTAACGCGACAATGCTCATAGCCAGATATAATAATAAAATAAGAACGGCAAACCCTATATACCACAGATTGTTATACGAAAAATATAATATAAATAAGGCCATAAATATAGCCAGACCCGCCACGAACACCTTGGTAATATCCAGCGCCCCATTCGTCGTAAATGTTTTATAGAACATTTATCACCCTATCCGAAAAAATAATATCAGCGTATTTGATATGCTTTCGAGCGGTCCATATTATTTCCCGCCACCTTCCCCGTAGAATAAAATACGGCGCGCAAATAACATCCAATGTTAATAAATAAGGTATGGAAAGCGCCAATAATATCTTGTAACACAGCGCGGTTGCCCGGCCGGAATGTTTTAAATAATAAAAGAAATGTGCCTGACGGGCAAGAACGTCATACATTTTGCTGTATTCTACCGTCTTTGTGGAATATTTACCTACATGAACTATTTCTGCTTCAGCGAGATAATAATTTTTTAGACCCAATTTTCTTGCTCTATAACAAATATCTATATCATCCAAATACATCGGCACGCTTTCGTCAAAGCCCGCCATGCTACCAAAGACATCTCTGCAGAAAAGCATACAACTCCCTGCAAGACATTCGCATTCTTCGCTCTTTTCATAATACCGGTAAAGCGCCCTCCGGGTATACGGGATTATAACTTGCAACTTATTTAACATTTTCTCTACGAGGAAAATCTTGGAAAATTCGAATGATATTCTTGGTAATTTTCTCTTGCAGAATAAATCCGGCATTCCGCCTTCTGTCAATATTCTTGGCCCTACTATACCTATGTCGACGCGGGTTTTTAAAAAAGCTACCATCCTGTTTACGGCACTCTTGAACAGCACCGTATCCGGATTCAATATTAATATGTACGCGCCCTGCGATACCCCGAAAGCTTCATTATTTGCCTTGGAGAAACCAATATTTGAGCTTCGTGCGATCAGAATGGCCTGAGGAAACTCCTTTTTTACCATCGCTATGCTATCATCGGAAGAATTATTATCAACGATTATTATCTCAAAAGTGACATCTATGGTATCGTATACCGATTTAAGACATTTTCGCAGTACATCTCTGGAATTCCAGTTAACTATGATTACGGAAAGCTCTACCATTTATTCGGTCCCTCGCGTTCGCTTAAATAAGAACCCGCTGGTTTTGCGTTATTCGTTAATTATCTGCTATCGCCTTTTTTTCAAATATGGCCATTAATGACGAGATGTCCATATTTACTATGCTTATATAATTGCGCCTGAGTATAACATACATAAGAGTCGTGATAGTTATCTGGGTTATGAGCACTGAAACTGCGACACCTGCGGCGCCCGCGTTGAATAAACACAATAACGTCAGAAGCAGTGCAATATTCAGCGCTCCTCCGAAGATATAGATCCGCGCAAAATACCTGTCCAGCTTGAACGGCAAAAGCGCGAGGTTCGCGAATATGTAGGCAACGGGCACTATAAACGCGAGCGGAGAGAGTATGCGAACTATCATTACCGACGGCTCGAATTTAGATCCAAGCACTATTGCTACTATCGCACCGCTAAATATGAAGATCCCCGCAAATACCGCGAAAGATAAAAGCATCACCACAGCAAATAGCTTTCTTAATTTTCCTATAGCTATATCCTTCGCGTTATCCGCTATTTTCGCCATGTAGGGGTACACCGCCACAAGGATGGGGTTAAATGCCCTGTAGGTGAGGCTTATGATCTTCTCACCCGCTGAGAAATATCCTACGACTTCGTTTGTCGCAAAAAAACCTAATATGACTATATTGCTGGTCGTGACAAGGCTTATTGATATCATCGATATGAACACGTTCCAGCCTTCTTTTAACTGCTCCCATATTTCTCCTGGCGCCGGCATGATAATCCGTATTTTAAAACGGGCTAATATTAAACAAAAACCCGCAACGCCGGCTAATATAGAGCCTAAGGATGTAAATAACGGCACATATAAATAGTCCGACTCCCTTCTCACAAAAACGAATACGGCAATCAGGAATAACGTTTTTGCAAGCAGGTTTAGCACGGCTATCGATTTCATCTTCTCCATCCCCTGAAAAAACCATATGGGAAATAACACATTTCCTATAACCATCCCGAACGCAAAAAGATAGAGCAAGGCATCAGGTCTGAACTTCGGGAAAGCGTATACCGCGACGAGAAGCATCGCCAGGCTTATCAGTATAAATATGAATTTTACTGTCATAACAGATGAAAATATCTTTGACATTTTCGCGGGGTCATCTCTTGATACGGATACATCCCGTGTAGCCGTCAGGTTGAAACCGTAATCCGTGAGCATTACAAAATACTGGATGAACGCCATCACAAACGCCACAAGCCCGTACTTGCCGGGGCCCAGAACCCTTACCAAATACGGCACGGTAAGAAGCGGAAAAAGATAGTTAGCCATCTCAATCGATGAAAGACTGAAAAAATTCGATACTATACGTTTTTTATCCACACTGAAATTCCTAAACATCATTGTGAGCCAGATAAAATACCGCCTGGTCCCCCTTGTTCGATTCATTTAAAGCGAGTGCCATTCTCTTAAATGAATCGATGTCTCTCTTTTGAAATATAGTTCTCGCCGGATCCTTTAAATATGAATTATACGACTCGAGCGGGATATCCTTAATATACTGCTCGCTACCCCAGAACTGGAAATCCGTTGAATCCCTGTATGAACCGGCGATCTTCAGGCCAGACTTCCCGGCAACAATACTCATGCTTTTTTCTGAGTGCAGACAAAAATGCCGTGGCGCGTCCAACTGAACCCAGTTTACGTTATAATGCCGCCACGCGTAAGATGAGACGGTAGGTATGCGTATAAGGCAGGTCCCGGCTTTATTTAATTTTGCAGAAACAGTATTAAGCGCGCTCTGCTGATCGGCTATATGTTCCAACGAGTGATGGAACATTATGAGATCCCAGGATCCTTCGATTTCTCTTAATTCTTTTTTATGTACCACAAGACCATTTTTATATTTTATATCATCTTTAATATAGGGATCCGCCCCCATTACATTTTCGAAACCGGCATTTTTTAACATGCACAACAGTACACCTGCCCCGCATCCAACATCGAGTATCTTAGATTTTTTGGTCAGACGGCACGCAGAAAGCGACCTCAGGACTTTCCCGGGAAACAAAGAAAAAAGCGCCTTCACAAGCGCTCCGTCATTAAGAACCGTTATCCTTACAGCCATGTCCATCAACAGGTTATGCTCAACGGGCTTTCCTGTAATGCTATAATAATTCTCCGGATAATATTTTGACATATCCGGCGGGATATCTTTTATCTGAAGGCAACCGCATGAGCCGCATTCGAAATATTCGAATTCGTCACGATAACCAAACATCATCTCTTTTACCACATAGATCTTGTTATCGGTTTTGTTGCCGCAAATCCTGCATTCCATTTTTCCCCTCTTTACATTGGAACTGGAGCGCCAGCGACCAGATATGCCATCGATGTGCCCTTGATGATCTTGATACCTTTAAAAATACCCCCCTCTGCATATAACTTATTGATCGCCCGTGTAGCCGAATCCCATACGCCATAGTCATGCCAGATTATGACGCCTGTGCCATTTCGTAGCAATTTCAGGGCTTTTTGAGAATCGTTCAGAACATATTCATATGCGTGGGATCCGTCTATAAAAATAAAGTCCATGGCATTACAATACGGTGAGAAATCAAAGACAGCCGAATCTCCGTATAATTGCACTATCTTCTTCTCGCAGTCGGTCCCGATAAATTTTGACCCGGGATTATCTTTATATACACATTTATACTCACCCGTTAAAAGGCGGTATTTAGTAAGACTGGCCATAGCCTTGGGCAAATCCAGTGTGTACACGATCCCTTCATTACGGCAGTTACATGCCAGGTTCAACGCCGTTCTGCCATCGAAGGTACCTATCTCGAACACCTTCGCTGGATCATAAATCTTAACCAACTTATCTATAACAATCAGCTCGATAGTAGAGATATTCCCTTCCATGGAAAGGGGCGAACGTATATCTATAGCACCACCAGCGGAAATTATCTCCGATAAATCTATTTCCGGAATAATATCCGTATTATTTTTCTCTTCCGTCCTTATTCCGCCCATCCTGTTCTTAACCGTAAGATAATTGAAATAAACACATATATCATAGATAAACTTACGGTTTTTTTGGAATAAAGCGCCGATCGTGAACATATAGAAACAGGCTAACAACGCATAAATATAATGCACGATAAAAAGAATGGCATCTTTCATACTATACATAGCTCCTTTATTAACATTATTCCTTAAAAAACAGCATATGCCGATGAGGTAGGATGTTAATACCCATCCTATCCTTTATATAATATAACAACATAAGAATTATAAAGGATGCAATGAAAATAATGAATATGAGATGCATTTTTCGATTGGCCATATGTTAAATTATGATAATTATAACACGAAAATATGGCTTATCCAATGCCTTACTTATCTTCGGTTTTGACAGGTCCGGTGGAACTCTGAACTGGAATGAAGGATGGCAAGGTTTCATGCTTACCCCCGGCTTCTGATATAGGACCGGTAACGCTGGACTGTGGGACAAACTCCATTATATTTGCAGGATTAGCAGGATTTTGAACAATATTAGCCGATGATGGCAAAGTTGGACCAGTCAAGTTATTAACTCTAGTAAAAGCAGGGAGTTTACCGCTTGTTCTTTCTGATAAATCCGGAAAATTAACCGGCGAGGTAACTACGGATGAAGATTGGGATCCTGCAACTGCAACACCCGATTTTTCGGTCTCTGCCGAAATTATCACCTCTCTATCGGCTGTGACATCAGCGCCAGGATTCTTAACAGTCGATGCGGGTTGCGTAGTTACGGGTATATTCATACCTGTAACTGGCGCTGGTTCAAATGCTCCCTTGTCTACGAAATACCTTACAACAAGTGCTACCATAACACATGATAGCACTATTGCGAACACGAAAACTAATAGTAATAGGATCTTCTTCCTTACCATGCGTATTTTTTAAAAATCGCTTATTGACCGTTTAATTCACCTGCGGTAATGGACTTTGCGGTAAAGATATGAAGCTGAGTCCATGCGCCGGTATCGCTATATACGTATATGCCGTAGTCTGAACCGAAGTCTACGACAAGGTCGGCTTTACCGTTACCGTCGAGATCGGCCGCTGTTATCGACTGCGCGGTGAAGTTGTGAAGCTGAGTCCATGCGCCGGTATCACTATATACATAGATGCCGTACTCTGAACCGAAATCTACGATGATATCGTCTTTACCGTTGCCGTCAATATCACCTGCGGTAATGGACTTTGCGGTAAAGATATGAAGCTGAGTCCATGCGCCGGTATCGCTATATACGTATATGCCGTAGTCTGAACCGAAGTCTACGACAAGGTCGGCTTTATATATAGCCGCCGAAGTCGCCTGAGAATGACAACCCATATCAACCATACCGCTATCGGCCTTGCCGTCGTTACGCGTCGTCTTATCATTGAGGCCGAGATTCGCCGCAGTATCACTACCTGCATCAACACACGGCGAATTGACCGTCTGCCCGGAAGTTATCTGGCTCAGGCAATATGTTCCCTCGACAAAAAACGGATCCGTTGAAATATTACCGCCCTGCCCTACATCAGTGCCGCAGTTGTAATAATTACCTACTACATTACCGTAAGCATCGTTATTAGTGATTACTCTCGTAATACCCGTATCTCCGGAGCCATAAATTCCTATACTGTTATTCACCAGTATATTATTTTGTATCGTTATAGAACACAATGAATTTCCAGAAAATGAAACGCCGGCATTCGCATTGCCGAATATGGTATTATTTACGATTGAAACACTGCCATGATCGCCGCCGCAATGAATACCTTCATTCTTACCATTGGCGATTATATTGTTAAAGATATTCATCGAGGTGTTACTATATCCCCAAATGGTAATGCCGGTGCCGTTATAGTTAGTTATGCTACAATTCTTAACATTTAAGGACGCCCCCTCGTTTTCGATATTATTAAAGACTATACCTTCGAATCCGGTAGTCTCTAGACCCGTCATATCGCAATTTTTTATGGAAACTGCCGGGCAGGAATCCAGGATCATGGCGCCTTTAAAATTCATTATTTTACAATTCTTGACACTCATCTGGCATTTATAGGCCTGTATACCACGTTCTGTGTTAGAACCTCCAGTAATAGTGAAACCGTCGATGGTAAATCCACCCGAGTTCCATATCTGTAGCAACGCCCACGTATTAAATCCGGAGCCATCTATGATCGTTTCGTTCGTTGCGATATCCCTGGTCCAGTTAAGCGGCTCGTAACCGCCTTCCAACTTAATACTGGCCACTCTCCATAATTTAAGCGAGTCCGTATTCTCATAATAAGTCCCGGCCGCCACGCATACTTTTGTGCCGTTGCCAGAGCCTTCCGAAGTGGCATATCCAAGGCTCTTATAAGGAGCTCCCATTGTGCCGTCTTCTTCTTCGGAACAGCTATTCGCGTCAACATACACCCTCAGGATCGCCTTACCCGTCTCGCCGTAGCTCGTCGCTGTATTGCCATTAATATCATAATGCGCGTAGATGCGATAATAATAACGGCCCGTAGAGCTATCTACGGAAGTATCGGTATATGCCATGACCGTCTTATCGGTGATCGTATCGACCAGAACTGCGTCAGACATATCTGCCGAGGATGAACGATAGATCTCATATCTGGTTACAAAAGATGCATACTGATTGCCGGACATATCCCAGCCAAGTTCGACCGAAGCCGTCTCATCATTCCACACTATCCGCGGCTCATCTTTTTGATGCGGCCCAAAGCTAAAGATATAATTCCAGTCGGACGGTGTCATGCTGGGAAATACGCCGCCCACAGTAGCATCTGAGAAGTTATCGAACACTATATTAGAAGCGTCTCCGTTATTTGTAAGTTGGTTTATGTGATATCTTATATCTGTGGGATTTGTGAAAAATCTATACAGGTCCACGTTAATGCTTATGCCGGGACCGGCCCCGTCCATACCCGGGAACTCCGCCGGGATCGTGACAAAAGGATAGCCTTCATGGTCGGTGAGATTATTCTGGATATCGGTAAAGCTGTTATACGCGAATTCCGCGCGTTCCAAAGATGCATCCTTATCCTCTTGCCATTCTGACACGATATTCTGCCACGCTTCATCGGAGATGCCGTCGTCTCTGACTGGATAAGGATCATAGAATCTGACTATATGGTTCAATCCATCACCGTCATTTTCGTCTCTGGCCAATATAAACTCTGATCCGCTAAAGAAAGAGTCGATCGCGCTTAGAAGGGCGCTCATAGCATCGGAAAGATATGTGTCGGCGCCCTCACGGAGCGTCAGGAGCGGCAAATTAGCATTCAGTATGGAAAATGGATCGATAGGATTGCCGTTGTTAAATAGTATGGGCTTGATATCCAAATTGTTCATTCCGTAAGCGGCGTTTATCTTTACCGCCGCCTTCAATGAATAGAGGGCCATTTTTAAAGTAGCGGCATCGCCGTAATCGATCGTTATCGTGTCCGATCCCATAACCAAAGTATCCTGAAAATCCTCATAAACACACGAAAGGTTGTCAAGCGCTTCGTCTATCTGAAGAACAATGCCGGTCGCGCTATTATTGAACATGTCCTGCACCTGGGTCATATTAGGATACGTCTGTGCTTCAAAATCGTAACTAATATTCCCTTCATTGTCGAATATGGCTAATTGGTTATCAGAGTTGAATATACCAAGATCACGCAGTTTTGTTTTAAGAACATCGTTCTGTGCAATAACGGTAATAGCATGCCAGAAATTTTCGACCTGGCCCGTAGGGTTATCGGCAAGCGCGGTGTCAAATTTAGCGTGCGCACCGACTATATCTTTATTTTCAAAAAGCAACTGCTTCCCCTCAGATAAACTATCGGCAAATACCGTTCCATTCAAAAATACGCAACCGCACACTAATGATAAAACTGCCGCAACCCTGACAATCGATTTTGCTATAAACATGCTACGCCTCCTCTTTTTACATAACCGCGCGGCCTAATGCCCGCAATCTTTTTAATTTATCGTTTTTTGAATTAAATTCACGCAACTTAATATCCGAATCTATGTAATCCGCACGAATAATTCCATCGAGTGATCTCAGAACGCAATCTCCGCTTGCGTATAACCGGTTACGCGCTTTATCCCATGTTAATTTTTGACAAACAAGCGTCTTTTTGTCCATCGTAACAACATCGACTTTACCCAAAAAATCTATTCTTGTAATTATCAGACCTATCGGCGACTTACCTTCTGACAAAGTACTTAAAACCGCTTTCTTTGCCATAACCCGGCATACAGGCACGCCGTTTTCATAAATAGTTAATAAGGCATCCGTTATCTTTATTACCTTAGCCGCAACTTGAAATACGCCGAGCTGTCTGGCGCCGGGCCCAAGGCGTTTACCTTGAATGGTGAATTTTTTACTTGCACCATTATCCGCATATTCGCTAAAATCAAAATCCTCGAATGCGACTTTATTTGTTGCGGTGGATTTTATATTTTTTGGTGATGGCGTTTTGAAAAAATTGATAGCTAAATATAAAAAAATAACGCAGGAAGCAATTATTACTATAATTGGAAAGGGGTTGCGCATTTTCATAGAAGTGTACGTACTCTACTATATATAGAGGAAGGTGTCAATAAAAATAACCAACTTTTTCATATTTAATCAAAATTTGAAAGTGGATGGCGTTGCCGAGATCAGGACGCGTATTTAAATATATCGCAACCTTAACGCCTAATCGTCCAAAAATCATCTGCTAATGTCTCTATATATTCAAACGGTATCGTAAAATATCCACCCATGCCCCATTTAAGACCCCAGGAATTACGCACTAAAAAACGCTTTTCGGACTGGTCGTACCCGACCGCCATGACCGCGTGGCCGCCTACCATAGTCTCGTCTTCCTTTGGCATATTGGCGATGCCGGTACGTTTGACCTCCTGTGATTCGAAGCTCGTGTACACCGCAAAACCGAATACGAATGGATAGCCTTCGGCGAGACAGGCTAACATCTCGTTCACGGTACTTAATCTGTGGTAGGATTCGATAACGTGCTTTTTGGCTTCCTCATAACATTTGGCAGGCGGTTTCGTATCGAATTTCAATATGTTATAGGGCCAGGCTTCTTCGCGGCAGGCGCCATCGTTTTTGAGCGTCTTTATACCGTCGCGTAAATATGCGCCGGAGTCATAGTCAACCGTATCTTCCAGGGCTCTCTCATTATAATAAATGAATAGCCGGCTAACATCGGTATATTCCGAATCGATTTTGTTGTCTATGAACTCGATGTTACCGGCCAACGCCTGCGCCGTACAACTGCCGAGATTGCCTTGCTGTTCGACTGCAGAGCACCCCTTCCGCAGGTCGACTTTCTTGGGCAGGCGGATTATCGGCCGTATCGCGCTGTACATATAATCACGCCGGTCGGGTATATCAGGTAGCCAGCCATATGTGTTTTTATATTTCATTTAAGCGCTCCTTCGCGTTCTTTGAATATCAATTAAAATCTAAAGAATCTATAAATTCCTTTACCTCGACAAACTAAAAAACCGAGCATATGATGCTTGCTAATTCTTCGCGTATTGAAAGAATATCTGGTCACGTATCGTTTTAACTTCAGCGTCTGGCAGAAATAGATTAGCCAAAAGAAGTTGCCCGACGATACAGTAGCCGACATTTAAATGTCGGCTACGACGAGAGGACTTCTTGGAGCTAATCTATTACGTCTGGCATAATTATCCACGCTCGCAGCGCATCGAATGATATTAAAATGTGCGAGGCGATAGTCTGATGTCCACCAGTAGTTCATAATGAGACTCTGTTAATTCGTCCCATCGAGGAGCCACTTATAGATCGGTTGAACCAAGATAACCTTGCCATTAGCTTTTATCTCGTCATCGGTATCTTCGGTGAGAATAAGTCCTTTTTTCAATTTAAGCTCGTCCATAGCGCGGCTAAGAGAGCTTATTTCTCTTTGCCGCGTCTTTTCATTATCCAGATTATCCGACACTTGAATAAGGGAAATATCTTTCTTACCGCTTTTTATAAGAAAATCCACCTCTAAGTTGTTAGATGTTTTGTAATAATATATCTCTGGGAATTTACGCTTGAGCTCAAGAAATACCAGATTCTCTAAGAATTTACCTTTGTTTTTCGAAAACTGAAAAGCTATTGATTCCGCCAGACCATTATCTATGCAGTAGATTTTTTTGTTAGCCGCAAACTGTTGCTTTAAAGAATATGAGAACCTGCTTATCAGAAATACCAAGAAGCTATTTTCAAGAAAATCTGAATAACTTTTTATGGTGTTCATGCTTCCGACGCCTAAGGTCTTCGTGAGATTATTATACGAAAACAAGGTGCCGATATTGCTCAAGAAGTATAGCCCTAATTCCCTTAATGCCTTGACCTGCTTGATATCGTATCTCGCCACTATATCCCGATACAATATATCCTCGTAGACACGTTTTAAAAGCGCCTCGTTCTTATATACTAAATACTCCGGCATACCGCCGTGCCTAAGATATTCGGCGAAGTATTTCTTTATGATAGCCCTTTCAGCGGTATAAGACATGGCATTCTTTTGTAGTTTGTAGCCTTTAAAAGCGAGGAATTCATGGAAGGAGAATGGATAAAGCTCTATAGCTATACACCGGCCAGTCAGCTTGGTACCGAGTTCTTTACTAAGGAGTGAGGCATTCGATCCGGTTATAAAAAACTTGCACTTTTTATCCTGCATCCTTCTTACGAATACTTCCCATTTGGACACATTCTGAATTTCATCAAAAAAGAAGATCTTTCGCTCACCGTAAAGTTCTAAAAATGTCTCATATAGACTATTAAAATCATTAACCTCAAAATCAACTAAGCGCTCGTCCTCAAAGTTGAAATAATAAACGCCTTTTTCGTAGTAACTATTTATTATCTGATTAAGAAGCGTGGATTTACCGGCACGACGGATCCCGGAGATAACAACAGTATGCGGTATATGTATGTGCTTTGACATGTCATTCAAAGCTGATCTTTCTATACCTACATCTATTTCTTTTCGGCTTTTCTCCTGCTCCAGTATGATCTCTCGCAATATAGCTTTATTCATAAAACACCCCTCGCTTAGCTCTCATTCACAATGAGAATATACCACATAAAGCTCTCATTGTCAATGAGAGCAATGCTTTCATGCTGTCAAGAACTCTGTTGCTATTTGTCTGTAACACTTATGGTGCCATTAGGCTTTATCTCTGTGATAAGCGCGTAAAGCCATCTCTTACAGCTGTTTGAATTTGGGAAGCGCCTGAATACTCT
>JAQVUX010000003.1 GCA_028699255.1 Candidatus Omnitrophota bacterium | reverse complement strand
TTATCATTCACAATAACCGTGAGGATATACCTTTTTTATTTACATTACAAAGAACTATTGAGATTGCTTAGGATGCTTCGCATCCTCGCAATGACGATTAAAAGCGTCCATAATATTTTACACTATCTCATGTAAATAACAAGAAAAGGTAAAAAAATAACCGGGTTGCCGGCTCTATCCAGGACCGACGCTAGTAAGTCCTGAAGGGCGTTCCAGCAACCCGGTAAACACAGCTTATTTTACGCAGACGACGCGGTAAGTATCTGCGAATTTTTCCAGTTATCGATATCAGAATAATTTACAGGCTTGACCCTCAAGCCCGTAAGGCGCAATACAACCATTAACTGCTCCACGGTTTCTACGCTATCAACCTTGTTGAGCGATATATTCTGCAGTAATGTCTTTGCCGCGCCCAAAATCGCGTTTCTCATCTGAAGATTGTTCTCCTTCTCGGCTTTCGCCGCCTGCACTATAAGCCGCGCAAGTATTACGCGGGCCATGATGTCCGGGAACGTGTTCTTACCTTTACCGTCCGCGCTTATGGCGCAATCCGAATACGCGTCCGGCACAAGGGTCGTAGTTTCGGGATCGCAAATGCCCGTCAATGCCGTATCATTTATGAGGCCGTCCGCGCCTGCCATCTGCGGAACATATACGACGAAATGTCTCGACGCGCCGTCCTTCGCCCGCATCCTGTATTCCGCCTCAAGAGCCTTGACCATGTTATCGCGCGTCTTTTCTCTATTTACGCTTCCGTCCTCATTGAGCGCGATAACAAATCTTCCTATCATCTGATTGTCGTTCCTGTCACCGTAGCCATTCTTCAACAACGCGTCATCTATCCCGCTTATCGCAGTCTGTACCTTAGCCGCGCTCATCTTCTCCGTCGGCAGGACGCCTATCAACACCTTCACTATAGAGCCTGGCTCCATCACCTTTTCGCTCGCCTTGACGACGGCCTCTCGCCGCTCGTCTATCTCACTCGTCTGCGCGACGCCTGCGGGGGCGCTCCTCGATATCTCAACCACTGCCGGCGCAGTCGCCACCTGCGCGCTGATCGTCGAAGTAAACACGCCCGTGTCGCCGACGCTCAGGACGTCTTCCCTGTCGCCGGTAATCACATACACCGAGTGCGGTTGGCCGTCGCCTTCGTCGTACACCGTAACAGTTGTGGCAAATTCATGCGCCGATCCCAACACTCTGTTTATAGCATCCTTGATCTTATTCACCAGCTCTTCTATGCTACTCTTCCTCTCTGCGAACTGAGCATCGGCCACCGATCGGGCAAACCCATCAACCATCTCCGGGGTCAAATTCAACACATCGGAAAGATTGATGCCATAACCCTGAAGATCCGCGAGATCCTGGTGTAACTGGTTATTCAAAATGCGTCCGGCAAATTCGGTTGTACTGGAATTTGAGGGAACACTTGTAGCAGTGATAACCGATCCGACAGTAGCTGGCGACTCCGAAACAAATACCTGCGACCCTGCATTAACGCCGACACGCTCGATATGCGCTCCCTCTCCTGCATTCAACGCAACAGGTTTCGATTGTACCGGAGCGAACAATGTTTCGTCTTTTAATTCGACCCCGATAGTTTGTTTCGGATGCAAATCGGTAGAATCTCTCGTTGAAGCAATCTCAACCTTCGTCTCTCTTAGCGCCTTCTCGTAATCCGTCAGCACGCTCCCGCCCAGCCGCAGGGCGACGTTGCGGCACTTATCCGCGGGCAGTCTTCCGGCGTTCGCCGCGTTCGCGAGCGAGGCGCCGATATCGCCTTCGGCTCTTGGGTCGCGGCTTATCTCCTGCTCCAACCTAATGACGATGTCATCATTAGGTGTTTCCGCGGTAACCAAAGCCAGCACATTGTCCACACCCAACGTACCGCCTTCAAGCTGCGGTTGCTGTTTTACGGCATTAAGCGATACGCCCGACCCGCCTGTCGATTTTACGGCGATCGGATTCCCGGCGGCAAGCCCTCTGAATACGGACTCCCATTGCGCCGAAGTTTGCCCAGCACGGGAAAAAGTTTTAGCGCCGGCTTCTTTCAATAAACGCGTAATTTCAAATTGCGTCCTCGATACACCGTTTCTCGCCACCGCACCGGCTAAAATATCATGGCACTCACTCCGCCTGGCAGTGTCTATCTTGTCGCCAAGACTATCTATAACATCATCGACAAATTTAGACTCTTTAGCCGATAAACCGCCTCTTGCGTCCGTCCTGGTTATAACAGAATCCGGGACATAAACTTCAAATAACGTGATACCGTGCTTCTCAAGCGCCTCTCCCTGTTCGAGTTCTGATAGCGTAAACTTTTCGATACCACCGCTACTTACCGCGTCTCCTCCTATCACGAATATTATGCCGGCTACATACCTGCCGCCGGCATTTCTCATGCGCATAGTGTTTAAGGTATAATTTTCGAGCTTCGTCCTCCTGCTTTTGGCGGCGAGCCTGCCAAGGGTAACATCCGCGGACATATTATGCGACAGTAGCTGATCCATTATCACGTCAATATTCGTATCGGCATTCTCTGTTTTGGATTCAACGATATAAGCCCCGTCCTCCAATTCGTAATGCGCCGCGGCGCCTTCGGCGTATTTTGTTTTGTCGACATCGAGCACAAAATCTATTTCGGAACCAAAATGCTCTTCACTCATCACAGTAATCCTGGAATATTTCACGGCGCGCTCCATCGCGCAGGCGCTCACCAATTCACCCATATACTCTTCCTGCGGATTACCATGGGAATTAAATATTCTGTTAAGCACCTTTTCGACATTTAAAACCCTGTTTTTCAACAAATGGACCGCGGCAATATAAACATTGGCAAAGGACGGGTCTTCGGACAACCGAATAAGCGCCTTCTTTGCTCTATCATCGGAAAGTAACCGCAAAAGCTCTTCTACCTCTGTTGATAAAACTTTACCGGAGGGCGGTGGCGCCAAACGCGCATTATCCGACAGCGCCAAATACGGCCGGACTGCGATAGTTCCAGACTCGTCACTAATCAATCCTTCCTGCGGTTTTTGCGACACCGCCTTCCCTACTACGCCACTATTCTTATGTTCAATTGGGCTTCGTAGGGCGGGCGCCACTGCCGCGGCGGATGGCGCGCTATCTGGAGCAGGCGCAACTACAGCCGGTTCCGACACAACTATCGCCGGAACTACTGGGCGTACCGCAGGATCGATAGCTACGCGCGGCATAACTCCGCCCTCAACCAGCTCTTCTGCCTGTTTAGGGCTCAACTGTTCGAGTGGCGCCAACGCGCTATTCAATACACCCGGCAGGGCCTGGCGTATCCATATATTCTGCTCGCCCGAGAGTATCTTGAAATACGGGCACTCGTAGCCGTCGCGGATGGTGAAATTCGGCATGATGGAGATGTAAGCGATATTGTTTTCCCTGAATAACTCGGCTAAGTTTTCTGTGTGGAAACCGCCGGTGATGAGGATGGCGACGTTTGGAGATTGATTCCGGAAAATAGGGATAGTCCCCACCCGTCCGTCATTGCGAGGAGCCGAAGGCGACGAAGCAATCTTTAAAAGCGAGATTGCTTCGCCCCGCTTCGCGGCTCTCGCGATGACGGACGAAGGATTCGTGGTAACAAGATTCTTGATAAATACCTCATCGCGCTTGAAAGAATATTCATAAAACTTCGAGATTTGGTTGCGATACTGATCGAGGCGGGCGATGCCATCGTCCAGCTTCGCGGTTATTCCGCAGAGCGACGCTTCGCGCTCGATGAATTTCACGTAATTCCGCGTATCGAACGCCTCCTCGTTCGCCTTATAGTATTTATAATCGTCCCTCGATATCGATATGTTAAAAATATTCTTAGTCAGGACGAGGTCCTTTGAGAGTTTATCGAGTTCGCGCTCCATGTCGTTACGATAGAGGGTTTCGCGCATCTTCGTCTCCAGTGCGGAAATCTCGTCTATTATCTTTGCCTTATCTATGCCGGCGTACGACGAGATATAAACGATATACTTTTCGAGCTCCGGGTAGCCCTCTATGGAAATCCCCATCGACTTAGCGGTCTTGATGAGATATATGTAAAACTCTTCCTGTGATATCTTCTCCGCCTTGAACTCAACCGTCTTCGATACGAGTTCTTTCAGCATATTCCTCGACATCTTCTTCTGGAGCTTGTCTATCAGCGCGTCACGCTGATTATTAGCCTTGTTAAAATCTATATCGCCTTCCGTCTTCAGCGTCTGATTTAAAAGGAATACGTTGCGAAACGATTTGATATCGATAAGGCGCGCTTTGGCATTGGCTATAAGGTAGTTTAAATAAATCTTAAGATCGATACCGCCCGACTTATACTGGGAATACTTAACATCGAGTTCGAGGAGTTCCTTCGAATACAACTTCATCCGGAGGTTGGTTAGGATATAGCTTAAGTTCTTCAAAAGCCGCTGTCTGTCGTCTTTGTATTTTAACGACTCGCGATAAACCTTGAGGTTCTCGATGTAGAGTTTTGGATCCTCTATGCCCCACAAAGTAACCTTTCCCGGATTATTCAAAGCAAAGTATTCGGCGCCGTTTACCACACCGTCCTTTACGAACGAATCCGCCACCCGCTTCCTTACGCTCTTATCTGCTATATCGGTAAATATGGACAGATCGTAATCCTCCGCGCCTCCCTCGAGATTTATAGTGTTTACGCCGTATTCTTTGTTCAGATATTGGCATATTTCCGCGATCTTATTCTGGGCGTAGTAGTTGCAGTGAGCGTCTTGAATATGAATTACAACCGGAGGTTGTAATTCATATTCACCCCGAGCGAGGCGAGGGGCACCTACAGATGGGCTCCAGGTGTCTTTTATCGTACCGAGAGATTGCGGCAGAGAAAAAGTCCGAGGATTCAGCTCTTTAAAACTACCCGGACCGACAGCTCTATCAGAACCGACGCTAGTAAGTTCCGAGGGCGTTCTGTCGGCCCAGGCAAAATCGTAGGAGACTATATTAAACACAAAGGCCACCAAGGTAATAAAACATACAACCACCTTGAATGGCCTCTTTGTAGGTAAACCAATAATCCTATTAGTTCTAGCGTCTGACATAACTAATAGCATCCTCTTCTTAAATTATTTTAATAATAGGTGAAAAAAATTTACCTGCCGCTTATATTCCATCAGCAAGTAATCTTACTTCCTATCGTCTACAGATATAAGTTTACACGATAAAAAAGGCCCTGGCAAGGGCCAAAATCTTGCTTTTTTATACCTTAACCAATAAGCCCTTTATCGTTTCGGCAGTTAGCAGTTTGAGCTCATTCTTGTCTTCCAAAAATCTATCTACATCTTTTTGGACGTCTTTAAAATCGATTTTTCCTATCCTATCCGACAAAAAATCCTTATAATTATTTTCCGACAGTCCGAAGTTTTTATGCTCTGTTTGCTCCATGGCGGTGTTGAGCAGTATGAAATTCGGGGTGATCTTTTTGGTCAGATACCAAACGAGATCATAAAAGTCCCTTCCTTTGACATACTTGCGGCAGAGACAGGCATGCAATTTGGTCGCATACATAGATGAGATGTCTAAATGTGTGATATTGATCATATATATCTTATTCACAAGGGTCGTCTCAAGAGCCCATCCCTTAGGCGGCCACGAATCAACCTCCATCTTGATGGACAATTTTTGAGAGGCGAGTTGCGATAAGCCGAGATTTTTCAATAAACCCGGAAATTTCAAAAACGTGCTGTGGACGGCCCTCTCTTCTTTAGGCCTGATCTCGACCTCCAGACCATAAAGCTTAAAACCGCGCTCTATCTCCGAATTTACCGCGGAGAAGGCGTATCCCTCATCGTTTATCAGAGAGAAATCCAGATCTTCTGAAAAACGCCTCAAATCATATAGGAACCTGAGCGCCGTACCCCCAACAAACGCGAGGTTCTTAAAGAACCCTTTGTCATAGATTATTTTCAGGGTGACTATCTGCAGAAATTCTCGAACCCTGTTGAGTTTTTCTTCATCCTTCATCCCGGGCTTGAATTGCTGTTTGATAAGATCGGTCATAACTGCCTCTCTTTCCGGATAAATTCGCAGAATAAGCGCGCTAATTTTGTTAATTTTTTATTTTTAAATAGCGCGGCCATTGCGATTATTTTTTTGCAATCCAGTTCTTCCGTGTTTTGAAAACGGAAAGAACTTTCGAATATGTCTATGTTAGGTTTTTTTATCCTGTCGAGCGATAGGTATAAAAAATCGATGGCGGCCTTTTCCGGGGACGCGATAAGAAGATCGAAGCCATTTTCGTCTTTGACCGCCGTGTAACCGCGAAACGCTTCCGGCTTTACATGTTGATATGTGAAGACCCCCATTATATTGATAAACCGGGCTGTTTTTTTAGTAGTTACGCTTGTTACATCCCTCACTCTTTCCGGAATAAGGCCGTAAAATCCGAGCGCGTATTCCAGGCTTACGTATGAAGGGGCGTACAATTGATTGGCCAGGTACCGGCTGGATGGATCAATCTTGCGGTCGTTCTCATTCAGAATATACAACCCGCGCCTCAACTTAAGCACCAGACCTTTATTCAGCCAGCGATTGAGTTGATTCCGCGCCGCCTGCCGCTTGCCTTCAAAAAGAAGCAAGTCGGCGGCCGGAATTACTGGAAACTTAATTACTTTCTTTTTGAAATTCGCGTAGTTCATCTTATTTCCTTTAATAATCAAAAATGATTATTTACAGAAATAAGCATACACTACAAAACCGAAATTGTCAATAGTGCAGTAAGTTATCATAACTGATAACTTAACGTAATGCCCCAACCGTTTCAAACCTCGCAGGTTATCTGTGTGCAGACACATGGCTAACCTGCGAGGTTATCACTTGTTGTGAGGTTATCACTATTGAGAAGTTCTGGACTCGGACAAATTTATTCTTCGAGCGTGCGAACAAGGTGAGCCAGTCGAGAAGATAAATTTGGCTTCGCTCGAACAATAATGGGTTGACAGTATTTATTTCTTGAGGATACGTTTGAATTCTTTGGTGAGTGCAGGAACAATTTCGAATAGGTCGCCGACTATTCCATACGTCGCAACCTTAAAGATGGGGGCGTCGGGGTCTTTGTTTATCGCTACTATAACTTTCGAGGATTGCATTCCTATAAGATGTTGAATCTGGCCTGATATGCCGCAGGCGATATATAACTTTGGACAGACCGTCTTCCCTGTCTGCCCGACCTGATGGGAGTAAGGCATCCATCCGGCATCGACCGCGGCGCGCGATGAACCAACAGCGCCATTCAAAACTTTAGCCAATTCTTTTATTACCGCGAAGTTTTCAGCTCCGCCTAAGCCTCTGCCGCCCGATACGATAATATCCGCTTCGGCGAGATTTACGGTCTCCTCTATCTCCTCGACTATATCGAGGAGCGTGGTGCGCGATTTCAGTAGATCCGCGGGATATATCTTGCGAATTACTTCAGCTTTATGTCCTTTATGTATCTCCGCCTCTTTCATTACCTTGTGGCGGACTGTGGACATCTGCGGCCTGTGATTCGGCGTAATAATCGTCGCCATAATGTTGCCGCCGAAGGCGGGGCGTGTCTGCAAAAGCAGGCGCTCCTTCTCGTCTATGTCGAGCCCTGTGCAATCAGCCGTAAGCCCTGCATCTATCTTTATCGCGATGCGGGAGATCATGCTCCGTCCGACTACCGTAGCGCCGCACAGCACGATCTCGGGCTTATATTCCTGTATCAGTTTAACAAGGACATTCGTGTAAGGATCATCCTGGTAGGATTTTAATTCGGGAGCATCTACTATATATATCTTGTCGGCGCCACGGGCGGAAAGCTCGTCTATCTTCGATTCGATATCATGTCCCAATATAACAGCGCAGAGTTTAACACCGAGTTTTTTGGCAAGTTTCTTTCCTTCGCCCAGAAGCTCGAACGATATCGTCTGTATCACGCCTTTTTTCTGTTCGCAGAATACCCAGACGTCCTTATAAGCAGAAAGGTCTTTCTTCGCTGAGGCCTCTTTATTCAACTCTATAGCCTTGAACTTGCAGGCGGTAACGCAGGCGCCGCACAGCGTACATTTGGCCATGTCTATAACCGCCTTCTTATTGGCCATATGGACGGCGCCAAAGGGGCAGGTTCTCACGCATAGCGTGCATCCTGTGCATTTATCGAGTAGTATTTGTATCGAGCTTGCCATATCCACCATACCGACCTCCGAGGTCGCTTTTAAGCGACCTCGGAGGTCATAATCAAATAACTATATCCTTTAAAAGTTCCGTCAGTTCCTTGGCGATGTCGCCGGTATCACCCTTCAACATCTCTCCGCCTTTTCTGGCCGGAGGCGTAAATATCTTGACGACGCGCGTCGGAGAACCGTCGAGGCCAAGCGACTTCGGATCGGCCTTTATATCGTCGGCGTTCCATTTCGTTATCTTCGCCGACTTCGCTCTCATCATCCCTTTGAGTGAAGGTATGCGCGGCGTGTTTATCTCTTTAACGACTGTCAAAAGGCACGGAAGCGGCGTCTCGACGATGTCGTAACCATCCTCGGTCATACGCTCTACCTTGGCCTTCTTCTCGGTCATCTCTTCAACCTTCTTGACGTAAGTAACCTGCGGAATGTCCAGATGCGTGGATATACCGGGGCCGACCTGGGCGGTATCACCGTCGGAGGCCTGCTTGCCGCATATCACGCAATCGTATGCGCCTATCTTTTTGATGGCGCACGAAAGCGTGTAACTCGTCGCCCATGTATCGGAGCCGGCAAACTTCCTGTCGCTTACGAGGATCGCCTCGTCGCATCCGAGCGAGATCGCCTCTTTAAGCGCGTTCTCGGCCTGTGGCGGCCCCATCGTGATAACGGTAACCTTGCCGCCAAAGCGCTCTTTGAGACGGACGGCTTCTTCTATGGCGTAAGTATCGAACGGATTAATGACGCTCTCAACTCCGTCACGGATAAGCGTATTCGTGACCGGGTCAATTTTTACATCGGTAGTGTTCGGAACCTGTTTAATGCAGACTATGATGTTCATTCGCCCTTCACGCTCTCCTTAATAAGGTTCGCGGCGATAACGTTACGCTGTATCTGGTTGGTACCTTCGTATATCTGGGTTATCTTCGCGTCACGCATATATTTTTCGATCGGGTAATCTCTCATGTAGCCGTATCCGCCGAATACCTGTATCGCGTCTACGGTCACCTTCATAGCGACGTCGGAAGCGAACATCTTCGCCATCGCGGATTCCTTCGCCACGCCCTTGGCTCCGGAGTCGACCATCCTGGCGGTCGCGTAAACGAGCGCCCGGGCGGCCTCTATCTGCGTCGCCATGTCGGCTAACATGTGCTGTATAGCCTGGAAGCTCGATATCGGCTGTCCAAACTGGACTCGTTTTCTCGCGTATTCGACCGCGAGATCGAGCGCGCCCTGGCCAATGCCCAGCGCCTGAGCGGCAACTCCCGGACGGGAATTGTCAAAAGTCTTCATTGCTACTATAAAACCCATGCCTTCTTTGGAAATAAGATTCTCTTTTGGTATCCGGCAATCGGTAAATATAACTTCTCTTGTGGCCGAAGCGCGTATGCCAAGTTTCTTCTCTTTCTGCCCGAAATCGACGCCCTTCGTTCCCTTTTCAACTATGAAAGCGCTCGCACCTCTGGCGCCTTTCGTCTTGTCGGTCATGGCTATAACGGTGTAGACTTCAGCTTCACCGGCATTCGTTATCCACTGCTTGGTGCCGTTCAATATGTAAGAGTCACCATCTTTTTTAGCGGTCGTCCTGATCGAACCCGCGTCGGAACCCGCCTCCGCCTCTGTGATGCAGAATGCCGCGACTTTGCCTTTGGCTATCGCCGGCAGATATTTCTTCTTCTGCTCTTCGCTTCCGTAAAGAATGATGGGAAATGTTCCTAAACCAGTGCCGGCAAAGCCTAGCGCGATGCCGCCGCACGCTTTCGAAAGTTCCTCGGCAACAAGGCACATATCCATGATCCCGCCGCCCAGGCCGCCGTAAGCTTCCGGTATGTATACGCCGAAAAGATCGCTATCGACAAGTACCTTCACTATTTCCCACGCAAATTGCTCTGACTCGTCGTACTTCGCGGCTAATGGTTTTATCTTTTCTCTCGCGATTTTGCGCGCGAGGTCGCGCACCATTACCTGTTGTTCCGTGAGTAAATAATCCATAATCAATTCCTCCTGTTAACATATTACGTCATTGCGAGCCCTTTTAGGGGCGAAGCAATCTCGTTTTAGAGATTGCTTCGTCGCCTTCGGCTCCTCGCAATGACGGATTGTCACATTCTTACGTAAATTTCTTCGCTATTAAAGCGGCATTATGCCCGCCGAAACCGAGCGCGTTCGACATCGCGACATTTATCTTGGCCTCACGCGGCTTATTCGGAACATAATCGAGGTCGCAATCGGGGTCTGGTGTCTCGTAATTTATCGTAGGAGGTATAATGCCTTCTTTTATCGCAAGCGCACATGCGATCAACTCAACCCCGCCTGCCGCGCCAAGAAGATGGCCCATCACCGATTTCGTAGAGCTTATGGCTACTTTTTTAGCGTGGGCGCCAAATACCTTCTTCATAGCAAGTGTTTCGATTTTATCGTTATATATTGTGGATGTACCGTGCGCGTTTATGTAATTTACTTCTTCGGGTTTCATTCCCGCGTCCTTCAAGGCCGCTATCATGCATCGGACGCCGCCGTCGCCCTGCGGATCCGGGGCGGTCATATGGTATGCGTCGCCGCTCATCCCATAACCTGCAAGCTCACAATATATTTTTGCATTGCGTTTAATGGCATGCTCTAACTCTTCCAGTATGACAACTCCCGCGCCCTCGCCCATTACAAAACCGTCTCTATTCTTATCAAACGGCCTCGATGCCTTTTCCGGCTGGTCGTTATAGGCGCTTGACAGGGCCTTGAGCGCGCAGAAACCGCCGAAGCCCATATGCGTAATTGCCGCTTCAGAGCCACCGCAGACCATTACGTCCGCTTCACCCTTCTGTATTATATGTAATGCATCGCCTATGGCGTGATTTGAGGAAGCACACGCGGTAGCTACTGCGGAATTCGGACCTCTAAGGCCCATGGTTATAGACACCTGGCCTGAGGCCATATTAACTATAAGCATAGGTATGAGGAACGGCGATATCCTGGCGGGCCCTTTTTCCGGGCCGAGCGCGATAAACTGCCTGTGCTCCGCCTCGACCGTATGCAGTCCGCCTATACCGGAGCCGATAAGCACGCCTATCCTGTTCTTATCTTCCTTATCTAAGGGAATGCCTGAATCGGCCATCGCCATCTTGGCGGAACAGACGGCGAATTGGACAAAGCGATCCATCCTCCGTATTTCCTTCGCTGAAAGATACGGAGATGGATCGAAGTCCTTAACTTCCGCCGCGATCCTGGTAGTAAAATGGGTGGGGTCAAAACAGGTAAGCCGCTTTACGCCGCTTTTACCTTCGAGGAGAGATTTCCAAAATTCCGGTATAGTATTACCTATAGGAGATATCGCGCCGAGGCCTGTTACGACAACTCGTCTTCTATTTTGCATTATCGAAGCCTATTTCGAGGCCTTCTCTTCGATATACCTGAGAGCGTCACCTACAGTTATCAGCTTTTCAGCTTCCTCGTCCGGTATCTCTATGCCAAACTCTTCTTCGAGAGCCATTACAAGTTCAACCGTATCGAGCGAATCCGCTCCTAAATCGTCCACAAACTTCGCGTTATCAGTAACTTCTTCCTTCTTAACGCCAAGCTGGTCCGCTATAATTTGCTTTATCTTATCCTGAGAAACTTCCATTTTCCCTCCCTTGTTTTTTACGCTACTTACATTACCATTCCACCATCAACCTGTACAACCTGTCCCGTTATATAGGACGAATTATCACTTGCTAAGAATAAGGCGAGATTTGCCACATCCTGAACCGTTCCAAACTTGCCAAGCGGGACGAACTTTAACATCTCGCTCTTTACGTTATCGGGAAGCTTGTCGGTCATATTCGTTTGTATGAAGCCCGGGGCGATGGCATTTGCCCTGACATTCCTGGATGCGAGCTCCTTGGCGACCGTTTTGGTCAATGCTATAAGTCCGCCCTTAGAAGCGGCATAGTTCGCCTGGCCTGCGTTGCCCATTATACCTATAATAGAGGCCATGTTGACGATCCTGCCATCACGCTGTTTCATCATGGTCTTGGATACGGCTTTGATGCAGTTGAATGCACCCTTAAGATTTACCGCTATTACCGCATCCCAGTCGGACTCGGACATCCGGACTATGAGACCGTCCTTGGTAATGCCCGCATTGTTTACAAGTATATCGATTTTACTGAATTTGTCAAGGGTTTTTTGGATGAAGGATTCGACCTGATCGGACTTTGTAACGTCCACGACGCCCGTTATGGCTTTCCTGCCTATTGTTTCTATCTCTTTCTGTGTCACAGCGAGGATTTCAGCGTTAACATCACACAATGCTATATGAGCGCCCTCTTTCGCGAAGGTCAGGGCTATCTCCCTGCCTATCCCCCTGGCCCCACCGGTAATCATCGCTACTTTGTCTTTTAGAAGCATAACCAACCTTTCGTAATGTTTTGTGTTATTTTAGCTATAATGTCCATATTGTCAAGTTATTTTTAAACCTTAACATCTGAGGCAGGCCCATACGCCCCTCTGGTGTACACTAAACTCATCTCATCTATCCTCACCGGCGCTATGGTTCGCATAGCACCGTCGTCTCCGGCGAACATTACCTTTATATAATTGTCTGAATATCCGCTGAGTAACCCTGTTTGGCGGTCACGCTTCGATTCGACCAGCACATCCAGCGTCCTGCCGATAAACTTCGCGCGATAGATATACGACAGCATAATCGCGATCGTCCTGAGATTGTAATACCTCTTCCGCGCGAGAACCTCGTTTACCTCGCCGTCAAAAGCCGCGGCGGATGTGCCGTCGCGCTTACTGTAGGTAAAAATATGCGTCCTGGCCGGCGAGACCGCTTTCAGAAAATTCATGGTATTGATGAAATTCGCGTCCGTCTCGCCCGGGAACGCAACCATCACATCCGTAGATATCGCTATATCTTTTATGGAATGCTTCAGCTTTTCTATAAGCCCAAGGTATTGAGCGCATGTATACGGCCTGTTCATACGCTTAAGTATTTCGTCATCGCCGGATTGCAGAGGTATGTGCAAATGCCTGCATACTTTTTTACTGCCAGCTATGAACGCTATCATTTCGTCCGTAACGTACTTCATCTCTATGGAACTGATACGGATCCGGAAGTTGCCGCTGATGCGCTCCAGAGCTTTTAATACGTCCGTCAGATCCGGCGCCTTTAATCCTACGCTATTGGATATCTCCGGTGGAAATATGTCCCTGCCCCAGGCCCCGAGACAGATCCCGGTAAGCACAATCTCTTTAAAACCGTTCGCGACAAGCCCGGCCACTTCTTTAACTATAACGTCGATCGGTTTGGATTTAAGGACGCCCCTTACCAGCGGCACTTTGCAATACGAACACCTGTTTTCGCAACCATCCTGGATCTTGACAAAAGCCTTCGTGTGGCCCTTGAACCCGGTAACCGTGAGATGCGAACCGCGTTCGACCTCCGAGGTCGCACCTCCGAGGTCATTCAGTATATCGACGATGCGGTTTTTCTTATCGTTCTTTACTATATGCGAAACGCCCGGCAAGGATGATATCTCGTCCGCATTGCGCTCCACATAACAACCCGTCACCACGATCTTGGCCAAGGGATTGGTCCTGTGGAACATACCGGCCAGATAACGCGACTCCCGGTCGGCGTGCTGGGTTACAGTGCATGTATTGATTATGTATATATCCGCCATATCTTTGGAGAGACACTCCGTAAAACCGGCGCCCAGGAGTATCTCCCTCATGGCCTGCGATTCATACTGATTGACCTTACAGCCAAGGGTATGTATGTAAAATCTCTTTTTTTCGTTAATTTGAGAGTTCATAATTTAAAATTGCCAGTAAGGCAAGTCCCGCCGTGTCGCTTTTAAGTACCCTGGAGCCCAAACTTATAGGCTTAAAGCCGCAATCCTTGGCCATCGAGACTTCTTCCGCCGTAAAATCACCTTCCGGGCCTATCGCGATCGCGATCTTGCCGGTAGTAAAACCGGCCATTGCGCTTTTTACAGATACGGTCTCATCGTTTAAAACGGCTATCATCTTCATGTCAAAATCGGCATATGTCTTTATCGAGTCCGCAAAATCCGATATCGGTGCTATAGTCGGTATATCCAGCCGGGAGCATTGCTTTGCCGCTTCTCTGGCTATCTTGGCCCACCTTTCAGACTGCGCCTTCTTCTTGGATTCGCTCCAATCCGGTATCGTCCTCGCGGTAATGACCGGCACTATTGCATGAACCCCCAGCTCCGTCGCCTTTTCGACGATATAGTCCATCTTCTCTTTCTTGGGCATAGCCTGCAGAAGCGTTATGCGGCCTGACTCGCCGCCGGCGGGAATGCGAACATCTTTTATTTCTACGGTAAGCGAATTGCGGGATACCTCCCGTATCACGCCTTTATACTCTTTGCCCGTGCCGTCGAATGTAACGACAGTATCGGACACCTTCAGGCGCATCACGTCGAGGATGTGGTGCGCCTCTTTACCTCCGATAACTATACTGCTTCCTTTTACCGCCTCGGGAGGAACAAAGAATCTACTCATTTCTTCTTTTTTGCGGCAACGGCCGGTTCTGGTAAAGACTGAGTCTGGACTGCTATTTCGATGATCGTCTCCTCACCCGGGTTAATTTTTACCCCATTCTTTACCTGCGCCGGAGAGGACAACACTTCAACGTCATATGCACCGGGGCCTACCTCAATAGCCTTGTTCGTGAATGATGAGGTAACGAACTGATTGTTCGATGGATTTTTTATACGAACATTAAGACGCGCCTCTTTACCGTTTGCGTCAATAGCTTTAACTAAAAGCGAGCCCGAAACAATACCAAGATCTATAACCGTTTCTTGTCCGGCAGACACCTTTATATCTTTCTTTACCTGGCGGGGCAATGTGTCTATCTCTACATCATAAACTCCGGGCATTATCTCCGTAGGACGGTTGGCAGGCAGAGTAGTAACTATCAGCCCGGTTTTGGCGCACAGAACCTTCGACAGTACGGACGCATCCCTCTTCTTTGAATTTAACGCTTTCACATTGATAGACCCGCTTATTGTACCGAGATCTTTTACCGTCTCCTTACCGTTATTTACGGATATATTCTTATATATTTTAGCGGGTATTGTGTCTATTTCGATATCATATGTGCCCGCAGGCAATATCTGCATGCGCTCGGTGCCAAACGCGGCGGCGAATACACTGGAATTACCACTCTCGACCATGAAAGCCTTCATCTTAATATACTGGGGCTTATTAGTGGAATTTTTAACTTTTACGGTCAGTCCGCCCATGCCTTTGGAAAATGTTTTAGCTACGGATGCGACAGGAGCCGCCTTTGGAGTATTAACATTAGCCGGGACGCCTGTCTTTTTCGCCGTATTCGGGCGGGCGCAGGACCTTCCTATTAATACGATGCCCAGCACCGCTATCACCGCTATTATCGCTATGACCAAGCCTTTATTCTTCATCGCCCATCCTCCTTTTCTCCAAAAACTTCCGCAGAAAACACGTAAATCTCCGTCTTCGGATCTTTCCAGGCAGACGGCGGCAAACCCGCTTTATGAGCGCAAAGATACGAGAGAAACTCGTCCCTGCCCCATCCGGTCTCATCCGCCACCTGCGGCAGGAATACACCGCTGCGGGATCCCGATTTTACCACAACGCCGTCGCCGGGTATTTTTACATCTTTATAGCCCGCAACCTTTTTTAAAGGCGACAGCGCAGATATTTCTATCTTGATCCTGCCTATCTCAGCCGCGGTCAGGGTGGGAAAACGAGGATCGCCCGTTGCCGCCTCTATCGCCATATCCGCCACCGTTTTATACAAAGCCCCCTGGCCTGACATATTACCGATGCACCCGCGCAACTGGCCGCCTTCATGCAATGTAACGAACGCGCCCATCTCTTTATTAAGAACCGGGTCATCCTCCGCAAACTCCATCCGCTTGCCGTTCTTCACATAGCCGATTATCGACTCTCGCGCTATCTGTAATAGCCGCTTGCGCTGGGCGTCGTTCAACATAGTCTTCCCGGCCTGCCTCTGCCCGTTATCCGTATCCCGCGTTCCTTTTTTATAGATTGCCGCGCTTAAATATCCGACAACCTGCTTCTTATCGCCAAAGGTATCCCCGGAATTGGCGTATTTCAATACCTCGATATCGCCGACGCCGAGTTTTTCCGCCGTAAGAAGTGTCGCCGTAACAGGCATCATACCGCAAAGTTCGCATTCTCCCATGATGGCCGCATCGTAAAGTTTTCTCGCCTTCATCTCTTCCAATATCTTTATAAGATTTTTATCGATGGCATTTGCGTCCTGGTAAGGATGGAAATGCGAAAGGTCCGTGGAGGCGACTATGAGCACATCGTTCCTATCCTTGAGGACGGTGGCAAGCGCGTCGGCCAATATCTCAGCGTCGCCGTAATCCTGCGTACCGAAAGCTACCGGCACTACCCGCGCACCTTTAAAGGCAAGTTCTATAAACGGCATCTGCATCTCGACGGAGTTCTCTTCATCGAAAAGCCCCGGCTCAAAACGCAAACGTTTATTTTTCGAAACTATCTGCGCGGCAAGTTTCTCGTCGATAGCTATGTCGCCGAGCGGCGTGCTCCATCCGCCTTTAGCGTAAACCGATATCCCGTCGAAACGCCTTCGATGGCTGAACCCTATAACGATAACCGTTTTAATACTACCGGCATTCACGACCTTAAAACCGTAAGCCGCCACAGGGCCGGAAAATTGATAACCGGCATGAGGAGAAATAATGGCCAGTACCTGGCCCTCTATCTTTATCGGTTTCGCGGAATCAAGGTATGAGCCGAGCAAGTCGGCCAGTTCTGCCTTATCCGCCGGGTACCATGTGCCTGCAAGGTCGGATTTTTTCATATCTTCGGCAAAAACGGTTGAAGTGAGGAACAAAAGCGCTAATACAAAAAACAATTTCATAGTTTTTTTGAGTCCTTAGACTCCAGGACCTGAAAATCTTCTTCGAAAAGTTTACTGAGTCCTTCGATTTTCCGGAGGAAAATCGAAGTATCTTAAACGCCAGGACCTGAAAATCTTCTTCGACAGATTTTCAGAGTACTTCGATTTTTTCAGAGAAAAAATCGAAACTTATCAAACCCCAGGCCCTTAAAATTTCCTTTCAAGAAGTTTTGAGTATACCGATTTTTCAGAGAAAAATCGGTATATCTTAAACGCCAGGACCTGAAAATCTTCTTCGAAAAGTTTACTGAGTCCTTCGATTTTGCATAGCAAAATCGAAGTATCTGAAACGCCAGGACCTGAAAACTTTCTTCGAAAAGTTTTCAGAGTATGGTGGAGCAGATGGGATTCGAACCCACGACCCCCACGTTGCGAACGTGGTGCTCTCCCAGCTGAGCTACTGCCCCCTGAAAATTTCTCTTGAAATTTTCGCATCGAAATCGAAACAACAATCTTACTTAAATCTCTGATTTAAGTAAGATTAAATAGAGTGCTTTCGGAACATCAATCAACCTCCGAAATTTTCGCCTCACGCCTTCGTATTCTTCCTGATCCATCCCAAATAATCCCCGCTTCCCGCTATTATCGGGATAGCAATTATCTCGGGAACATCATAACTATGCAGGCGTTTTATTTCTTTGGCTATCCGGTTAAAATTTGTCCTACGAGACTTGGCCATCAGAAGGACTTCCTTCGCCCTGTCGACCTTGCCATTCCACCAAAATCTCGAATCAACACCTTTCAATATATTAACGCACGCCGCTAACCGGCCCTTTAACAACGCAGACCGGATGGCATCCGCTTCTTTTTGTGAGGCGCATTGCGCCAGGATTATGCAAAAATCTCGGCTCATAATAGTTTTACGATTTGCCATAAGGCGGGGGTAAGAGATCGAGAAAAGGCGGATTGCGTTGAAACTTCATCAGGTCAATTCGCCGATCATTCCAACCACGGCGTTCTGGATCAGCTCCCAGTCTTCCTGATTATGCACCGCAAACTTCTGCTTGCGCTTCCAACCGCCGTCTTCCTTCTTCTGCCACAGGTAGAAACACACCTGTTTCCTGCCGTAACTCTCCAGAAGGACGACCGCGGACCACCATCCGAACCGTTTGTTTATCGTCTTCTGGCCCAACACCTTTAAAGGAGCAACTATGGGAACCTGTTCATCGTCACGCGCGCTCTTCTTCTCTTCCATAGTTACCTCCGATTTACTATTGTTTGAGTCAGGTAAATCGTCCCGCCCCCGGTTTTCGCTCCGGACGGGGCTATCTTCTCAAATATATCTGATAATCCTGACCGGCCTTTTCAACTATGACATGCCCTTCTCTGGCAAGCCATCCTATGCTCATCAGGAGTCTTTCTTTTTCGGTATCTATGCCTTTTACGATCTGGGACAACGAGCTCTTCCCGTTTTCATCAAGATAATGCCATATATCTCCGGCGGTAATGCCTATCTCCGTAATCATTTACCTGCCTCCTTTTCAATCGCATCCTTTTTATTATAACTGCCGCATAAAGGGCAAACGGACATCTCATCATGTTTCGAATCTACGTATGAATGCGAGCATACCGAGCATCGCCACATGTAATCCGTATCCCGCGCTTTTCGCACTGCCGAATTCTTGTACCCTGCAAATACCCAAAATAACAGGATAAGTACAGCTGAAAATAGCGTATAAAAGAATACTAAAGTACCTATGTCCAATTTTATCATAATTATATTAATAGTCAAGGGCGCGACAGAACTATTATTCGTCTGAAGACAACCCCAACTTTTCCCCTATAAGCGCCTCATCTATAGCCGCCGTTATCCTTTCGTCCCGCAAGTGATAGGCATCGTTGGCCGGTTCGTACCTATCGGCGTATATATCCGCGTTCGGAATAAAAACTATTGGGATGCGTTTGGCGGCATCAAAATATCTCTTCTCGAGGAACGAGCGTTCTTTAGGCCGTGACTGCAGTTCCATGGAGCTCGTGTTTAAAAGCGGGCCTAAAAATGACACTTTGGAAAATTTCAGCCTGCCGTCATCGTCCGGCTTAGACACAATCCTTACGGCACATAACCAGAATACGTGAAACAAAAGCGATGCCATTATGGCCATCACGAATATTCTGCGGGTTTCGTCCTTAAAAACTTTCGTTATAAATTTTACGCCTGCCATCAAAGATCCTACCTGTTAGTGGCGATGTTCGCCTGCGACACGCCCTCGCGCCTGCACATATCCCAGACCTCCACTATCCTGCCGAGTGAGGCATGGTTGTCGGCCTTTATCAGGAGCGGCCTATTTTCTTTTGCCATCAGCCGTAGATTGGACAAAAGCTCGTCGTGTGATATCTCCCGGTCATTCAGATATATCTTGTCGTCGCCGGTAACAACTATAACCGCGCTGTCCTGCTGGACGACTTCACTCGTTACGGCCTTAGGAAGATTTACCTTTATCCCCGGTTGAAATATGAAACTGGATGTGAACGCGAAAAATATAAAAAGCAGGAAGAAGACGTTGATAAGCGGCGTCATCTCTATCAGCCCATGTTCCGGCTTCGGGCGCCTCTTAAACTTCATACGTATCCCTCCGGGACGAAAGCAGGTTCACCAGGTCAGTGGCGCTTCTCTCCATGTCATATACTAACGTATCAACCTGGCTCGTCAGGTAATTATAAGCGACGTAAGTCGGAATAGCGACCGCAAGCCCCGCCACCGTCGCAAGGAGCGCTTCCCATATGCCGCCGGCCAGATCGCCGGGATTTACCGGAGCCAGGACAAGCGCCTTCGCCTGTATTACCTGGAACGATTTTATCATGCCCGTTACGGTACCCAAAAGCCCGAGGAGCGGAGCTATGTGCGCGATGGTAGCAAGTATCGGCAGGTGCTTCTCAAGGCGCGGTATCTCGAGCCCTGCCGCCTCTTCGACCGCCTCCTTTATCTCCGGCTTCGATCTGTCGTGTTTCAGTATGCCCGCCTTTATTATATGCGCTATCGGCCCGGGAGTCTTATTGCACATCTCTATCGCCTCGATAACTTTATTCCTTTTTAAAACGGCGGTAACGCCATCCATAAACTTATCCGCGTCTATCTTTGCCTTGCGCAAATTATATATCCGGTCTATGACGACACCTAACGCCAGGATCGACGCTAATATTATCAGGTACATCATCGGTCCGCCCTTATTGATCAGATCCCACATACACCCTCCTATTCGGCTAACCGCTCAGGTTAACCATGCATTGACCCACAGATAACCTTACGCGGTTATTCTATTTGGCTTTCCTTAACTTCTGTAACCGTTCCTTCGCGAACGAAGATTCCTCTACATCCATATCAGCCAACTTCTCATATAATTTTCCCGCCTCGCCAAACGCGCCCGTTTTTTCAAAAATCTGGGCGGATCTCAACTGCGCCCGGACGGCCCAGAAAGCGCCCTTTGGATACAGCTCCGGAACCTTAAGATATTCCGCGGCGGCCCCCTGAAGAGCCCCTACCTTCTCTATAGCTTCGGCAATCTCGTACTGTACCTGCGCGTTAAATTCATTGTTCTCGCTACCGAGCGCTTTTCGCAGATAAACAACCGACCCGGTAAAATCACCGGAATCTTTTTTAATATTCGCTATCTTCCTGTAACCGTTCCTTGCGTAAACTGATCCCGGGAATTTTACCGCCAGCTCATCGATCCCGTCAACAGCCTCCTGCGTCCTATTTTGCCTGCAGTATGTGAGCGCCGCCTCGTAAAGAGCCTTTTCGGTAAGATCTACGGCAGGGATAGCCTTCGCTATCGAATAATAGTATTCCCGTGCCGTATCATATTTTCCCTTCGAGGCATAATATTCCGCAAGTTCAAATCTTGCATCGTAAGCCACGCCGGAAAGCGGATAATTTTTCAAGAGCCTGCCAAACTCATCGATAGCCTGAGAATCCCTGCCCATATTTAAAAGACTCCACCCGGCCTGATAACCGGCCGCCGCTTTAAGCTCCACGCTGGGAGCATCTTTTTCTATCTCTTTGTAGAGCGCCAGAGCGGCTGGGTAATCTCCTGCGTTATACATAGAATCAGCCAGATAAAGCCTGATGCGCGCATTGTTTTTATTGCCGGGAAACGCTTTGAATAAATTTGTAAACCCTGACACGGCCCGTTCGAAATCACCCTTACGAAAATCGACGATGGCGAGCGAAAGAAGCACCTTCTCCTTAAACGAAGTATCCGGGAAATTGGCAAGCGCGCTCTGATACGCCAGGGCCGCCTGGTCGAGGTTACCCGTCTCTAAAAAAACATCCCCGAGCCGTATCTGCGCGTAGGCGGCCACGCGACTGTCGGGATACCTGTTCAGGGCCATGTCGTAACTCGCTATCGCTTTACCGTCATCTTTGGCCGCCAGATATATGTCGCCCATCCCGACAAGCGCATCCGCGATCAAAGACGGATCCTTCGACACATCGCACACGCGGCGGAACTCTTTTATGGCCTCCCCCTGCTTCGCATCCTGCATCGAATACGATCGGGCCAATTCACTGTGCAGGTTATCGGTATATTTGGAATCCGGGAATTTCTCTATGCCCTCCCTGCAAAGCCTTTCAGCCTCGTCGTGCCTGCCGAGATCCGATAAAAGGCGCGCTTTTCGGTAATATGCCTCCGCCACAACATCGCCTCTGGAACGCATCGCTATCACGCCGTCATAGGCCTCCATAGCGTCCACGGTCATGCCGGTCTTCTCGTAATTACGGGCAAGCCCGAGGAGGATCGAGCCTTCGATGAGGCCGCTTGAACGCCTGGATAGGCATTTCCTGTAACCTTTGATGCTCGCGGCGTAATCACCGGCCTGGTAAAGCGCGGCGGCGATACGATATTCGGCAAACGGCGCCCATGCCGCTGTGGGTGATATCGCGAGAGCGCGCTGGAAATAGTTTACGGCGTCGGTATATTTCGAAAGATAGAAACTCGTATCGCCCAAAAGATAATAAGCCTCGGCCGTCTTCCCGGAAAGCGGGAACTTTTCCGTAAACTCTTTGAGTTCCTTTTCGGCAGGGGCATATCTGGCCATCAGGTAATGGCATTCACCTGCCAAAAACTGCGCATCGGGTGCCGCTTTTTCAAGCGGATACTTCGCGGCGGTGTCTTTGAAACAGGAAACGGCGTCTTCAAGAAGGCCTAACTTATAATAACACCATCCTTTTGAATAAAGAGCGTAGCTTATATATTTCGATGACGGAAACGCGTCTATGGTCTGTTGATAAAAACCGAGCGCTTTTTTAAGTTCGCCCGACTTGAGCGATATCTCTCCGGACCAGTACAGGGCCTCATCCTGGGAATCGCTTCCCGCGGGCGCGTTAATGACAATGTCAAATTCATACGACGCCCGGGAAAGTTTATTCTGATAATAGTAGCATTTACCCAGAAGCGAATGTATCTCATATACGCGCGCGGTATCGGGGTAATTACGCAATATGGCTTCAAACCGCTCGCCGGCTATATCATAAAGCCCGTTCTTAAAAGCATCTTTGGCGATAACGATATCCCCGTCTTCAATATTCTGCGCCGATACCGAATGTGCCTGCAGAAAGATCGCCGCGATCACCAAAAAAAACAGCATTTTTCTTTTCAGGCTATACGTTAGCACAACGTTTCCTTCAGATACTGCCCGGTATATGATCTCTCATTATTCGCTATTTCCTCGGGCGAACCGCTCGCAACTACTCTCCCGCCTTCGTCGCCGCCCTCCGGGCCGAGGTCAATGATGTAGTCGGAGGTTTTTATCACATCGAGATTATGCTCTATGACCAGCACCGTATTGCCGCCGCGCACAAGCGCCTGCAATACGGACAACAATTTGTCTATGTCCGCAAAGTGGAGCCCTGTCGTGGGCTCGTCGAGTATATAGAAGGTCCTGCCCGTCGCCGACTTCGACAGCTCGGTGGCAAGCTTTATCCTCTGCGCTTCTCCGCCGGAAAGGGTCGTGGCCGACTGCCCCAGGCGCACATAACCTAAGCCCACCTCGTTAAGGGTTTTAAGTTTATTTTTAACCGAAGGGATGTTCGCGAAAAGCTCCATCGCTTCCTCAATGGATGTATCGAGGACATCCGCGATCGATTTGCCCTTAAATTTCACTTCGAGCGTCTGTGCGTTGAAACGTTTGCCCTTACATACTTCACATTGGACGTATATATCCGGCAGAAAGTGCATTTCTATCTTTCTTATGCCGTCGCCCATGCACGCTTCACACCTGCCGCCCTTGACGTTGAAACTGAAACGGCCCGGTTTGTACCCCCGTATCTTAGATTCCGGAAGTTTAGAGAATAGATCCCTGACGAATGAGAACGCGCCCGTGTATGTAGCGGGATTGGAGCGAGGCGTCCTGCCGATGGGCGACTGGTCGATGACAACAACCTTATCTATGAACTGTATGCCTTCTATCCTTTTATGTTCTCCGGGCCGTTCCTTGGAATGGTAGAATTTTTTGGCCAGCGTTTTATACAGGATGTCATCCACAAGTGTGCTCTTGCCGGAACCCGACACGCCCGTTACGCATACGAACAGGCCCAGCGGTATCTCCACATCTATAGTCTTCAGGTTGTGTTCCCGCGCGCCGATTATGCGCAGTATCTTTTTCTTATCGGGCTTGCGCCGCCCGGATGGAGCATTTATCCGGTACTCACCGCGCAGATATTTCCCCGTGAGAGAGTCTTTCGATGCGAGTATGTCCTTAAGTCCACCTTCCGCTATCACGCGGCCGCCGTGCTCACCGGCGCCCGGGCCGAGATCGATTATGTGGTCGGCCTTCCGGATGGTCGCCTCGTCGTGCTCAACCACGATGAGAGTATTACCGAGATCGCGCAATTTAATAAGAGTATCGAGAAGCTTCGAATTGTCCCGCTGGTGTAAGCCTATGCTCGGCTCATCGAGGATATAGATGACTCCAACCAGTCCGGAGCCTATCTGTGTAGCAAGCCGTATGCGCTGGGCCTCACCGCCGGATAATGTATAACTGCGCCGGTCGAGCGTAAGGTAGTCGAGGCCAACGTCTATCATGAATTGCAGGCGCGAGGATATCTCCTTCAGCACCTGACGCGCTATATTCTCCTGCGTCGGAGTCAGATCAAGCCCCGCGATAAATGTTCGCAGTCCCTTTATCGCCATGGCGGAAACCTCGGCGATATTCCTGCCGCCTACCGTGACAGAGAGAGATTCGGGCTTCAGTTTATTCCCGTTGCAAACAGGGCATGGCAGGACGGACATATATTTGCCGATTTCAGTCTTTATGAATTCGCTTTCCGTCTCGCGGAACCGCCTTTCCAGGTTAGGTATGACTCCTTCATATACGCCCCACCCTTTTCCTTTACCTTCCCCGTAAAGCACTAATTTTTTAATATCTTTAGGAAGATCCTTAAAGGGCGTCTGGACGTCGAAGCCGTGTTCCTGGGCGAGCGAACGCATAAGCCGCCTGTAATAAAGATAGAGCCCCTTCCCGCCGCGCCTCCAGGCATCGACGGAATCGATAACCGGCTTCGTCTTATCGGTTATAACGAGATCCGGGTCTATCTCCATCTTGTTACCGAGCCCGTCGCATTCCGGGCAGGCGCCATACGGCGAATTGAATGAAAATATTCTCGGCGTCAATTCTTCCAGGCTGATGCCGCAATCGGCGCAGGCATAGTGTTCGTTGAAAAGGACGTCGTGGCTCGTATTGTGTTTTTGAAAATTAACTATCACAAGGCCGCCTCCGGCCTCGAGGGCGGATTCTATGGAATCGGTAAGCCGTTTTTTAACATTCTCTTTTATTACCAGACGATCGACAACTACTTCGATATCATGCTTTTTATTTTTGTCCAATTTTATGGCGTTGGCAAGTTCGCAAACTTTACCGTCCACTCTTACCCGGACAAATCCGTCGGCGCTCGCTTTTTTAAACAACTCCCTGTATTCGCCTTTTCGGCCGCGTATGAGCGGGGCGAGTACAAGTATCGACTCTTCACCGGCGGCGGCTTTGAGCACCTGGTCGACTATCTCCTGCGCCGACTGTCTGGTTATAGCTTTCCCGCACTTCGGGCAGTGAGGTGTCCCGACGCTGGCATACAGAAGGCGCAGATAATCATGTATCTCCGTTTGCGTTCCTACGGTGGATCTGGGATTGGAGCCGGCCGTCCTCTGTTCGATACTGATGGCGGGAGAAAGCCCGTCGATGTAATCGACGTCCGGCTTCTGGAGCTGATCTAAGAATTGACGCGCGTAACTCGAAAGGGACTCGACGTATCTGCGCTGGCCTTCGGCATATATGGTGTCGAAAGCGAGCGACGATTTCCCGGAGCCGGATAGCCCGGTCACAACTACAAGCTTGTCCCTGGGTATGGTAATATCTATATTTTTTAGATTATGCTCCCTGGCGCCTTTTATGAGAATAAAGTTCTTTTCCATGTGTTCCATTATATTTTAATATCGGACTTATTACCATAAAAAATGACGTAGCGCACCCTTGAGGGTGCGCTACGTCTTGCTACGTCCTGCTACGACTATTTCTTTTTCCTCTTGCCGCCTACGAGCATCTTAGCCCTCGAGACGTCACCCTTCTTATCGATGAAGTAGAGGTATCCCTTTGCCTTCTTCACCTCAGGTTTCGCGACAACTTTACCGCCGCCCCCCTTGGATTTACCTCTGGCCATCTTCGTCTCAACTACGTTGCCCTTCTTATCGACGTAATAGAGATAGCCCTTCTTTCTCTTTATCCCTACCGCTGCTACTTTCTCTGCCATGTATTTCACCTCCTTTCGTGTTTATATTTTTAATGGGTGCAAATTAATATACTCTTCCTTCACCCGTGAAACACTTTTAAAAATATTCGTTTTTACGGCCGGGCAGTCCTTCTCCAACTGCCGTATAATATTCTTCATGACCAGCCGCTTCGACGTCTCGGCGCTCGGACACCTGCACACCTGTACGGGAAAACCGCATTCACGGGCAAATTTGCGCATATTCTTTTCCTCGACGTAGCAGAGGGGCCTTATTATCGTTATCTTGCCTCCGAAAAGCTCCTGCGACGGATTCATTGCCGCGAATTCGCCTTTATAAAACATATTGAGAAGAAGCGTTTCGGCTATATCGTCCTTATGATGCCCCAAAGCTATTTTGTTACAGCCAAGTTTCTCTGCCGCCAGAAAAAGCGCTTTTCTCCTGTTCCACGAACACCAGAAACACGATTTCTTCCTGTCGTCGTTCTTTAACTTTATTTTTTTGAAAAGGTACTTTACCTTATTCTCTTTAAAAAACTCTCTTAAAATCCTCGCGTACGCTCTGGGCATGCATTGAAGATCCGTCTCGATGTGTATCGCGATAAGCTCATATTTTACAGGCGCCCATTTCCTGCGCTCGGCAAGAAGCCTCAAAAGCGACAGGCTGTCCTTACCCCCGGAAACACCGACGAGTATTTTGTCCTTATTCTCTATGAGATTATAGTCGGCGATCGCCCTGCCGATCCCGGCCGAGATATAATTCCCGGTCTTGCTCAACAGTCTCACGTGCCTATCCTGACGCTGTCCGCGATCCCTTTCAGCGTCGCTATCGCCGAGAAGATCGCCATCCCGCTCGTCCTGGGATTCGCCTTCGACGGCACATTCTCCGTTCTGGTAAATATCCTGCCGAACTCGCCATCGATCTCGACTTCATGGACGTTCTTCGTATATTCGGGTGAAGCTATTATCCGAACACGCGTATTTTTAGCGCCCAGGCCCGCGATACTCAATACCGCGGAAACATTAACATTCTGAGGGAATGCCTTGATCGCCTCTTCGGCTGTCCCCTCGAAGATCAGCGATTCGCCCGTTATATCGAGCACGTCTATATTTCTCGATTTTAGATATGGCGCGCCCTCCAAGCCCTTCGGCGGTTTTCTGGTCGTAAGCGTAACGGAATCTATCCTGCCAACCGCCGCCGATTTTAATCCGTCTACCCCGCACAACGCGCCGCTCGGGATATAAACCCGGACGCCTTTCTCACAGGCCCTTTTCAAAGACCGCTCCCGGCCGATAAGCCCGCCGACGCTCATTATCATGCAATCCTTGCCGGCGTCTATACACATATCCAGGACTTCCCCGGAGACAGAAGCGCTCGCCGCCTCTACAATGAGATCACATTTCTTTATCAATTCGTCCTGCCCTAAAATAACCGGTTCCGGCTTAAACGTTTTTCGTAAGAACTCGGCTTTGGCGTTATCGCTGTCGCAAAGCGCGGCCAGTTCCATCTTATCTTTCAAAACGTCCTGGCACGCGCAGGCAACCTGCGAGCCTATGGTGCCGCATCCTATTATCCCGATCCTTATCTTTTTCATATTTAATATCCGGCCAGCGCCGCGCCTTTTGTTTCGCCCGTTATGGCAAGCATCCTATCGAGCGTCTTCTTCGCTTTCTCCCTAACCTCGCTGGAAACCTTTATCTCATAAACCATATTCTCGAGCGACTGAGCAACCCATCCCAGCGTTATAAGCTTCATGTTGGCGCAAACGAGATGAGGCGTCGGAAGGTAGAACTTCTTGCCCGGGTTCTCTTTCTGCAATTTGTACAACATGCCGGATTCGGTTGAGATTATGAATTCTGTAGCGCTTGATGCTTTGACATATTTGAACATACCGCCTGTGGCGCATATATGATCGGCGAGCGCCAACACTTCGGGGTTACATTCCGGATGCGCTATAACTTCGGCTTTAGGATGAGCCTGTTTCGTCTTGACCACATCCTCTTCCTGCACCCTTATATGCGTCGGGCAGAACCCATCCCATAATATTATATTTTTATCCGGTAACTGCGTTTGAACATATCGTCCCAGATTTTTATCCGGAACGAATATTATATCCTTCTCCTTCAACGCCCGGACAACCTGCACGGCGTTACTGGACGTGCACGCTATATCGCTCTCGGCCTTCACTTCGGCGGACGAATTGACATAGCAGACGACGGCCGCCCCGGGATGCTCGGTTTTTTTCGCGCGCAGTTTCGCCGGCGTTATCATATCCGCCAAAGGACAACCCGCTTCAATGACCGGCAGAAGGACTTTCTTACCCGGATTGAGTATCGATGCCGACTCCGCCATGAATTGGACACCGCAGAAGACTATGATATCTGCGTCTGTCCTGACGGCGGCCTGCGAGAGAGCGAGCGAGTCGCCGCTTATATCCGCTATCTCCTGTATCTCGTCGCGCTGATAATTATGCGCGATTATTACTGCATTACGCTTCTTCTTTAGTTTCTCGATCTTTTTCTTAAGCGTATCGTTATATTTTTGGTCGCTATTTGCGTTATTCGTCATACCAAATACACCTATCCCTTCCTGTTTGCAATATCGCCGCTGTCCGTTTTAATAATGACATTATCGATAAGCCGTGTTTTACCTATAAAAACCGCTATAGCTATGAGCGCTTCTCTGTTTATCAGTTTCACGTCTTTTAAATCCGCGGTACTTACGATAGAAATATAATCTATCTTCGCGCCCGGAACACGGGCGATCGCATCTTCCATGATCTTTATTATCTTCTTCGTTTCTTTCTCCCCCGAATTCACCGCGCTCTCCGCCTTTTTCAAAGATTCGCGCAGAACGACGGCGTCGCGCCTTTCGGAGGCCGATAAGAATACGTTGCGCGAGCTCATGGCCAGGCCGTCCGCTTCGCGCACAATCGGCATAACCTTAACCTCGACACCCATATTCAGATCCTGCACCATCTTTTTTATGATCACCGCCTGTTGGGCGTCCTTCTGTCCAAAATAGGCGATGCTGGGCTTAACTATATTGAACAATTTCGCGACTATGGTGGTAACGCCTTTGAAATGGCCCGGACGCGACGCCCCGCAAAGGTTATCCGTCAAGGATTCCACGATAACATAGGTGGAATATCCCGCGGGATATATGTCTTTTACCGAGGGATAGAAAATAATATCCGCGCCGGCGGCAGTCGCCATCTGCTCATCACGTTTCAGATCCCGGGGGTATTTTTCAAAATCTTCCTTAGGTCCGAACTGCATGGGATTAATAAATATGCTGACCACGACGACATCGGTGTGTTTTCTTGCGGCGCGTATCAGCGAGAGGTGGCCTTCATGGAAATATCCCATGGTCGGGACAAGACCGACAGTTTTGCCTTCTTTTTTGAAGATGTTTACGAGGGTGGACATCCTCGATATAGTATCGACTACTTTCACTATGCCTTCCCCAATTCTCTTAAACCCTGCAAAACAAATTCCCTTTTTCCTATTCGAGGATGAGGTATCTTAAGCCCTTCCTCGTCTATCATCATACTGCCGTAATAAAGAATGTCGAGGTCGATCTGCCTGGGCGCGTTCCTCGCGGATCTTTTCCTGCCCAATGATGCCTCTATCTCATGCAATCGTTTTAAAAGATCCCCGGGCGAAAGAGCCGTCTCGATCTCCAGGACGCCGTTTAAAAACCTGCCTTGCGGAGCGCCATTTACAAGCGGAGCGTCAACAGGTTCCGTTTCGTATATCGAAGAGCGCCTGTTAAATGTTATCGCTTCGCTATTCTTAAGCGCCTCGATCGCGGCATCGATATTACGCCGCCTATCTCCGAGATTGGAACCGATACCGATGTAGCAGGTGATCATATTGGCCAGCCGGTTACTTCAATCTTTTCTTGATACGCTCCACCGCTTCCCGGATTCTCTTCTTGTCTACGGTAAGAGCGAATCTTATAAAGCCCTCGCCGTGTTCTCCAAAGCCATTGCCGGGTGTCGCCACTATATCGCACTTTTCGAGAAGCTCTTTGGCAAAAGTCGCGGACGTATATCTGGGCGGTACATGTGCCCAGACGTAGAATGTCGCCTTCGGCCGCTCGACCGACCAGCCGAGCGATTTCAGAGCATCGACTAAGAAATTACGGCGCTCCTCGTATATCTTCATCACGCTTTTTATATGCCTGTCGTAATTCTTCAGCGCCGCGACACCTGCCCATTGAATAGCGAAAAACGCGCCGGAATCGATATTCGATTTTATCTTGGCAAGGCCTGCGATAAGGTCTTTATTTCCGGCGGCAAACCCAAGACGCCAGCCCGTCATATTGAACGTCTTCGAAAGTGAGTGAAACTCGATCGCGACATCTTTTGCGCCCGGGACTTCAAATATGCTCGGCGGCCTGAAGCCATCGAAGGCTACCTCGGAATACGCCGCGTCGTGACAGACGATGATATTGTGTTTCTTCGCGAACTCAACGACTTCGGCAAAGAATTTCCTGTCACAAACGGCCGCCGTCGGATTGTTCGGGTAATTCACGAACATCATCTTTATCTTGTGCATCTGAGCGTGGTTTATAGCTTTCAGGTCGGGTAAAAAATGGTTCTTCTCCGAAAGAGGCATGATAAGCACTTCACCGCCGGCAAAATAAGTGCCGGATTTGTAGGGCGGATAACACGGATCCGGTACAAGGACTATGTCGCCCGGATTTATGAACGCGAGCGGCATGTGCGCGATGCCTTCCTTGGAACCGATTAGAGGATATAACTCGGTTTCCGGGTCGAGGGTAACACCGAAACGCCCCGCGAACCATTTGGCCGCCTCCTGCCTGAACTCCGGCAAGCCCTGGTCGAGAGGATAGCGATGATTCTTCGGGTCGCGCGCGGCTCGGGTGAGCGCGTCGATGATAAAACGCGGGGTCGGTATGTCCGGATCACCTATTCCCAGGTCAATTATATCCCGTCCATCTTCACGCGCCTTCTTCTTCGCCTTGTCGATCTCGACGAATAAATACGGCGGCAGTTTCTTCAATCGTTCCGATCTTTCTATCTGCATTAAACTTCCCCTTCCTTATCCCTCTTCGCCCTTTGCCGGCGAGGGGACTATGCTTAGCGCCGAACGCAAAATTTTTCCCAGCGAGAAAAATTTTGCTCGAGAAAAATCGCTCGCTCTCCCTCGCATCCTTGCTAACCCCGGCTCGGGAACCTTGCCCGCTCGCGATTTTTACGTCGTCGCGTAAGCATAGTCCCCTCGCTTATCCACCTTCCTTCGTGTCATTACCGCGAAAGCGGCAATCTATATCTTTCTTATTTTTCCACCCCGGGGTGGAAAATATCCCCACAGAACCTTTACCCACCTACGAGGAGAAATTACTTAGACTGGTTTCACCTCGTAGGTAATTCCGCTCCTGTAGATGATTCCGCCCTTTTATGTGTGATTCCCCAGCCACTACCTACCCGGTAAAATTTTTCGCTCCGTCAGTAATGTGATGTGGCGATGTGGTGAGCTCCGGCCTTACAATTTTTTATGGCTTGGTCCACTGTTGCATAACCGGGGCGGCATAAAAAATTTTATGGAGCGAGGCGTGCCGCTGGAGCACGCCGAGCGTCCGGAGCGAACCACTCGGCACAGCACATTCTGCCACTACAGCGAAAAATTTTAAAGAACCACTACTTCGCCACGAGCCGCTGTTTGTATGCCGCGATCGACTTATCGATCGAGGCGATTATCTGCTTCGGCGCGTCATGACTTATATATAGCGCCCTGATGCTCTCCATGGCGCCTATCTCGGATGTTATCGCGCTGTAATTATTGTTCCTTATATTCAAAACATCCTTCGCCTGAGCCGCTTCGTTGGCCATCTGTCTGAACTTATATGCCTCGAGAACTTTTGTATGATACTCTTTGAATTCCCCCGGAGGCATGATCGCTTTCAGTTCGTCATTGATACGCGCAAGTTTCTTGGTGGCATCATCGATGATCTTCTCGCCGCGCAACCTGTCATCCTTCTTCATGGCGTCCTGCAAGTCGGCATTCTGCCTTATAGCAACGTCTTTACCTTTCGCCATTATCGCTTCGATCTTGTCCAGATAACCCTGTTGGGCGCTTATCCACTCCCGCCACTTCGGAAATCCCTCATTCTTCGCCAAAGCCGCGGAAGAAACCATAATCCCGCCGAGCAAAACAACTAACGCTACAAATAATAATCTTTTCATATTAGAACCCCAAAACTTCTTTCATCGTATACAGCCCCGGTTTCTGAACGGCAACGAATTTGGCCGCCCTGAGAGCGCCCTTCACGAATATATCGCGCGTCTTAGCGCTATGCGTGATCTCTATGAGATCGACGCCGGATTCGAAAGTTACGGTATGCTCTCCGACTATCTCGCCCTCGCGCACGGATTCTATCGGTATCTCCACCCCGCCCTTGCCTTCTTTGATTATGCGCGCGATCTCTTTTGCCGTTCCGCTCGGAGAGTCCTTCTTATGTTCGTGGTGCGCCTCGACTATCATCACGTTGTATTCACTGCCGAGCACTTTGGCGGCATCGCCGGCCATCTTGAAGAGAAGATTGACCCCGACCGACATATTCGGAGAAAATACGATGGGTATTTTCGCAGAGGCCTTTTCTACCTCTGCGCGCTCTTTTTCGGAAAGACCGGTCGTACCGATAACTATCGGCCTCTTATGCTTTTCACAGAGAGCCAGATGCTCTATCGTCGCCTGCGGGGAGGTAAACTCTATCAGGCACTCGCATGCTTCGATGAACTGCTCGGGATTCTCCTCTACGACGTCAAAAGATCCGCATACACGAAGTTCGGGATCGTCCTTGGCGAGGTCTATTATCCTCGAGCCCATCCTGCCGCTCGAACCGCTGACACATATCTTTATCATTTTAAGCTCCGATCAATTTATAATCTTTTAGCGCCTTTACAAGCTTCTCTTTATTCTCCGGCAACATATCGCAAAGCGGCAGACGCATTTCAGGATCACACATCTTCATGAGCCCCATCGCGGTCTTCACCGGAATCGGGTTCGTCTCTATAAACATCGCCCTCACCAGATTCAGCATCTTATAATGTAATTCCTGAGCTTTCCTGATATCGCCTTTTTCAAATGCCGCCGTCATATCCGCCACATCGCGCGGGATAATATTCGCGACGACCGAGATGATGCCTGTGCCGCCTATGGCCATCACGGGAAGCGTAAGCGCGTCATCACCCGATATCAGTAAAAACTCCTTCGGGCAGAGTTTCCGGATGCGGGCCATCTGTTCCAAAGACCCTGAGGCCTCTTTTACACCTACGATATTTTTAACTTCGGCCAATTTCGCAAACGTCTCCGGCTCGACATTGACGCCTGTGCGTGAGGCGATATTGTAAAGTATTATAGGTATATCGACCGCCTCGGCTATCGCCTTGAAATGCAGGTATAGCCCCTTCTGCGTCGGACGGTTATAATAAGGATTGACCTGTAATGACGCGTCCGCGCCCGCCTTCTTCGCGTGTTTAGTCAGCGCGATGGCCTCTTCCGTGGAATTGGAGCCGGTACCGGCTATTACCGGCACGCGCTTTCGGGTAAACTCTATGACGAGCTCGATCACCCTGTCGTGCTCTTCGTAGTTAAGTGTTGCTGATTCTCCCGTAGTCCCGCATGGAACTATAGCGCTCGTCCCGTTCTTTATCTGAAACTCCACGAGCTCCTTCAATGCCTTCTCGTCGATCTTCCCGTTCTTAAAAGGTGTTACCAGAGCTACCATCGAACCTTTAAATGTCATTTGTCACTCCTCCGTATACCAACCGCGCTTTCCCTTCCAGATACACATTCCTAAAATTACCGTTTTTCATCTCGAAATACACTTTTAGCTTCTCTCCGCCCTGCGTTTCGACTGTTATCGGAGAAACCATCTTCTCGGCCTCGGCCGAAATAATAGCGCTCGCGACAGAACCTGTGCCGCAGGCCAAAGTCTCGTCCTCGACACCGCGTTCGTATGTCCTTATTCTTATCGTGTGCCCGTCTATGATTTTTACAAAATCCGCGTTTGTGCCTTCGGGCGAGAACTCTCCGTGATTGCGCATATGCGCTCCGACATTCCGGACATCCACCTTATCGAGATCGTCCGTAAAATGCACGACATGCGGAACCCCCGTGTTCACAAAGCTTACTTCGTAAGGGCATTTATTTATCATGAGACAAAAGTTCCATTTAATGTCTTTCGGATCGGTCAATCTCACTTTTACGATATCTCTTTTAACGGTAGCGTCGAGAATGCCTGCCAGCGTCTCTATCGTCATCCTGTTTCCGGCTATCTTGTTGACCGTCGCGAATAGGGCCGCGCACCTGGAACCGTTGCCGCACATCTCGGCCTCGCTCCCGTCGGAATTGAATATACGCATCTTAAAATCCGCCTTCCGCGACTTCTCTATGAAAAGAACGCCGTCGGCGCCGATACCTCTTTTCCTGTCGCAGGCCTTCCGCGTAAACACAGCGCGATCTTTTTCGGCGATAGAACCGGACCTGTTATCGATGGCGACAAAATCATTTCCCGCCGCTACCGCTTTCGTAAACTTTATATTCTTCATCCGTCTTCCCTCTTACGCTATTTCAAAAATCCCGGTATCTTTTCACCGTGAACCAGATCTTTATATGTTTCCGGCTGACGTATCACGAAGAACTTATTCCCCCTGACCATTACTTCCGCGCCGCGTGGACGGGAATTGTAATTACTCGCCATGGCAAAACCATACGCGCCCGCCGCCATCACAACCGCCAGGCTTCCGTTTTTCATGTGTGGCAAATACCTGTCCTTGCCGAGAAAATCCCCTGTTTCGCAGATGGGGCCGACGACATCGACCTTCTCCGCCGTACTCGACGCGTCCTGCGCAAGAGATACCGGCACTATCTTATGATACGCTTCGTATAAACTCGGCCTTATGAGATCGCTCATTCCGCTATCCACGATAACGAAAGTCTTCCTCGGCGTCCTCTTCGTATACAGAACCTTCGTCACGAGAATGCCGCTGTTACCTGAAATAAACCTGCCCGGCTCAAGTATCACTTTCATCCCGGACTTCTTTATAAGCGGCAGTACCGACTTCGCGAAACTCTTCGCGGTCTGCGGATTCTCTATGGAATATACAATCCCTAAGCCGCCGCCTATATTGAAATAATCAACCTTAATTTTGTATTCCTTCAGAAATTCGAGCACCTTTTTAATGGCGGCGGTAAAAGGCCCGGCGTCGAGTATCTGAGAGCCGATGTGCACATGAACACCGTTTATATTAAGGTTTGGGTACTTCCATTTCGTATTGAATATCTTGTGCACCGTTTCAAAATCGAGGCCGAATTTGCTCTCGCCTTTGCCGGTAGCTATGTAATGGTGAGTTTTCGGTATCACGTCGGGATTTATCCTTATCGCGACATTGACGCTCTTCTTCAAGCTGTAAGCGACTCTCTGTATCTCGCAGAGCTCTTCCTCGGACTCGACGTTGAAAAGCAGTATCCCGAACTTTATCGCCTCAGCTATCTCTTCGCGCTTCTTGCCGACCCCGGCATAAACCACCTTCTTAGGATTCACCCCGGCTATGCGCGCCCTGTGCAGTTCACCACCCGAAACGATGTCGAGCCCGGCGCCGTTCTTTACCAGCGCCCGCAATACCGCCACATTGGAATTGGACTTTACCGAAAAACATATGAGCGGATCTATCGCGCGGAAAGCGGTCTTTATTTTCCTGTAATGGTCTACGAACGTCTTGTAGCTGTAGAGATAAAATGGCGTCGGGACTTTTTTGGCGATATCCGCGACCCGTATATTCTCGCAGTATAACTCATTATCCTTGAAATTAAAATCGTGCATATCGCTCCGTTCTGATTTTTCGGCTAAAGGAGGCGTTTACTTTCAGGTGGTGCCTCCGCTCGCCGCAAATCGCATTAGGCATGCGATTTGCTGTCAAAAATTTTCGATGGCCGTCCAACCTGCAAATGTGCAAACTGCCGAACAGTTTGTCCGGCCTTTCTGAACCGCCATAAGGTATCGAAAATTTTAAGATTCGCTCCGGCACGCACCCGAAAGTTCCGCCATCTGACGTGCCGAAAAATCAACACTCCGCTACCCTGGTAAAACTATCTATCGATCGACTTCTTCGATTCAACCGAAACCTTTGGATTCAACATTTTTACCACATCCGCTTTTTTAAACCTATCGGAAAACTTCATCAACTCCCGTTCCGTCATGCTTTTTATCTCCACAGAATTGTCGATGGAATATTTGATAAGCTTTCCGACGATCGTATGAGCCGATTTGAACGGCACGCCCTTACTCACCAGATAATAAACTATGTCCGTCGCGTAGAGCGATTCATCCTCGAGGTGCCCCTCTATCTTCACTTTATTGAACCTCAGCGTCTTGACCAGGCCCGACAGAACCGAAAGCTCGGATAGCGCTATTTCAAACGATCCGAAAAGCGGCTCCTTATCCAACTGCATGTCCCTATTATAGGTAAGAGGCAGTCCTTTCATCATCGTAAGAACGCTTAAAAGGTTGCCGTATAATCTGCCGGCGTAGCCTCTGACTAATTCCAGCGCGTCGGGATTCTTCTTCTGCGGCATAAGCGAGCTCCCCGTGCAAAAAGCGTCGTCGATGGTTATGAAATCGAACTCTTTTGTCGACCAGATTATCAAATCCTCCGACAGTCTCGACATGTGCATACCTATTATGGAAAGCACACTGAGGATCTCTATGACAAAATCCCTGTCACTGACCGAGTCGAGGGAATTCACCGGCGGATATAGCTTAAAACTTTTAGCCGCGCCTTTTAATTCGGGAAGATATTCCGAAACGTCCATTTTATACGCACCCGCATCTATGGGCGTACCGGCGAGCGCCCCGGCGCCCATCGTCAATATTATCTTACCCGAAACTATCCACGCTCTTTCACAATCTCTCTTCAGCATTTCGCTGTATGCTAAAAGATAATCTCCGAGCCGTACCGGCTGGGCATGCTGCATATGTGTAAACCCTGGGATCACCATATCCCGATTCTGTACCGCAAGCTCGCATAAAGCGATATCCAGTTCCGCTATGGCGGCTTGTAACTTGATCAGCTCTATCTTGCAATACATCTTCGTCGCGAAGGCAACCTGGTCGTTCCGCGAACGCGCGGTATGAAGTTTCAGGACGAGGTCGCCGACCTTGGCATGAAGTTTATTCTGTATATCCGTATGTATGTCTTCGCACCCGCAGTCCGGAACAAACGTCCCGTTTTTAATGGTAGCGTATATGGCCTTCAGCCCCTTCTCTAATCTGGATTTTTCGGATACCGTAAGATAACCGGCCTTTTTCAATATCTGAATATGCGCGAGCGAACCCACAAGGTCGTATTCGGCCAGCTTATGATCGTACTGTATAGATCGGCTGAATTCTTCAAGACGAGAATCCATCGCTTTCGCGAATCTCCCACCCCATAATTTCTTAGCCATATATTCCTCTCTTATTTCTCAAGCGAGATTGCTTCGCCCTTCTCGCACTGACGCACTTTGTAAAATTTTTCGCCCTCTCACCGGAGGAAGGCCCGCAGGGATTCGTGCCAAGCGCCGGCGTAAAAATTGCGAGGCACCGTCCGAGCAATTTTTCTCGAGCGGAAATTTTGCATGGTCAAAATTTTCGCGTCCGGCGCGAGGCATGAATCCCGAAAGGGACTTCCTCCCGGACCGCGAAAAATTTTACCTTCCCTTATATCCCCCGTCCTCTATACGGTAAACCCCACAACTCGATAAAACCCTTCGCGAGCGACTGATCGAATACATCGCCCTTCTCGTAAGTAGCCAGCTCCTTCTTATATAATGAATCCGGTGACTTTCTCCCCACCACCGAACAGTTGCCTTTATGAAGCTTGAGCCGCACGGTACCGTTTACGCGTTTTTGCGTCTCATCCACGAACTTGTCGAGCGCCATCTTAAGCGGCGTATACCATAGCCCGTAATAAGTAAGCTCCGCGTATTTCAAAGCTACCGCTTCCTTAAAATGGAGCGTCTCCCGATCGAGGACGAGCGCCTCGAGCGCCTTGTGAGAGGCGTAGAGCGCCCATCCTGCCGGCGCCTCATATATCTCGCGGCTCTTTATCCCGACGAGCCGGTTTTCGATCATGTCGCTTCTGCCCACGCCGGCGTCGCCGGCTATTTTTGCCAGCTTTTCTATGAGCGCCACACCACCCATCGTCTTCCCGTTCAGTTTCACCGGAATCCCGGATTTGAATTCCACCTCGACGTAGACAGCTCTTCCGCTTGTCTTATCTACTGCCTTCGTAAGTTGATATATATCTTCGTCAGGCTCGTAATAAGGATCTTCCAGTTTCCCACTTTCAATCGATATTCCCCAAAGATTAACATCAAGCGAGTATGGCTTTTTCTTCGTTGTGTCGATGGGGATATTATTATCCTTCGCATATTCTATCTCTTCCGATCTCGTCTTCAATTCCCATTCTCTCACCGGCGCCAGTATCTTAAGGCGCGGATCGAGCGCATTTATAGTAACTTCGAATCTCACCTGGTCGTTGCCTTTTCCCGTGCATCCGTGCGCCACGTATCCGGCGCCTTCGGAGCGTGCGACCCTGACGAGCCCTTTTGCTATCACAGGGCGCGACAGGGCTGTCGCGAGCAGGTAGTTATTCTCATACACGGCATCAGCCTTCAGCGCTTTAAAAACAAAGTCCTTCACGAACTCATCCTTTAAATCATCGACGACGACTTTGATCGCGCCCGTCTTGAGCGCGCGGTCTTTATAGGTGGCGAAGTCCGAATCCTGTCCCACGTCCGCCATGTAAGCGATAACGCCGTAGCCTTTGTTCGTGAGCCATTTTATGATGACCGACGTATCCAACCCGCCCGAATAGGCAAGAACCACTTTATCTTTCATATATCCCCTTTTATTTTAGCAATTTCAACAGGATCGCCTTCTGAACATGCATCCTGTTCTCGGCCTGGTCGTAAACTATCGAGTTCTTCGAATCTATCACGGAGTCTGTTATCTCCTGTGATCTGTGCGCCGGAAGGCAATGCATAATAAGGCAATCCTTCTTCGCATGTTTCATCAGGGCATCATTCACCTGAAAACTCTTGAATGCTTTCATGCGGGAGCCGGTATCCTTCTCCTGGCCCATACTCACCCACACGTCCGTATAGATAATATCTGCGTCTTTTACCATAGCGGCCGGATCGTTCGATATCTCGATCTTCGCGCCGGAGGCTTTGGCAAATCTTTTCGCAATCCCTACGAGCTCTTTCGACGGCTCGTAACCTTTCGGCGAGGCAACCTTCATGTCGAGCCCAACCTTGGCGGCGGCAAGCATCAGCGAATTGAGCACGTTATTCCCGTCGCCGACATAAGCAAGCTTCGCGCCTTTGAATGTGCCGAGCTTCTCCCGTATCGTAAATATATCCGCCAAAGCCTGACACGGATGCGCCCGGTCACTCAAACCGTTTATTACAGGTACCGCGGCGTAGAGCGCCAATTCTTTTATGTCGTCGTGCTTATAGGTTCGGGCTATAAGTCCGTCCAGATAACGCGACAGCACGCAAGCCACATCTTTCACCGACTCCCGGCCGCCCATGTCTATCTCGTCCGGGCCTAAATATATGGCGTTCCCTCCGAGCTGAACCATGCCTATCTCGAAGGAAACTCTGGTCCTGTTCGACGGCTTCTGGAAGACTAAGCCTATCGATTTACCCTTCAACGCGTCGGCATACCCCGCCCGATCCGCTTTCACCTTGACGGTCAGGTCAAGTATCTCGAAAATCTCCTGCGTATCCAGGAACTCTATGGAAATGATGTCTTTCATCATACGAACCTTCTCTTTCGATCGCTTACAGCTTCGCGAAAACTTTATCCAATATCGCCATCGCTTTATCGGTATCCGAGCGCGTAATATTGATGGGCGGCATTATCCGAAGCACCGTATCCTGTGTGCAATTTATAAGTAACCCATCTTTAAGACATTCTTTGTAAATATCGTCGCCCTTTATTGTAAGCTCGACGCCTATTATAAGACCCATGGTTCTGATATCTTTTATAAAATTATACTTCTCCTTCAAACCTTCGAGCCGATTCTTTATATACGCGCCCATCTTCCGCGCATTCTGCAAAAGTTTATCCTTCTTTATCGCGTCGAATACGGCCAATGCCGCGACGCAGACGATCGGAGAGCCCCCGAAAGTCGAACCATGCGTCCCCGGCGTCAGCACGTCGCCGAATTTCCCTCGGGCTACCGCCGCGCCTATCGGCAATCCACCGCCGAGCGCTTTGGCCAGCGTCATAACATCCGGCTCCACGCCGTAATTTTTGTAAGCGAACATCTCGCCCGAGCGGCCCATGCCGGTCTGCACCTCATCGAAAATAAGGACGATGTCTTTCTCGTCGCAAAGCGCGCGAAGCGCTTTCATATATTCCGGCGTCGGTATGTTTATACCTCCCTCGCACTGTACCGGCTCAAGCATGATAGCGGCCGTCTTGTCCGTCACGGCTTTCCGGACGGCCTCGATATCATTGAATGGGACGTGTATAAACCCCGCCGGAAGCGGCTCAAACCCTATCTTAACTTTGTCCTGCCCGGTCGCGGTTATCATGGCAAGCGTCCTGCCATGGAACGATTTGGTCATAGCAATAATTTCATACTTACCCTTATCATGGCCGTATTTACGCGCAAGCTTCACCGCCGCTTCGTTCGCTTCCGCCCCGGAATTGGCAAAGAAAACTTTACCGGGATAAGAATTTTTTATTATCGTTTCGGCTAACCGGGCCTGCGGTTCAATGTAATAGTTATTCGCCACGTGCAGTAATGTCTTCGCCTGCTTATTTATCGCGGCAACCACCTTCGGATGGCAATGCCCTATGCCCGATACCGCCCATCCCGGAAAAAAATCGAGGTAAGTTTTGCCGTCTATGTCGTAGGCTTTTGAGCCCTTCGCCTTTGTCAGGCAAAGCGGAACACGTTTGTAGGTATTCATCACGTATTTATCGTATACCGCCACGACTTTATCTGTCTTTTTCATTTCACTATCTCCGTACCTATTCCTTTGTCCGTAAATATTTCAAGGAGCAGGGCGTGCGGAATACCCGCATTCAATATGTGCGCCTTCTTTACTCCGCCCTTTGTCGCGTTCACGCAGGCCATCGCCTTGGGTATCATGCCTGCCGCGATGACTTTTTTCTTTATAAGGCGCTCGACCTGGTTCGAACCTATCGTATCGATCAGCGTTTTGGGATCATCCTTATCGGTCATTATGCCGTTCACATTCGTCAGTAAAACAAACTTTTCCGCCTTGAGAGCGGTGGCAAGAGAACTTGCCACATCATCGGCATTAACATTATAAGTATGGCCGTCGCGGCCTATGCCCAGCGGATATATCACGGGTATTATGTTGTCATCTATAAGCTGGCGCACCACCGTCGTATCCACGCCCGTAACCTCGCCGACAAAACCCAAATCCTCTTCGGGGCACGCGCATTTCATCTTCCTTACCTTTATCATGCCGTTCTCTTTGCCGCTCATGCCGAACGCCTTGCAACCCATGCCCTTCAGCGTATTCACGATCTTTTTATTTATGATACCGAGCGCCTTGTCGATTATGTGTATCGTCTGAGCGTCGGTAACGCGCCGGCCGTGAATGAACCGCGGTTCGATGCCGGATTTCTTCATCATCTTCGAGATGAACGGGCCGCCGCCATGGACTATTATAGGCCGCATCCCGGCGTAGTTCATGAATATTATGTCCTCGAGGATGTCCTTTTCTATGCCCTTCTCCTCGACGGCCGCGCCTCCGTATTTTATAACGACCGTCTTCTGGAAAAATTTGCGTATATACGGCAGTGCCTCTATTAAAACTTCGCTCTTTCTTATCGCGTTCTTCATGTCGAATACTCCGAATTTATCGCGACGTATTCTTTCGAGAAATCGCAAGTCCACGCCGTAGCGCAAGCCTTACCGCATTTAAGGTCGAGAGTTATTTTAACGTCTTTGGCCTGAAAAAACTTCCGGGCGCGCTCTTTGCTGTAACCTTTCGCTATCGCGCCGTTAGACAAAGCCTTCATGGCGCCCAAATAGATATCCGCCTTATCCGGATCGAAGCTGACTCCGGCGGAACCGGCCGCCGCCGCGACCCTGCCCCAGTTCGGGTCTTCGCCGAATATAGCGCATTTCAAAAGACTGGACGTCGATATCTTTCGCGCGATCGCGATGGCATCCGCGCCCGATCCTGCGCCTCTTACTTCTATCTCCACAAACTTGGTCGCCCCCTCGCCGTCGCGCGCGAGCATCCTGGCAAGTTCCGCGCACAAAAACTTCAGCGCGTTCGTGAATTTTTTATAATCAGCGCCTTTTTTGGCTATCTTCGCGTTGCCGGCCATCGCGTTGGCAAACACAAATACCGAATCATTGGTGCTCATATCGCCATCGGCCGACACCATGTTAAATGAATCCGTAATCGCCTCCGATAGCGCCTCTTCCAGCAGGTTTTTTGATATAGCCGCGTCGGTCGTTATAAAAGCGAGCATAGTCGCGTGACGCTCGGTCTTCACCACAGGATACAGCATGCCGACGCCTTTGCACGCGCCGCCTATCGTCACTACCGATGAGCCGAGTTTGATCTTTACGGCAAACTCTTTCGCCACGGTGTCCGTCGTCATTATAGTTTCTGCAAACACCATGCCGCCCGGCTTCGAAAGTCCTCCTGCCAAAAGCACGACATTGTCTTTTATCTTCTTTATCGGCAAGGCTTGTCCGATTATGCCGGTAGACGCCACGAGTACCTCGCGCGCGTCCAGCCCGAGGGCGTCGGCGGCGTAGCGCGTCATCTCCCCGGCCAATTTATCGCCTTCCTTGCCGTTCGCGCAATTGGCGTTACCGCTATTGGCTATCACAGCCTGATGCAACTTGGCCTTAATATGCAGTTTGCTGATCTTCACCGGGGACGCGCAAAATACATTCGTCGTAAATGCCGCGGCGGCGACGCACGGCACCTCGGAATAGAGAAGAGCCAGGTCTTTGTTTCCCGACTTCTTTATGCCGGCCTTGACGCCATTCGCCACAAATCCCGTAGGCGAGGTAACCCCGCCTTTCACTATGATCATCTCGAACCTTCCTCGACCTCCGAGGTCGCACCTCCGAGGTCGAACGGTCATATCAATCCTTCGGTCTCCGGAAAACCGCACATTATGTTCATGTTCTGCACCGCCTGTCCCGCGGCGCCTTTAGTCAAATTATCGATACACGAAACGACGATCAGGTTCTCCCCGCTTACCTTGATCCCGATATCGCAATAGTTCGTCATTACGACACTTTTGATCTGCGGGAATATTCCTTCGTCCAGCACCCTGACGAACGGCTTTCCTTTATAAAAATCCTTGTACATATCTATAACGGCTTTCGTGTCGAACTTTTTATTCAAACGTAAATATATCGTCGACAATATCCCGCGGTTCATCGGGATAAGATGCGGCGTAAATACCATATCGATCGCTTCTCCGGAAACTTCGAAGAGTATCTTGTTCATCTCCGGCATATGCTGGTGTTCATTTACCTTGTAAGCCTTCAGGTTCTCGTTCACTTCGCAGAAAGAAAGTGAAAGGTCGGCCTTGCGTCCGGCGCCGCTGGTCCCCGATTTCGAGTCCGCTATTATATACCTGGGGTCTATCGCCTTTGTTTTCAACGCGGGCGCGGTGCCGAGAATAACGCTGGTCGGATAACAACCGGGATTGGCGATAAGTTTCGATTTCTTTATCGCGTCGCGATATAATTCCGGCAGGCCGTAAACCGCTTTCGGTAGATTCGCTTTATCTTTATGCTCCAGTCCGTACCACTTTTTATACGCCTCCGGAGACAATCTGTAATCCGCGCTTAAATCCACGACAGACTTCCCGGCCTTAATAAATATAGGCACAAGATCCATCGCGGCCTTGTGCGGCAGGCCGAGAAATACAAAATCGACGTTCCGGGATATCTCTGTGGCGTCGATCTTTTTGCATATCATGTCGATCCTTCCTTTAAACTCAGGAAAGACCGTAGATATCGGCTCGTCCGTATCGGAAAAACGCGCAAGCTCGGTTATCTTTACGTCCTTGTGTCCTAAAAGTATTCTGATGGCTTCTGCGCCGGCATAACCGGTAGCGCCAACAATACCCACTTTTATCATTTCCGACTCCTCCTTCGGCTAACCGCGTAGGTTAGCCGTGAATTGATCCACGAAATAACCTACGCGGTTATCCCGCATTTCCGTCGAGAATAGACTCTAATGTTAAAATAAAAAACCTATCCTGTCAACTAAAATCGCCGTCGGAGTTGACCAGATAGGTTTTTTAAATGTCGTCGAGAAAATTATTTTATCTCTTGGTAAACTGGAATCTCCTTCTGGCGCGCTTCCGTCCGTATTTTTTGCGCTCCCTCATCCTCGAATCTCTGGTAAGGAATCCCGCTTTTTTGATATCGGCTTTCAACTCTGCGTTCATTTTAACGAGCGCCCTGGCGATACCCTGCTTTACGGCCCCCGCCTGCCCGCTTAAACCTCCGCCGTTGACGTTAGCGAATATGTCGAGCTTCGATTCCAGCTTGGCCGTTTCGATCGGTTGCATAATTATAAGACGGTTCGATTCACGCGGAAAATAGGCGTTAAATGGGCGTTTGTTGACCGTAACTTTGCCATCTCCGGCCATTATGCGTACGCGCGCTATCGAGTTTTTACGTCTTCCTGTTGCGATGTATTGAGTTTTTTCTGCCATTAATTGCTCCTTAACCTATCTTTAATATTTTCGGCTGTTGGGCCTGGTGAGGATGCTTATCCCCGGCATACACTCTCAGTTTCTTCAGCAGTTTCGCGCCGAGTTTCGACTTCGGCAACATCCCGTGTACCGCGTGCCTGATAGCATGTTCCGGCTTCTTCTTCATGGTAGCTTCGAGAGTTTCGGTATTCAGCCCGCCCGGATAAGCCGAATATCTCTTATAAATCTTCTGGCCCATCTTTTTACCGGTAACTTTTATCTTGGCGGCGTTTATAACGATAACTTCATCACCCGTATCCTGATGCGGCGAATAGATGACCTTATTCTTACCCATGAGAATGGACGCAACCTTGGCCGAAAGCCTGCCAAGGACCTGATCTGTGGCATCGACTACGTGCCATGACTTCTGAATGTCTTTATCTTTTGCGATATATGTCTTCATAATCTTTCCGTAAGTTGAAATATAAAAAAATGCCTCTTCCGTAGAGGCGAATGATAATAACACATCGCCCGGATGCTGTCAATAAAATATTAAAACTTTCCTAAAACCGGCTTATGCCGCTGTCCAGAACTCTCTCATGATCAACTTCAAGTTTTCTATCGCGGCCGCTGTCTTCTGGGAAAGCAATCGTATGGCGCTATTTGAACAGCTGTTAATCCTCTCCTTCGTTTCTTTATCCGTTTCGTTCTCTACCGGTACTAATTGCTTTAATAGTACGCCTATATCACCGTCATAACAACCTTTCAGCATGTTCGTAAATAAAATGCTGGCCGCCGTTGTCCTTTTGGTGTTATCAATGATCGCCGCGTTCCAGCCCCTTAAAAGCATGCTCGCCTGATAGAACGTCCTTTCTTTGGAATTCGGCTTAAAATCGTAATAATCCACCGGGAGTTCTATACCGAGTGAACGCGCCTTCTTAAAAAGCTCTGGACGCCTGTCTACCAGGTTACTTACCATTCCCCGGGATCTGCTCCCCACGGTAAGGACTATTCTCTTTACACGCTTACTGGATTCATCCTTGTTGGGGTCGAGAAGAGTTTCGAGATTATCCTCGCCCTGAAATAACTCAAAATCGATGGTGTCATCATTACCGCCGGCATTCCTGATGCGGTTTCTTATATCGTGCAAAGCGGCGTCCATCGTCGTGCCCGTAGGGCCTACCTCATCCTGCAATAGCAGTATCTTTACCCTTTCCTCGTGGGCGAGATTAACCGTCTTCCATATATTAAGTATCTGCTCCCGGCTTAAACGAAAATCTTTCGTATCGCTACTCGGCCCAACCTCCGGGGCGATAGGAAGAGCAAATTCCACCGTATTTATGTCGGTAATAAACGGATAATTTTTAAATTCTTCCATTGCCGCCGTACGTCTAAGCATGATCGTGGCATTCTCAGCCGTGTCCGTCGGAGAACGTTGCTCCAAACTCGCAATTTCGCTGTCCAAACCCGGCACTCCAGGGCGTTTACTTCTATCTTCCGGCGTACGCGGAGCGTCCGACATGAAGTGCCTGCCGAAATCTCTAGGAGTAACATCATTCACGGCTGTATTTAATACGGTATTCGTCACCGGCTGATCGCCGGATATGGCTTCGGGCACAGTCATCGACGGTGTCCTATAATATTGACCCCACACGTAACGAACGCCAGCTCCACGGAAACGTTTGTCATTACAATACCCATAACAACGCTCTCCATCTTTTAAATAGTCTGAGTATTCAATCTCCTTCCGTTCCCTAAGCTCATCGAAATGGTCACTAATAGTATTGCGGTCCATATCAGGGAACTCTAACTCTTCCATAAAATCGGTTACCGTTAATAATCCACGACGCGCATAATCGTGCAGGTCTTCGGAATTTTTTATCCTTATGAGCGTCACATAAGCGGCGGCTCTCAGCTTTTCTTCTACTATCTTCTTCTTGATTTTCGCGTCCATCTTTTTTATGTCTTCACGGATTTGCTTATTGCCGGATGAAAATTCATCGAATATCGCGTATCGCACAACAGGCCCGTACTTTTTTCTTAATCTGTTCAGTAAAGCCTTTGCCGCTTTTTTGCCGGAAGCGCTAAGCTTATATGTAACCGGGCTGACGTCGCTCTCTATCTGATCGGCATCGCTATCTATAATATCTATGAGATAGCCCGCTTCCCTTAGTACTTCTCTATCGCGCCTTAAAGTACGGTCAGAAATATTCACAAACCCTGAAAAATCATCGGCTATCCTGCGATGCGTCTTTGCTGTGATCTTATCATCGAGTTTACCGCAATAGGCAAACAATAAAAGCACCATCGCCGGACTTCCCGGCAATTTTGTCTCAAATCTACCGGTCTTGGGATCTCGCGGCTGTGCTTGCGACGGCATGCTTAAGCCGAATTTCTTAAATGCTTCCGCAACTACACTATAGAAGGCGGGCCTAACAAGTTCGTTCAGCTGTCTGCGCATCTCTTCATTTTGCGCAAAAACTCCCGGCATCTTGATTATTGCCGTATCGCCTGTTAATTCTTCCAGGAATTTCTCCCACAGCAACTCCTGGGCGCCTGCTATAACTTCTCGGACATCGGCGAATTCAGTTACCATCAAAACATCGCTTTTACACGCTTTAGAAACTCTTTCGACTGACAGTTTAATATAGCGTTCGCAGGCGGACGTGATCAGCTTTTCAAGCTCGGTAGGATTCGAAGCAATAAAAGATTCTGCCGTCAGGCCTGAGTCGGCAATCTGCCCATGAATATTCTCATCCCAATCGGGAGTGTACTTCACATGCGTAAACATCACGCTTGCTATTTTTTGTTTTACTTCGGAGGGGATTGTTTCGGTAGCATTACTTTGATCTGTCCCCGCCTGCTCCGCGTCGGACTGCGCGACTTGTTTATCTGGAGCGTAGAAACAGCGGTTTATGAAACGCACAAGTTCTACGCCGCGCGCAAGCGTCTCGTCGGTTTCGGCCATATATGGAAACGCTTTTAAGAAACCCATTTCTGCGGCTTTGGCGTCGCGGCAAAACCACCTTACTCTCTCTTCGAGCTTATCGTTATTATATCTTGTTTCATTCGACAGGCAGTATGAACCCACAAACCACGCCCTTACGGCATCGCGCACGATACCTGTGCGGCCGTCGTCATGCGGCCTTTTGCCAAGGCTTGTTACTTCGTCGAGTAATAAACTGGCCAGGCTGAATGCCTCAGCATGCCCATCCTGATAAGTGTATGTAAAAATGACATCTCGGGACTTTATATTCTCCCATGCTGAAGCCATATATTCATGCACTGTCCATTTTTTTCTATCGCCGTCACGGCTCATCTTAGCGACGGGAAAGTCTCCCGGGTTATCGGCGCGATAATTATCCACAGAAACAACATCGCCCGGCAAAACTTTTTCGATCGCCTCAGCGAGGTTTTCGGCGTTAAATGCCGGATCACTTTCCATACCGGCCGGAACTCCGTCCAGAAGCCTGATACCGTTTGCCGCCGGTTCCACCGACGGGCTAAACTCCGCGTGGATCGTCTCCGATGACAGGGCATCTCTCAACGCGCTTGGCCCCTTCTTAAGAAGTCCGTCGCGAAGCATGTTAATCATCTCATCCTGCACAGCCGGCTGTGTAGTGCCGGGCATAGTGCCCAAACCATACGCGACGCTGTTGAGCAGAAACGCGCTCGCGACCACCAAGGATATTATTTTCGTTATCATATTCAAATCCCCTCTTGTTAGATTGCTTCGCTCGGCTTCGCCTCGCTCGCAATGACGGAAGAATTAAAATACTTTAATAATAAAAAAATGCCTGGCCTTTCTAGCGCCAAGCATCGTTGTCCATATAAACCGAATGCAAAAGTATGTTTAGTTTACCACAGCGGAAAGATATGTCAAGTGGATAAAACTAACTTTTTGAAATCTTAAATTACGCCGAGTTCGGAGAGCTGATCTTTCAATTTATCGGCGCCTTCGAAGCGGATAGAGGGTATGCCTAAAGCGGTCGCTTCCTTAATAAGGTCTTCGCGGTCGTCGATGTAAAGCATTCTCGACCTATCGCCGCCGGCGCGGCGCACGACATCGTCGAATATCGGCCGTTCCGGCTTGACGGCGCCGACAACAAACGACAGAACCAGCTCGTCGAATATCTTTATTATGTCAAACTTCTCCTCGATGTATTCGAAGTGCAGGCGATTCACATTGGACAGGAGAAACAACCGGTGGGTCTTCTTTAACTGCCTGGCAAGACGGCAGACTTTTTCGTCTTCCCGGAAAATATCATTCCAGATCGGCACAAAGTCCTCGTAGGATATTTTTATCCCAAGGAACTCCGTTGCCTTTATATAAAACCCCCTCGGAGATAACAAGCCTTTTTCGAAGGCTCTGGTTATCTCCGAGTCAAAAAAGAAATCATAGACCTTCTTCTGGTCCAGATTAAAAAGGTTAACCAGCTTCCCTGCGGAAATATTATGGTCGAACCTTATGACCGTATTGCCAAGATCAAATACTATCGTGTCGTATTTATTCTTCACTTATTTATGCTTCATCATCGCCATGCAGGGCATCTTGCCGTGCATATGGCCGCAAGGGCATTTGATCGCAGGTGCCGTATGAACCGCGATAAGGGCCGTAAGAAAGGTGAGCGCTATTATCGATACGCCGAGCGTATAACCAAGAGTTTTCAATACTGAAACCTGTTTCTTCGCGATAACGCAAAGAACGTAACCGAGCGCAAGCGATAGGCAAAACAAAAATACGTCTTTACACATATCATGCCCCCTTTTTTAATACCGCACCTTAACCATGCATAGCCCCTTGCCAGGCATGGTAGGCCCGGAAAATCTTATATCGCGTTTACGGATGATCTCTTTGACGCTATCGGCCGATATCTTGCCCCGGCCGGCTTCAATAATGGTACCGACGATATTACGCACCATATTATAGAGAAAACCGTTCGCTTCTATGTAAATATACACCATGTCCCCCGCTTTTTCAATTTCAATGTACTTCACCGTCCTGACGGCATTACCATCGGTACCGCCCGTAGCCCTGAACGAACGAAAGTCATGTCTGCCTACGATATGCCGGGCGGCGCGGCGCATAAGACGCAGATCGAGCTTGTAGTAACACTTTGCCGCGAAATGCCGGACGAGCGGATCCATATAATCGTTATTCATTATCGTATAACGATAGAGTTTCGAGCGCGCGTTTTTCTGGGCATTGAATTTCAACGCGACCTCTTCCGCGGCGGTTATCGCGATATCTTTGGGAAGATTGGTGTTAAGGGCCATCACAAGATTCTTGAGCGGTATCTTCGAGCGTGTCCTGAAATTGGCGACCTGGGCTTCGGCATGGACGCCCGCGTCGGTACGGCCCGAGCCTATAAGCGAGGGACGGGCGCCGGTTATCTTAGCGATAGCGTCCTGGATGACATCCTGGATGGCAAGGCCGTTCGTCTGCGATTGCCAGCCAGCATAGCGGGTACCATCGTAACGGATGGTGAGTTTGATATTACGCATAGTAACCATGTCAACCTACGCGGTAACCGCGTAGGTTGTATAATATTATATAAGATATTCCGCGATCTGAATCGCGTTCAAGGCGGCGCCTTTACGGATATTATCGGCTACAACCCACATTGAAATACCGTTCTTTACAGAATCATCCTGGCGGATACGCCCGACAAGGGTCAGGTCTTTACCCTCCGCATCTACGGGCATCGGGTATTTCTTATTCATGGGGTCGTCGATAAGCCTGACACCGGGCGCTTTCAGGAGAAGCTCGCGGACTTCGTTTGCGCTGATATATTTTTCGGTCTCGATATTGACGCTCTCGGAATGGGCGTAGAATACCGGCACCCGCACGCATGTGGCATTTACCTTGATCGAATCGTCGCCCATTATCTTGCGGGTCTCATTAACCATCTTCATCTCTTCTTTGGTATAGCCGTTATCCATGAATACGTCTATCTGTGGAATCAGATTGAACGCGATCTGGTACGGAAACTCCGTCGGCCTTATCGGTATACAGGGCACACTAAAGTGCGCCCTACCGGTAAAAATTTTAGATTGCTCCCATAATTCGGTTATCTTCTTCTGTCCGCCGCCGGAAACCGATTGAAAAGTAGTAACGACTATCCTTTTTATCTTCGCGGCCTTATGTATCGGGCAGAGCGCCACAACCATCTGTATGGTGGAGCAATTAGGATTGGCGATTATGCCTTTATGTTTTTTTATATCCTGCGGATTCACTTCCGGCACGACGAGCGGCACCTCTTCATCCATCCTGAAAGCGCTTGAATTATCGACGCACACAGCGCCCGCCGCGACCGCGCTCGGTAAAAACTCCATCGAACGCGAAGCGCCCGCCGAAGCCAGTACAATGTCTATGTCTTTGAAAGAATCGTGGGTCAGCACTTCTATCGGGTGCTCTTTGCCCATAAATTTGAGCGTCTTGCCCTTCGAGCGTTCGGAGGCAAGAAGACGTATCTTGTTGATAGGAAACGATCTCTCTTCCAGTATCTTAAGAAAACAGTTGCCTACGGCGCCTGTCGCGCCCATTATAGCTACATTGACTTTTTTCATAACTTGCTCGCTTATTCTTATAAGTTCGCTACCACCAAGTCCCCGACTTCTTCGGTCGAGTACCCCATCTTCCCCGCCGCTAAACTCTTCAGCTTCGCGCTCGCCACCTTTATAACGGCGCTCTCGATCGCCTTTGCCGCCGCGGGCTGGCCGATATTATCGAGGAGCATCCCGCCCGCGCATATAGCCGCGAGAGGGTTAATAATATGCTTGCCGGTGTATTTCGGCGCGGAACCGCCGATAGGTTCGAACATCGAAACGCCTTCCGGGTTTATATTGCCTCCGGCCGCGATTCCCATACCGCCCTGTATCATCGCTCCGAGATCGGTTATAATATCACCGAAAAGATTGTCGGTTACTATAACGTCGAACCACTCGGGGTTTTTCACAAACCACATCGTCGTAGCGTCGACGTGCACGTAATCTGTCTGGATGTCCGGATAATCCTTTTTCACTTCATCAAACGTTCTCTGCCATAGATCCCAGGCGTATGTCAATACGTTCGTTTTGCCGCAAAGAGTCAGTTTTTTTCTCTTGTTGCGCTTCCTCGCGAACTCGAACGCGTAACGGATACAGCGCTCGACACCCTTCCGTGTATTATAAGAAAGTTGTATCGCGACTTCATCGGCTTTACCCTTATTCTGAAACTCGCCCATACCTTTATAAAGCCCTTCGGAGTTTTCGCGCACGACGACAAAATCGATATCTTCCGGCTTCTTGTCTTTCAACGGACAGAACGCGGAGCTGTATAATTTCACCGGCCTTAAATTAATATACTGGTCGAGGCCAAACCTCGTCTTAAGCAATATCCCCTGCTCCAGGATACCGGGTTTTACGTCCGGATGACCTATGGCTCCTAAAAATATCGCGTCGAATTTCTTTAATCCCTCAAGCTCCTCGTCGGTTATCGTCTTGCCCGTCTTTAAATATCTGGCGCCACCGTAATCGAAAGGCGTTTCAGTATATGTAAAACCGAATTTCTTCGACGCCGCTTTCAGGACTTTTAATCCTTCGGCTACGACTTCAGGTCCTGTCCCATCACCGGCTATCACCGCTATCTTATAATTTTTTACCGCCATTTTATTTTTTCCTTTTTCTCTTTAATGATTCGATCAATCCGCCGGAGGCAAATATAGCCTGCATAAACGGCGGATATTTCTCTATCTTGTAAGTCTCTTTTCGCGTAAGGTTCTTTATTAGCCCGGCTTTCGTATCTATCTGCACCTCATCCCCCGCCTCGATCCTATCCGAAGCCTCCCTGGATTCTATTATAGGAAGGCCGATATTGATACTGTTGCGGAAAAATATCCTTGCGAAACTATCCGCTATAACGCACGATGCCCCGGCGGCTTTTATCGCTATGGGGGCGTGCTCTCTCGACGAGCCACAACCGAAATTTTTCCCCGCTACTATGACATCCCCCGGCTTCATCGAGCTTGCGAAATCTTTGACGATATGTTCCATGCAATGGCTCGCCAGTTCCGCCCTGTCGGTCGTATTGAGATATTTGGCGGCTATTATATCGTCGGTATTTATATCGTTTCCGAATTTATGCGCTTTGGATTTGCGTATCATATTACATCACCTCGTCCGGGTGAGTGATCTTCCCGGTTATTGCCGTCGCCGCGGCGACAGCCGGGTTGGATAAATAAACGGCGCTATTAGGATGCCCCATGCGGCCGACGAAGTTCCTATTGGTCGTCGCGATGGCCGTCTCGCCCTCGGCGAGGATGCCCATGTGCCCGCCCAGGCACGGCCCGCAGGTCGGCGTCGAGAATACCCCGCCCGCTTCCACAAATATCTTCGCGAGCCCCTCATTCACACATTCCAAGTATATCTTCTGCGTCCCGGGTATCACTATCAGCCGGACGGACGGGTTGACTTTTTTGCCGCGCAGTATCTTCGCGGCAAGCCTCATGTCCGTTATCCTGCCGTTCGTGCACGAGCCGATGACGACCTGGTCGACCGCGACATTTTTAAGCCGGCTGACCGGCTTTGTGTTGCTCGGCAGATTCGGGCACGCTACGACCGGCTCGGTTATCTTCCTGACGTCATACTCTTTGACGGCGGCGTAGACGGCATCTTTATCGCTTTCGTATATTTTTCCGAAACCCTGCCTCGGTTTATTTTTTATCGCTTTTATATATTTTGAAGTAATTTTATCCGGCGCTATGATACCGTTCTTCCCGCCGGCCTCTATGGCCATGTTGCACATGCTCAGGCGATCGTCTATACCGAGAGATTCGATGGTCTCGCCGCAGAACTCCATCGCCCGGTAACGCGCCCCGTCGACTCCGATGTCACCTATTGTATAAAGTATAAGGTCTTTGCCGCCGACCCATTTCGGCAATTTCCCGTAGTAAACAAATTTCATCGACTCCGGCACTTTAAGCCAGCATTCACCCGTCGCAATAGCCGCGGCGAGATCCGTCGAACCCACGCCCGAGGAGAACGCGCCCAGGGCCCCGTAAGTGCACGTGTGGGAGTCCGCCCCTATCACCAGATCTCCGGGCAGGACGAGCCCCATCTCCGGCAGGAGCGCGTGCTCTATCCCCATCCGGCCTATCTCGAAGTAGTTCTTCACGCCGTATTTTTTCGCGAATGTAGCCAGCACCTTGCACTGATTGGCGCTCTTCATGTCTTTAGCGGGCGCGAAATGGTCTGGCACAAGCACAACTCTGTTCCTGTCAAACACCTTCTTCGTGCCGAGCTTCTCGAACTCCTCTATAGCGAACGGCGCGGTGATGTCGTTACCCAGACAGAGATCGACTTTAGCGTCGATGAACTTGCCGGGGTGCACCTCTTTTTCTTTCGTGTGTTTCAGCAATATCTTTTCGGTTATCGTATATCCCATTATATTTCCCTCATCACGGCTATTTCCTTACATCCCGGAAAATAGACGCATTTAATGCACTCGCTCCATATCTTATGCGGAAGGTCGGATTTGTTGATCACATGAAATCCGAGCTTCTCGAAAAAACCCGGCGCGTAAGTAAGGGCGAAGACTTTTTTCAATTTGAGCGTCTTCGCCTCTTTCATACATTCGTTCAGGAGCTTCCTGCCTATCCCCTTACCCGATTTTCCCGGCGCGACCGCCAGCGATTTTATTTCCGAAAGATCCTCCCAGTCGATGTGAAGCGCGCAACATCCGCAGACCTTTTTGCCGTCCACATATACAAAGAAGTCTCGTATATTTTCATAAAGCTCGTTTAACGACCTCGGCAACATCTTATCGCGTTTGGCATAATAGCCGATAAGTTCCTGGATCCTTTTAACGTCGGTTACCTTAGCCTTACGTATCACGCTTACTCGCTTTCATCGTCATTGCGAGGATGCGGCTGACTGCCGAAGGCAGGCGAATCCGAAGCAATCTCGTTTTTAGATTGCTTCGCTTCGCTCGCAATGACGGATTTCTTTTCATATCCACAAAGGCCATAAACAACACAAACCCCGCACTTTGGGGTTTGCGATTTGCAGGTCCTGCGACCGTGCACTATTATACATAAATGGAAGGCGTATATCAAGTCCTTTGGAATAATTTTTGTCAACGCTTTATGCGCCTGTTTTATGTCCGTACCGGCGCCTATAAGGGACAACCGTTTAGCCACCCGGAAAATATGCGTATCAACCGGCATTACGGGCCTATCGAACGCGAACAAAAGGACGCACGAGGCCGTCTTCGGCCCCACCCCGCCCAGCGATTCGAGGTATTCACCCGCGCCTTCATCGTCTAAACGGTCAAGACCGGCCAAGTCAATCCTGCCTTCGCGCTTTTTTATCTCCGCGAGAACCGCTTTTATCCTGCGCGCTTTTATATTCGCCAGGCCCGCATGTTTTATTATCTCTGTTATCTCCGGTACCGGCGCGCAAAGCGCCCTCTCCCACGACACGAAATGTTTTTTGAGCGCGTTAAAAGCCGGGACAGAGTTTTTGTCCGACGTATTTTGCGACAATATCGTGCGCACAAGAACATCCACGGGCTCGTCTTTGACAAACAGCGCGGGACGGCCGTACGCGGCTTCAAGCAGATATAATATCTTCTTTGCTCTATCCCGAAGGTTCATATTTTATAGTCCGGAATCGATGAAAGTAATAATCTGGTGTACGGCTCCGACGGGTTCGAATATACCAACCGGGCCGGGCCCTCTTCTATTATCCGCCCATCCTTCATTACCGCAACCCTGTCGCACATGTATCTGACCACTCTCAGGTCGTGGCTTATAAAAAGATAAGTTATTTTAAAATCCTTCTGTATCTTTTTTAAAAGTCTCAATATCTGCAACTGCACGGTCACGTCTAAGCTCGACACAGGCTCGTCGCAGACGATAAACTCCGGGCCGGTTATCACCGCGCGCGCTATCGCGATGCGCTGGCGCTCCCCTCCTGAAAATTGATGGGGATATTTATCCGCGGATGTCGCGAGCAGATTAACTAACCCGAGCGCGTCGCGGACTTTTTTATCTATCTCCAGTCTACGCGTTACTGCGCCGTGCAGTAAAAGCCCTTCCGCTATTATATCGCGCACCCGCATCTTCGGATCGAGCGAACTATGCGGGTCCTGGAATATCACCTGGCGGCGACGGGTCGACAGTTTCACCCCGCCCGAATCCGGCTTTAAGATACCGAGGATGAGCTTTCCCAAAGTCGTCTTGCCGCAGGCGGATTCCCCGACGAGCCCGAAAGTCTCTCCCGCGGCTATCTCGAAACTTACGCCGTCGACGGCTTTGACCGTACCGAAGTCCTTTCGGAGATATCCTCTGCGTACCGGGAAATATTTTTTTAAATTATCGCATATCAATATGCTCATATAAGCGCCTTCACCGACTCCAAAAGCGATATCGTGTATTTCTCCCGCGGAGCATTCAATATATTTTTCGTATATCCCCGCTCGACCATCTTTCCTTTATACATCACACCAACCTCATCGCACATCCGAGCGATTATGCCGAAATCATGGCTGATAAAGAGTATCGACAGCTTCTCTTTTTCTATTATCTCCTCGAGAAGCTCGAGTATCTGAGCCTGTATCGTTACATCCAAAGCCGTCGTCGGCTCGTCGAGGATAAGAAGTTCCGGCGAATTGACAAGCGCCATGGCTATCATGATCCGTTGTTTGGTGCCACCGGAGAGCTGGTGCGGGTAATCATCGAATATCCTCAGCGGGTCGCGCAGGTGGACTCGCCTCAGATATTCGAGCGCGATCTCTTTTGCCTTCGCGTAGGGCATGGCGCGATGCGCCAGCACGGCCTCGGCCACCTGCCGGCCTACGGTAAACACCGGGTTGAACGAACTCGACGGATCCTGAAAGACCATCGCTATCTTTGATCCGCGCACAGCGCGCAGAGGCTCATCTTTCAATTTAAAAAGATCGGCGCCGGAGAATATAACATTACCGCTTACTGTCGCGCCGGGCGCTGAAACCAGTTTAAGTAGCGCAAGCGCCGTCATCGTCTTGCCTGAACCCGATTCCCCGACGAGCCCGAAGACCTTATTTTTTTCTATGTCGAAACTTACGCCGTCGACGGCCTTCACTACGCCCCGGGCGGCAGTAAAATACACCTTAAGATCATTTACCTGCAATATCTTCATATGGTTTCCTTCGTACGCGGATCCAGATTGTCGCGCAAAGCTTCACTCAGGAGATTATACGAAAGCACCGTAAATAATATGAATAGCCCCGGGAATACCGTAAGCCACCATGCCACTCCCAGGGTCGATTTGCCGTCCATCAGGATATTGCCCCAGCTCGGCGTCGGCGGTTGAACGCCGATACCCAGGAAACTCAATGCCGACTCCGTAAGTATGGCGCCGCCTATGCCGAGAGTGGCGCTCACGAGTACGGGGCCTATCGCGTTGGGGATCAGGTGCCGGACTATTATCCACACGTCTCCGGCGCCCATGACCCGCGCGGCGGAAATAAAATCACGCTCTTTGAGCGCTAATATTTCGGCTCGCACGAGGCGCGAGGTGCCCATCCAGCTCGTGGCGCCTATGACGGCCATGATATTGAATATCGACGGCTCGAGTATCGCTATCACGGCAAGTATCAGAAAGAACGTCGGGAAGCAAAGCATGATATCGACAAAACGCATTATGATAGAGTCCACCCTGCCGCCGTAATATCCGGCGATAGAACCGAAGAATAATCCTATAACTACCGCTATGCCCACAGCGATAAATCCGATGGAGAGCGATATCCTCGAGCCATATACTATACGGGAGAAAATATCGCGGCCGAGCGTATCGGTCCCGAATATGTGCGCGCCCGACGGGCCCTGGAGTATGGCATTCGTATCTATCGCCGACGGATCGTATCGCGCTATCAAAGGCGCGAAGAGCGCGAATAGCAGTATCACGGTTATGAATAAAAGCGCCGTCAGTGTCAGCTTATTCTTCATTCTGTCTCCGTAACGCGTATCCTCGGATCGGCGTATGAGTACGCTATATCGGCGAGGAGATTTCCCAGTAAAGTAAGTATCGCGCCTATCGAGAGGATGCCCATTATCGTCGGGTAGTCCCTCGCCATAACGGATTCATAAAATAACCGGCCCATCCCCGGGATGGCGAATATCGATTCGAATATGACACTGCCGCCTATGAGCCCGGGAACGGACAATCCCAATATCGTGATGACCGGTAACGCCGCGTTCTTCAGCGCGTGCCGGTATATGACCTGCCGCTCGTCGAGACCTTTCGCGCGCGCCGTCCTGATATAGTCCTGATGGATAACACCGATCATGGCCGAGCGCATGTACCTGGAGATGCCCGCCAGAGCCCCGAACGCCGTTATCGCCACCGGCAGTATCAGGTGCCTGGCGACGTCCAATATCTTTCCGGTTATGGAATAATATTCGAAATCGAGGGATTTGATGCCCGATATCGGAAGCCAATTTAAATTTATCGCGAATAAACTCATTAAAAGCAGGGCGAGCCAGAACTCCGGCACGGAGAATCCGATAAAAGCGATAACGGCTGTGGACTTGTCGAGGAACGAACCGCGTTTTACCGCCGAGATAACGCCCAGAGGTATCCCGACAGCTAATATCAATATCATCGCCAGCGCGTTTATGAGCAGTGTTATCGGGATGCGTTCGGCGATCTTGGAAGCGACGGGCCTATCGTCGACGTACGAGCGTCCGAAGTCGAAAAAGCAGAAGCGCTTGAACCAATCGAAGTACTGGACGTGAAGCGGCTTGTCGAGCCCATACAATTTGTCAAGCCGCTCGCGCGCCTCGAAAGATACCTTCGGGTTTAAGCTCGTCTGCATGTCGGTCGGTTTTCCCGGCGCGATATGTATCACGAGGAACGAGACTATCGTTATCCCGAAAAATACCGGTATGAGCCCCGCCAATCTTTTAGCGATGTAATGCAACATTTTTTCCTTAATCTTCAATCTTCCAAAATATTATTGTTCGAGCGAGCGACTGCGAGGCGAAGCCGAAGCAGGAGCGAGTCGAGAACATCCAAAGCAACTAAACAAAATACTACCACTATTTCCCCCCACTGCCCCGATATTAATTTCCTCTTCTTTTTCTGGCCCCATCCTTTAATTTGTTTTTCTCTCGTTCGTGCCGCCTCAATCTCCTCATGTTCCTCGATATAAGCCATTTTTTTCACACCATGCTTTGCAGTATAGACTCCACCCAGACCGGAAAGATGCTGATCATATCTGAGGTCGGGTTTCCAAGTCATTCCCGTATAGTATGTGCCGTCCTTGCATTCGATTATATAAACATACCATTTCCATTGATTCATAAAATGAACTTCTCGACTCGTCCAAAATTATTCTTCGAATACTCGGAATAATTTTGTCCTCGCTCGAAGAATATACTACGTTTTTCCACTCCGGGGGTGCCCTCTCACGCCACGACGGCACCGATTAAATTTTCCACTCCTTACAAGAGGAAATTTTACCTGTATCGTTGCTCACTTTTCGGCACGTACCACTTTATAAAATTGTACCCGATGCCGATGGGCGAGGATTCGACGTTACGGAAGCGCGAATTCACTATCGGCAACATATCGGCCGAATAGAGGAACATGTACGGCTGATCCGCGTAGATGATCTCATGCACCCGGCGGTATATCGCCGCGCGCCTTGCTTCGTCGAACGTGCGCCGGCCTTCCGCAAGCAGGCGGTCGACCTCCGCGTTTTTATACCCGATAAAATTAAACTCCCCCTCTCGAGTCTTTGACGAATGCCATATATCGTAATTATCCGGGTCGCGGCCGAGGAACCATCCCATGAGCACCGCCTCAAAACGCTTCTTGCCCAGGAATTCGCCGATGAGCGTGCTCCACTCGACGACGCGTATCTTCATCCTTATCCCGACGGCTTTAAGGTCATTCTGTATCATCTCGGCGGCGCGTTGCCGCTCACCGTTTCCCTGATTTACGAGGATCGTGAACTCGAAAACCCTTCTCTCCTTTTCGACCCACCCGTCCTTATCGGTATCCTCCCAACCCGCTTCGCGCAAAAGCGCCCTTGCCTTCGCGATGTTGTACGGAGCTGGCTTCACATCCTTATTGTACGCCCACGAATCCTTCATAAAAGGCCCGGTCGTAACCTCGGCGAGGCCGAAGAATATCGCCTTCACCATCGCGTCTTTATCGACGGCGTAGTTTATAGCCTGCCGCACCCTGATGTCGCCGAATCTCGGATCGGCGAGATTGTAAGCCATATAGGTATAACCGAAACCTGGATATCTGAATTTATTATAATGCCCGCGGAAGAATTTGTTACCCGTCTGCCGCGCATATTGCAGAGGCGATAGCCCGGCCATATCCACGCCCTGCGTCTGGAGTTCGAGAAATATCGTGGCGTCGTCGGGTATTATGCGGTATATGTATCTATCGATATAAGGCCTTCCTTCGAAATAGTCGCGATTCGAGACGAGCTCTATCTTCTCTCCCGTCCTCCACGATTTGAACTTATACGGCCCGGTACCTATGGGATTACGCGAAAAAGACGACTTATTCAGATCTTCGCCTTTCAGTAAATGTTCCGGCATTATCCACATGCCCCAGCTGGAAAGCGCCGGCGCGAACGGCTCCTTGTAAATAATTTTAACCGTATACTCGTCCGGGATTTCTACCGATTTTATCCTGTCGAAATCACCGCTGTACGGCGTCTTTACTACGGGATCAACCAATTTTTCGTACGTGAATAGTACGTCTTTTGCGGTAAATGGCGCGCCGTCATGCCAGCGCACATTTTTTTTCAGATGGAATACTATGACAGCGCCGCCGTCTAAGATTTCCCAATTCTCGGCGAGATCGCCTGTTATGCGAACGGTTTTATCGTATTTGATAAGGCCGTTAAATATCATGCCACAGATATCGCTTGAGGCCGAATCCGAAGCAAGTATCGGAATAAGCGTTCTGGGATCGCTTATAGAACTTACGACTATGGCATCGCCATGCGGGTCATCGGAAGCGCCCGACGAACCGGATGAGAACAAAAAAAATACCGCCAGGATAATCAGCGGTATTTTTATCTTTCGTACAACGAACATATTTATCTCATCATTTCTTAGAAATCCATCGGCTCGTCGGCTAAAGGATTTGCGCCGCCCTGGACAGGCATAGGCATCGTGGTACCCTGCGACACCAGAGATTTGCTCTGGTGGCTCGTCATGACTGCCAGCGCAAGGCATGTAATTATATAAATTATCGCCGAGGCCGCCGTAGCGCGCGCCAAGAAAACCGACGTCTTCGTGCCGAAAAGCGTCTGTGTCGAGCTACCGCCGAATGTTTCGCTTAACCCACCGCCGCGGCCCGCCTGCAGTAATATAACGGCTATCAGCACCAACGACGCTATCACGTGTATCGCAATGACCAACCCGTATAACATATCAACCTCGCTCTTTAGTTATTCGCTTTATAAACAGTTACGCACTATCTGGGCGAATGTCTCCGCCTTCAGGCTCGCCCCGCCTACAAGCGCACCGTCGACATCTTCCTGCGACATAAGTTCCTTCGCGTTCTCCGGCTTCACACTACCGCCGTATTGTATCCTCACGGATTTCGCGACGGAATCATCGAACATCTCTTTTATGAGGCCGCGTATATATTTATGTACTTCCTGGGCCTGCTCCTTGGTAGCGTTAACACCGGTTCCTATCGCCCAGACCGGCTCGTAAGCTATGATTACGCTCTCCATGTCCTCTTTCGTTAATCCGGCAAGCGAACCGGCAATATGATCCTTTATTACATTGAATGTTTTATTGGCTTTTCTATCTTCGAGCTTCTCCCCGACACAAACGATAGGTTTAATGCCCGCGGCCAGAAGAGCTTTTGCCTTTTTATTTACCATAGTATTCGTCTCGCCGAAAAACTGCCTTCTCTCCGAATGCCCCACTATGCAGTATCCGCAGGCGGCGCTCTTCAGCATTCCGCAGGATACCTCGCCCGTGAACGCGCCTTCCTTCTCCCAGTAAACATCCTGCGCTCCGAGGCCGATATTCGATTCCATGACGACCTCATTGACATCGCTCAAGGATACGAATGGCGGACATACCACTATCTCTATGCCTTCGGTATCGTATAATAGCCTCTTTACGGAATTGGCAAGATCGATCGATTCCGCTATGTTCTTATTCATCTTCCAGTTACCCGCGATTATTATCCGTCTCATTATTATTTCGCCCCTCCGCAACTACAGCAGGAACAGCCTTTATCCATCAGCGCGTCTATCCCCGGAAGGCCGCGCCCTTCGAGATATTCCAGCGAAGCGCCGCCGCCCGTCGATATGTGTGTCATTTTGCCGTCAACTTTGAACTTAGCCATGGCCGCGGCCGTGTCTCCGCCGCCTATAATAGAAATAGCGCCTTTAAGGCCCGCTATGAACTTCGCGACTTCTTCGGTACCTTTGGCAAACTTATCCATTTCGAATACGCCGACCGGCCCGTTCCATAGAATGGTTTTGGCGGTTTTCAGCTTGTCTTCAAAAAGCTTTATCGTCTTCGGGCCTATGTCGAGCCCCATCCATCCGTCCGGTATATTCTCACCGACGATCTGTGTTTCGGCATTCGCGTCAAATTTATCCGCGATGACGTTGTCGACAGGAAGCAATATCGGTATCTTCTTTTTAGTGGCTTTATCGAGCGCGTTCTTAGCCGTCTCGAGGCCGTCTTTATCCAGCTTGGAAGAACCTATAGTCTTGCCCTGCGCTTTCAGGAATGTGTACGCCATGCCGCCGCCTATAAGAAGCGCGTCGACCTTATCGAGCAGATTATCTATAACCTTTATCTTGTCTTTGACCTTCGCTCCGCCGAGTATCGCGACGAACGGCCTCTTCGGATCGGCAACGGTATTGCCGAGATACTGTATCTCTTTCTCCAATAGGAACCCGGCAACAGACGGCAGGTAGTGCGTAACTCCTTCCGTCGACGCATGCGCCCTGTGGGCTGTGCCGAACGCGTCGTTGATAAATACGTCGCCTAAGGACGCGAGCTTTTTAGCGAAGGCGGGGTCGTTCTTCTCTTCTTCGGCGTGGAACCTCAAATTCTCGAGCAATATAACATCGCCGGGCTTCATGTCCGAAACCGCTTTTTCCACATCACTGCCTACGCAATCTTTAAGAGCGGTAACGGGCCTACCAAGAAGTTCCCGCAGACGTTTTGCCGCAGGAGACAACCGCAGAGCCTCGTCCGGCTTTCCATCCGGCCTGCCGAGATGGCTCATGAGAATGACTTTTGCGCCTTTATCCAACGCGTATTTTATAGTAGGAACGGCTGACCGTATCCTTATATCGTCGGTTATATTCAGATTGTCATCGAGGGGAACGTTAAAATCGACCCGGATAAGAGCCCTCTTGCCCTTTAAATCCACGTCTTTTATCGTCTTCTTTGCCATTTTTAACTCCTAATGTTAAGGGATAAGATTATAGTAGCGTCGGCAGGTTTTGTCAAGGCCATTTCAGTGGACATTCAGTGGAGTGTTAAGTCTTAAATAAAATTTGGGGACGGTTCTTGTCGCCATCCCAGACCTGTCCCTTGATAGTATCTTAGGCCTGTCCCGTTGGGTTGGCAAGTGATTTTTGACGGAATACAACGAATCATTTTTATTTAAATACAAATCCTGTCTGCATGGCCCAGAAGAGTAAATCCATGTGCTCAAGGGGTATCCCGACCTTCTTTGAGAAGGCCCTCATCTTGTCTTCTATCTCAAGATAGACACTCCTTGCGCCGACGGAATCCGGCACGCGGGCGATCACCCCGTATTTTTTAAGATTGGCTAAAATATGCCTGTCCAATATGGCTATGTCCCGCCCTAAGCCGATATTGCGCAAAAAATGGCTCGCCTCCTTATATCCGAAGCCCTTTATATTCTCGACCAGCCATTCACGTACTTTAAAAACATCTTTAGGTTTTATGTGCCGTTTAATATCGATAGCGCCGCCGCCGGAAAAAATCTTCCTGGCGCCTATTATGTACTCGGCTTTCTTATTATGAAACCTCGCCCGCCCCTTTATGTGCGGGCGTATACGGGCGGCCGTGCCTTTAAGCAAAAGACCGCGTTTCTTAAGTTCACTTATAGCCAGGTCGCATTTAACGGCGTTGGCATTGGCGGTAAGGATGCAGTAGCAGAGTTCGGGGAATATCTCTTCGTCGCTTGCTTTATGGATATGCCGGAATTCGGCGAGACGCTTCTTTATTTGTGGACGGAGACTTTTATGCGCTTCTTTGAGGGCGCGGATGGAGTTATCCATAGATGTTATTTGCTCTGGTTTATATATTTGAAAGCGGCGAGGGCGGCCTTAGACCCTTCTCCTGCCGCTATGACTATCTGTTTTTCGGGAACATCGGTAACATCCCCTGCCGCGAACACCCCGGGAATATTGGTCTCATTTCTGCAATTAATCTTTATCTCGCCGCGCGCGTTCTTCTCTATCGTGCGGGCGAACTCGGAATTGGGCAGAAGCCCTATCTCCACGAATACCCCGCCCACCGGGATATCCTCGATCTTGCCGCCGCGCTTTATCTTTATGCCGGTTACGAACTTATCGCCCGATACGGCCGTCACCTGCGCGTCGTTTCGCACCGTAACCTTATCGCTCGCTTCCACTTTTTCGCGCATCACCGCGTCACCGCCCAGCGCGGAGGTAGCGTTCACGACATAGACCCGGGCGGCTATCTTCATCAGCTGAAGCGCGGCATCCAGCGCGGAGTTGCCGCCGCCTATGACCGCCACATCCTTGCCGGCGAATAGCGGGCCGTCGCAGGTGGCGCAGTAGGTAAGCCCCCTGTTCTTGAATTCCTTCTCACCCGGGACACCGAGCTCTTTGGAAACTTTGCCCGACGCTATTATAACCGCCTTCGCCTCGTACTGGGCCTTCGCGGTCTTCACGCGTATCACGCCTCCCGCCCTGACAATATCAACTGCAGGCTCGTTTTCCCTGACGGTAATGCCGTATTTACGCATATGCTCTTCGAACTTGCCGACAAGGTCCGGGCCTGTAATGAACTGGTAACCCGTATAATTTTCGATATCGCCCGACCAGGCCGCCTGGCCGCCGACATCGCCGGTGATGACGATAAAACTCATCCGCTTACGGGCGGCGTATACCGCCGCGGTAATACCGGCAGGGCCCGCGCCTATAATGATCAGATCGTAGATCATTTTATATCCAAAGCATCCTTTATCTTATCTTTATCAAATCCTACGATTATCGCGCCGTCTATCTCGATAACCGGAACGCCCATCTGGCCCGAGCGCTTTATCATCTCCTGGGCTTTCTTCTCATCCTCGGAGACATCTATGTCGTCGAATGGAATATTATTATCTTTAAGGTACTGTTTTGCCCGTATGCAGAACGGGCAGGTAGGCGTGCTGTAAACAGTTACTTTTTTCATACCGGTTACCTCCTATATTATTATGTTTTTCAACTCCGCGAGATCGTCTATCGTGAAATCCGGCTTAAGCGGTTCGACGTCCGCGGCCTTACCCAGTCCGTGGCGTATCCAGCAGGTCTTGATCCCCGAGTTCTTGCCGGTTTCGACATCGATAGCCATGTCGCCTACTATGAGCGCCTCTGGCTTGGCTATGCCCAACCGCGCGACATACGGATCCAGTACGCATGCGGATGGTTTAATGCAATTCTCATCATCGCCGCCGATAATATCCTCGAAGTAATCACGTATGCCGAGCGCCTTAAGCACGGCGTCGGCAAATCTCGCGTATCTATTGGTAAGAATGATCTTTCGTTTATTTTTGAAATATTCAAGTATCTCTTTGGCGTGTGGGTAGAGATACGCCTTATCCGCGGGATGCGCCATATAATAATCGCTGTACATCCCGGCCGCCTTATCGATTAGTCCGGCATCGTCCGAATCGAGGCTCCTGGCAACCAGGTCTTTTACCCCGGTGCCGACATAAGAGACTATACTGCCGAAGGATTTCTCGGGAAAGCCCATTTGCCGGAGGGCGTGGTTCATCGCGTTAACGATATCCTGCCTTGCGTCAATGAGAGTGCCGTCGATGTCAAAGAAGATGGTGTTTACTTTAATTTGCAAAATTACTTCACCCCTATTTTCTTCGAATCCTGCCATAGGCCGTGTATATTGCAATACGAGGTAGCCATAATGGTTCCGGGCTTGTCCGTCTTCATGGACAATACAGCCTCGGAATGGGTAAATACAGTGCTCGTATCCGCGCCGAGTGTAGACGCGCCATGCGCGTCAAACTCAGCCCTGCCTATCTGGTACGGGAACTTTTCACCGTCCGGCAAAAAGAATACCGCTATCCACATTATGTGGTGAGCGGTCGTGTTAGGATGCGCTATCTCCTTGCCCACACATACCGATATGCGAAAAAACTCGCCCTTTTTTACATCGGCGGGCGCGTCGATAACCGGGATGTGTTTCTCTTTTTTCCAATCAGCCGACTGGAATATTTCGTTTAACTGAGCCATATTGTCACAGCTCCTTCTTTTGTGTTATTATACCACGTCACTTTATCCTGCCCGCGAAATCTTTGCCAAATTGGTATGCGGTTTTTATCTCATTTTCATCCGGCATGAATTTCGCCGATACGCCGGGTTGCGCTATTTCCATTCCTCCCTCTTTTAACAGATTTTCGATAGAAGCTACGGCTCCTCCGGACCAGCCGTACGAACCGAATGCGGCCGCGATCCTGCCTTTAGGCTTCAATCCCTTCAGGAATTCGAGAAATCCCGCGATCGTCGTGAGCATATCGTTATCGTGCGTGGACGAGCCTATGATGAAACCTCTGGCATCAAGCATCTCCTTTATGACTTCCGTACCGTCGGAGACCGCTATGTCGAAAAGCTTAATCTCAACGCCGGAATCTATGAGCGCCTCCGCTATCTTCCGCGCCATCTTTTCGGTAGCGCCCCACATCGTCTCGTAGACGATAACCACTTTTGGCTTAGTCGTATTCTTCGCCCAGCGGACATACGAATCGATTATCTTTCCCGGACTGCGGCGCCATATAACACCGTGGCTTGGAGCTATCATCTTTATCGGGACACCCATCTTCACAATATCCTCTATTTTTCTTAAAATTAGCGAGCTCAACGGCCAGAGGATATTCCCGTAATACTTTGCCGCCTCATCCATCAACGCGCACTCATCGACCTCATCGTCAAATCGCCCGCCGGACGCCAGGTGCTGTCCGAACGCGTCATTCGACATAAGAAGTTCTTCCTCGGCGCAATATGTAAACATGCTGTCCGGCCAATGTATCATCGGCGCTTCGATAAAAGTGAGCGTCCTTTTGCCCAGTTTTAATTTGTCGCCGGTTTTGACCGCCTGAAAATCCCAATTCTCATAATAATTTTTGTACAACCCTTCTTTGCATTTCTGTGTACCGTAAACTTTCGCCTTCGGGCATAATTTCATAAGCGCCGGCATGGCGCTCGAATGGTCCCTCTCGACATGGTTCGCGATAACGTAATCTATCTTCTCCGGAGGAATTATAGCTTTTATATTCTCGATCAATTCCCCGGCGAATGAACCGAGTACCGTATCCACCAGGGCAATCTTCTCATCAACGATCAGGTAGGCGTTATAGGTCGTGCCTCTTTTCGTCGTGTACGTGTGCCCGTGGAAATTTCTGATGTTCCAGTCAACTACTCCGACGGAATATATGCCTTTCTTTATCTCAAGCGGTTTCACGTTTTCCTCCTGTTACTTTTTATCGATCGTCTCGCCCTTAATAAACGTCGGCGCGGATCTGGGCGTCGAGCCGTGTTTGACCATATGATAATAAGCATATGTCATCGGGTTGGCCTGTTTTAACATTTCAGACGCCGTCATTTTTCCCAAAAACAACGTGTGGGTAAGACAATCAAGCCTGCCGGTAACCTCTGCGGCGACATAGCATATGGAATGCTCCAACACGACGGGGCAACCCGATTCGAGTGTTTTAAAACTTATGCCGCTGAACTTATCCTCTTTCCGTCCCGTCCTGAACCCGAATCTGCCTATAAACTCGAGCGGCGCGTCCTCGCCGAGTACAGATACTGTAAAAACACCGCTGGTCTCTATAAGCTCATGCGTCAGGTTCTTCTTATTTATACTTACCGCTATCGTAACCGGTTCGCTCGTTATCTGGAAGACCGTATTCGCGATCTGGCCGTTTAGCTTATCGCTATTATAAGATGAGACGATATACATTCCGTAGCTTAAGTTGTGCAGAACGTTCGGATCCGTCATGGTCTGCCTTTCACCGTCGCCTCTACTTTGCGGCGTCTTTCGTCTATTGGCATTTTCTTAACGTTAAAACTATCTTCAAAAACCGGCGCTTCTTTTTTATAAAATACGCCCAACGCTATCTTGCCGTCCTTATTATAATCCCACTCCCGTATCTTAGCCTCCGCCGAGGCGTAATCATACGGATTGTGCCCGCTTAATTCATAAACACGTTTATCGTAATATTCGTACAGGTTGCAATATGTAACGCAAACCTGCAGAACATCAACGAGCGAAAAACCTTTGTGCAATATCGCTTCTCTGAATATTTTCTTTAAAAGCTCGATCCCGTGCGACGTACCTCGCGCCAAAAATGTCGCCCCGGACGCTAAAAGAAGATCCATCGGATTTATCGGCATCTCCTTAGCCCCCGATGGAGTGGAACGCCCCTTATATCCGTATGGAGAAGTCGGGGTATATTGCCCTGTGGTCAGGCCGTACACCCTGTTATTGTGTATTATGACCGTCATGTCCACATTACGCTTCGCGGCAAATATCAGGTGCTCCAGCCCTTCACCGTAAGCGTCTCCGTCGCCGGAGTGGCCTATGACCTTGAGGGCGGGATTCGCTATCTTTATCCCTGTGGCCGGCGGAATGACGCGGCCATGCAGTGAATAGAAACTGTTTACGTTGACATAATCGACTATCTTGGCATGACAGCCGATGCCGGAGACGAGCACGACATTCTCTACTGGCAGTCCTTCGTCGACAAAAGACGCGAGCACGGACTTCATCGCGTTCAATATGGAGAAGTTACCGCATCCCAGGCACCATGTATTAACGGCTTTCGTATCAAGGCCTTTCACGCTATCGCCTCCCGAAGTTTTCTTTCCAGCTCGTCCACGCTAAAAGGCCTTCCGTCGTATTTTAATATCTCTTTATCCACGCCGAGAGCGTGAAGATTCATCAGCTTTACAAGCTGGGCGGTCGCATTCGACTCGACGGCCAAAAGCTTCCTGACGCCTTTCATCGCCCGCTCCATCTGCATGGCCGGGAACGGTGACATATAGAGCGGCTGGATGACTTTTAACCCCATGCGCCCGGCGGCCTCTACGCACACACCTTTATTCGAGCCCCAGCATATGACGGCGATATCCGAATCTTTGTTACCGTAAGTCTTTACCATTTCGCACTGCTCAAGCTCTTCCGCCAGGCGATTGCCTTTTTGCAAACGCCGTTCCTGCATCTTAGCTGTCAGGGCCGGGTCTTCTATAGTTAGCCCCGCCTCATCGTGTTCGTAACTATTCACTTTTATAACGTTATCTTTTCCCGGGACGAACATGAGCTTTTTCCCGTCCCAGGATACATCGTCATCTATCCTTACCTCGGGCGATAAGTCAGCGTCAAAACTATATACCCCTTCCCCCATATTCTTATCGCTTAATATTATGGCCGGCATGCGATACTTCCGCGCAAGTTTCAAGGCGACCTGCGCCAGATAATACGCTTCCTCCGCGTCACCGGGCGCGAGAACAAGGCGCGCGAACTCTCCCTGTCCCGCGTTAAGCGCGAAATGCAGTTCCGTCTGCGAACTGTATGTGGGCAGGCCCGTCGATGGGCCGGGCCGCTGGCCCAGAACTATCACCACCGGCAGTTCCGCCATCGCCGAAAAGCTTACTCCCTCCGTCATCAGGCAAAATCCGCCGCCGGAGGTCCCGACCGCCGTCTTCTCGCCGCAGTACGCGGCGCCGAGCGCCATCAATATCACGGCGATCTCGCTCTCCGGATGGATCACTTTAAGCGAAAACTCTCCGGAGCGGCTCGCCAGGAAATGGAGTATCGGCGAAGTAGGCGTCATCGGATAAGAGATGTAGGTGTCGAGTCCGCCCATGACCAGGCCGAGCCCTATAGCTTCGTTGCCGGTGAATACGGGAAGGGGCTCCTGCCCCGTCGGCTCTATCCTGTATACCTTCTCGACAGCGTCGTATCCCCGGCGGGCAACCTTTAAGTTAATATCCGCCTCCGAGGAGAAACTATTCCTGAATTCCTTATCGAGCAGATCCCACGGCATATCCACCGCCTTGCACAACGCCCCTATACTGCATGAATTACGCGTTATCTCCGGGGCAAGCTCTTCCTTTAATATATTCGCCGCGGGAACCATCACGATCTTGTTCGCCCCACCCAGACCGTCAACTTTCACTACACCGGCGTCATAAATCACCATGGCATTGTCGGTCAATCTGTTCTTGTGCAGATCGAATGTCTCCTGGTTGAAAGCGAGGAGTATCTCCACCTTATCTTTATGCGAATATATTTTGCGGCGCGCGGCTCTTATTATGGAAAAAGTGTGTCCGCCGCGTATCAATGAAGGATAATCGCGGTATATATACAACCGGTAACCGAGCCGGTTCAATATATTCGCTATTATAAGTCCGGCTTTATCTATTCCGAAGCCGGCCTTGCCGCCGATAAGGATCGAGAAGTCTTCCACCCGATGCACCTTCTTATTTTGTTACCGTTATAGCCGTTACAGGGCATTCATCGCACGCCTTCTGGCAATTCTCTTCCGCCCCACCCGGAACTATTCCGACGTACACAACCGCTTTATCATCCTGCATCTTATAAACCTCCGGGCATGTGCTGACGCACAACCCGCAACCTATACACACATCCGCATCGATCTTTGCAGTCACTTTTTTCTCCTTGTTATATTTTTTCAAACTCACTTTTGGGAGCGCCGCACTCCGGACAGACCCAGCCGTCCGGTAATTTTTCGAAACTCGTCCCCGCCGCTACACCGTTATCCGGATCGCCCTTAGCGGGATCGTATATGTAACCGCACACAAGGCACTTGTATTTATCCATATCCGCCTCCTTTTTTATACCGTTTCGCCTATTGCATTGGCCGCCTGGACAGCCTCTTTTTTCGCCGCCTCGAGAGCGCGCGCCGCCGCCGCAGGATCCATATCCATCGGCTGGGCATTTATAAAAGTCATATCCGTAATGCCGCAGAATCCGAAGACCGTCTTCAGGTATGGCATCTGATGGTCTGATTTCGCCATCGGCCCCGTCGAAGAATAATCTCCTCCGCGGCTTGTAATAACTATCATCTTTTTATTTTTCGCAAGCCCCTCCACGCCATTGGCTGTATACCGAAAAAGGTATCGCGGCTGGAGGATGATATCGATGTAGTGTTTTAACTGGTACGGTATGCTGAAGTTCCACATGGGAGCGCTTAAAAGGATTACATCCGCCGAAAGGAATTGGCTGATATAACGTTCGATAATTTTCCACGCGTCCTTAAACTCTTCGGCAATGTCCTTGCCTCCGAGGAGCATGTATTTACCCTTAACCATCTTTATGGTCAATGGCTGTAGAGGTTCGTCGAATAGATTGATACTTTCTATCGCGCAGGCAGGATGTTTTTTGGAAAAAATATCGAGGAAGACGCCGCTTACCTTAAGCGTTCTGGAATCTTCGCCTCGTGGAGACGCTATTATATGCAGTAATTTTTTATGCATATCACTCATGTATTATACCCCATCCGTTAATTATACTTCCACTCATTTCTGGCTTTTTATCAATTCCGCTATTGTTATGGAATCCAGCTCCGACATCATGTATTTCTCGATCTTGTCGATCCTTTCTTTTAAAGGGCAAATTCTCCGATTGGGGCAAAGCTCTTTTTTTAACAAACACTCGGTCAGGCTCAACGGCCCCTGGAACGCTTTGGCAACCTTCATTATATATAGTTTATTCGCGGACATCTTAAGAGCGAAACCGCCGCCAACTCCTTTATACGATCTTACAAAACCCTTCCCGGTCAGAGACTGGAGTATCTTTCTTAAAAACGGCTTCGGGATCTTCAATGCTCTCACGAGTTCCGATACTGAAACTATATCGCCATCCTTTTTCGCGATAAAACATAACGCCCTTATCCCGTAGTCCGTATTACGCGTAAAAAGCTTCATCTTATAACTCTCCTTTTTCCTGCTAAATGATACCATATTAGTATCATTTTGCCAAGTAAAAAAAACCACCTGCAAACCGCGCAGGTTGCTTTACGGCAAAAACCGATAAGCAACCTGCGCGGTTAGACAGTTACAAACCTTTCTTCACCATATACTCGATAAGATCGACCACTCTGCAGGAATATCCCCACTCGTTGTCGTACCACGCGAGAACCTTGGCAAAGTTCCCATCGAGAACTTTCGTCATCTTCGAGTCAACCGTAGCCGAGGCCGGATAGTGGTTGAAATCGACGGAAACAACATCGTCTTCGGTGTAATCTAATATGCCCTTCATCTTGCCCTGCGAAGCCGCTTTAAGCGCCGCATTGATTTCCTCGGCGGTGGCTTTCTTCTTTAATAAGCAGGTCAAGTCTACTACGGAAACGTTAGCGACAGGTACGCGCATTGAGAAACCATCGAGCTTGCCTTTCAGCTCAGGCAACACAAGCCCTATGGCCTTCGCGGCCCCCGTCGAAGTGGGTATCATCGAAATTGCCGCGGCGCGTGCCCTGCGCGGATCCGGATGCGGAAGATCCTGCACTCTCTGGTCATTCGTATACGCGTGAATGGTCGTCATTAGACCCTTTTCAATGCCGAATAAATCGTTCACGACCTTGGCGACTGGCCCGAGACAGTTTGTGGTGCATGACGCATTCGAAACTACCGAATGGCTCTTCGGATCATATTTATCTTCGTTGACGCCCATCACTATCGTAAGATCTTCGCCCTGCGCCGGAGCTGAGATAATAACCTTCTTCGCCCCGCCTCTGGAGATATGGTTTACTGCGCCTTTTACCTCTTTGCCCTTCTTATTCACACCGTCATCCTTTATCGTGAATAATCCGGTGGACTCTACCACTATCTCCACGCCCAGCTCTTTCCATGGAAGCTCACCCGGATCCTTCTTCGCCAGCACCTTTATCTCTTTGCCGTTGACGACGATAGATTCGTTGCCCGCCTTCACATTCCCTCCCGGGAACCGGCCATGTACGGAGTCATACTTCAAAAGATGAGCCAGCGTCTTCGCGTCCGTGATGTCGTTTACGGCGACTAACTCTATCGACTTCGAATTCCTTTCAAGGATAGCCCTTCCGACCATCCTGCCTATCCTTCCAAAACCATTTATTCCAACCTTTACTGCCATTTTATTGCCCTCCGATTTGTTGTTGCTTCACCTTATACAAATCGCCCCGCCCGTATTCTCACCCCGGCGGGGCCATACTTTATTTATCCGGAATTACAACGCTCATCAGATCCTTCGCGGCGGTATGCGGCAGTACCGGATTAACATAAAAGCCGCTCCCCCATTCGAAACCGGCGACTTTGGAAAGCTTGGGCATTATCTCGACGTGCCAGTGGTAATCAGCTCTCTCATGACCGTTTATCGGCGAAGTATGTATTATAAAATTATACGAGGGATCTTTCAACAACCCTTTTATCCTGGCCAGGGAATCCCTCATAGCCCTGGCGAAAGACGCGACATAGTCCCTGTCGATATTTACGAAATCGGACATGTGTTTCTTCGGCAATACCCATATCTCGTAGGGAAACCGCGAAACGTAAGGACAAAACGCTACGAACAATTCGTCATTATACACTATCCTGTCTTTTTCTTCCAGCTCTTCCCGCACTATGTCGCAAAATACGCATCTGTCCTTGTAATCGTAATATTTGGCCGCGCCTTCCATCTCCTCATGCACCCTTTTGGGCACAATGGGAAGCGCGATAAGCTGGCTGTGAGGATGCTCGAGCGACGCGCCGGCGGATTTGCCGTAATTTTTGAATATAAGTATATATTTGAACCGTTTATCCCTGCGCAGGTCCAGAGACCTCGCCCGGTAAGCCCACACGACCTCTTCCGCTTCCGCGTGCGTTAAGTCCGCCATGTCCCTGAAATGGTCGGGCGTATCCACTATGACCTCGTGCGCCCCGACGCCATTCATGAGGTCGAATACGCCGATGCCTTCGCGGTTCAAGTCGCCCTCTATGCGGAGCGCCGGGAACTTGTTCGGCACGACCCTGACGGTCCAATTAGGAGTATTCGGCCCGCCGACTTCCCTATGCGCCACGATCTCCGGCGGAGTCAGCGTCTCGCCGCCGTAGCAGAAAGGACAGCTGTTCTTGTTGATCTTTGGCGGCTGTTCCGTAATAAGACTGGCGACTTCCGCGGGCTTATCCATCGGAACTATTATCCATCTCGCCGTTATCGGATCCCGCCTTAGCTCGTTCATTCCGTTAAACCTTTGCCTCTTTTACCGCTTTGCACGCGTCTTCAGGCGGAAGAGGATTTATATAAAAACCACTGCCCCACTCAAAACCCGCGACTCTGGTGAGTATAGGTAGTATCTCAAAATGCCAGTGATAATCCGACTCGATCGTCTCCCAGTAACCGCGGGAGGTGACATTGCGCCTGAACGGAGCCGTATGCAGTACAAAATTAAACGGAAAATCGCCTATAACTTTGCGCATCTTCGCAAAAAGCAATATCATAAGTTCCGCGAAGTCGGCTATCCTGGCCCTGTCCACTTTGTAAAAATCGCACGAATGTTCTTTCGGCATTATCCATGTCTCGAAGGGAAATCGCGCGGCGAATGCGGCCAATGCGACAAAATGTTTCGACTCGGCCATTACGCGTTCGCCCGAAGACAGCTCCTGCTTCAGCATATCACAGAAGATGCACCTGTCTTTGTAATCGTAATAAGCTTTACTGCCGGCGAGCTCTTCTTTGACCCTCTTGAGATTTACCGGCGTACCTATTATCTGAGTCCTGGCGTGCTGGATGTGCCCGCCGCCGGCCGCCGCGCCGTAATTTTTGAAGATGAGGACGTATTTTATCTCTTTATCTTTCTCGAGATCCTGTATCCGGTCGAGAATAACGTTATAGCTTTTGACCACCTGCTCTTTGGAAAGCTCCGCCTCCGTAACATGATTCGGCGACTCGACGACTATCTCGTGCGCCCCGCGCGCGTTTATAAGGTCGTACATGCCGTGGCCGTGTCGGTCGAGATTACCTTCTATCTGCAAAAGAGGCGATATGCTGGGCACCACCCGTATGTCCCAACCCGGGCCATTAGCCCGGGTGCCGTGCTTTCTCGAAGCATATATCTCCGGAGGCGTAAGTGATTCATTGCCTTCGCAAAACGGGCACTTCTCGCCAGGCGCCAAAGCCTCTTTCTCGACCGCGTTGCCCATAGCGAAATGGTCCGGCCTTTTGGCCCTTTCGGTCGAAATTATAACCCATCTTCCAACTACCGGATCGCGTCTTAGTTCAGGCATATTTAATTCGCTGGTTATTGCTTCAGGAATATAAGGAAATCGCTCGGGTTCACTACCCCGAGGATATTGCCGTTCTCGTCTTTCACTATTATAATTTCGCCCTTCCTCGCTTCCACCTTCTGCAAAGCGCTCTTAAGCGAGGTCTGCGGGCTCACCGTTATGAACTTCCTCTGCATTACCTTTGTCACCGAGGAGTCGAGTTCCATCGATACGGCCTCGGGGATTTTGAATACAACCTCTTTATTGATACTCTTGAGCTTTTCTTTTATAAAATCGTATAACTTCGAGATCAGTATCCTCTTGTAACTTATCGCGATCGGAACGAATGGTTTGCCTTCTATGAAATTAAGGTGAGTCTCGAGCGTCGATTGCCCCGCATCCTGATCGATAGCGAGAAGATAGCGCATCGAGCTATCCGGTATCTCGTCCACCCTGTCGGCCGGTATTGCGGCGAGATAGGCGAGCTCGTAGACGTCCTTCTCGTCGAGCTCAAGGAACGGGTACTTCTCTTTTATATAAAGGGCGAGTTCCTTGTCCTGATCCCTGTACACGCTTACATACTTATCGAGCGTATCGATAGCGTCGGATAAGAATACACCCAGCGCGACATCGACATTATAAAGCAACCCGCTGGCGACTATAGCGCCGTCATCGGATTGGCCGGGGCCCACATGATGCCTTATGTAGAGGTACTTAATGTGTTTCGCGACGCTCGGTTTGGGTTTTTCGTCTTCGACGATCAAGCCGCAAGATTTAAAATAGTTTATCCTGTCCTCGTTCTCCTGGTGGGCCAGCTGTTCGCCGTCCAAACCCATTTCTTCCATTATCTTAGTATTCACGAGGTAGCATTTGCCGTAACCGATTGTTATGCTGTAAAGCCCCTGGGTCTTCTTCCTTATCTCGGGGTCATCCCTCAACCCGCCCAGGTACAACCCTTTCAGTATGTCGTGATAATTTACTGTGCGCTCTTTAAACTGCGGAATACCGAGAAGAGGCCTGCCATTCTTTGTAACGAGCCGCTCGCGCGGATCGTCGGCAAAGACGCTGTCGACGTACTCGACTATCTCGTCGATCAGTTCCTGCCGCTTGGCTTTCACCACTCTGGCCGAACGCCCGAGGGCGCTTACGATGTCTTCCATGGTAGTGTTGACATAGGAGCGTTTATTGAATATACCGGCTCCATTGTGAGCCCTGCCCTCTATCGACTGCATGAAGACCAGATCCTCGATACGCGGGATGGTATAGAGCCGCTCCTGGGTCTTGAGGTTGTGAAAATCCTGCTGTATAAGTTCTTTTGGCGCTATCTTCTTCGGCATTCTGCTTCGTTTCTCCAGTTATTCTCGTGAAACTTCGCAGGAATCTCTACGAAGCTTCATACGGCCTGACTGCTACAGCGAAGTAGGATATTCTGGATTATAACACAGAGGAAAAATTATTTACAGAATTTTACTCTGTTTTTAGTTTTGGCGGGCACGCGCTCTGATAATTTTCCAGTACAAATTCAGGTCGACGGGTTTTATCCGCAACGCTTTCGTAAACCAACCCGTGGCGTCGTTCCATCTCTTCAATATCAAACAATCTTTACCCATGCCTTTATAAAATTGGAAAAGATATTGTTTATCCTTACTCATCGACGGAAAATGTTTCGTGTAAAATAGTTTTTTGCCTTCATGCCAGATAAGGGTGTCGCGACTAAGCTGGCCGCTATCCCCCGTATATTTATCGATTAACGGCATATTCAGGAAATATGCGTCCGTTTTTTGCGCGATCCTCACAAAGTAGTCGCAATCTTCCCACACCTTCATGCTTTCATCAAAAAATCCAATTTCACTGACCGTGCCCGCCCTGAGCATCCAACTGCTCGGAGGCGCTACCATAACCGCCCCGGGAAACTTATCGGAGGTCCTTTCTCTGGCTCCATACACAACATGCGAGACATCATGCCCGGAAATAAATAATCTGCTATCTCCGCCGGTAATTATATTGGCATTGGTGCATACCATTCCTATATTTTTATTTTCATCAAGGATTTTTAATTGCGCTTCGAGCTTGCCGGGAGCCCAGATATCGTCGGAATCCAGGAAAGCGATATATTCGCCTTTCGCGATCCTGATACCGTCATTACGCGCGGCGGAAACCCCTCCATTCTCGGAGCGGCCTATATATTTTATTCTTTTGTCCGGCATATTTCTTATGACATCCGGCGTATTATCCGAAGAATTATCGTCAATTATAATAATTTCGATATCATTACGATTTTGTTCAATCACACTTTTCATAGCCCGGGGTAATGCACCGGCCCTGTTATAAGTCGGAACAATAACAGATACTTTAACTTTTTCCATTATTCCTTTTAAAAAACCCGGTTCTTTATATGGATTTATTATTTACCGAATGTATACCCGCGGGCGATCCTGTGGCCGCGCACGAATGCGGTGGAGGTCATATCCTTCTTACCCTCGAGCTGTAGATATTGCATGACGATATCCCCTGAGCCCGTACGGACAACGACACCCGCATCGTCGGAGATATTCACGACCTCGCCCGGTTTTGCGGCCTCCGCACCCGAAGAAACAGGCGCGGCTTTCAGGACTTTCAGTATCTTTCCGTTATAATAGGTGTACGCGCCGGGCCACGGCAGAAGGCCGCGGATCTTGTTATGAATCTTCGCGGCCGGTTCATTCCAGTCGATGGCGCCGTCCTCTTTCTTCAGTTTCGGCGCATATGTAGCCGTAGCGTCGTCCTGTTTTTCAAAAGCGACCGCCTTTCCGCTCGCGAGGGCGTCGACTAATTCCATGAGGACGGAGGCGCCTATTTCCGAGAGCCTTTCGTGCAGAGTTATATTTGTGTCTTCCGAACCGATCGGCGTTTTGCGCTTCAATATTATATCGCCTTCGTCCATCTTATCGTTCATACGGATAATCGTAACGCCGCTCGTCTTATCGCCGTTTATTATCGCGTGATTGGTAGGTGAAGCGCCGCGATACGCGGGCAAAAGCGAACCGTGCACATTGACGGCATACAGCCTGGGGATCGCGAGTATGTCCTGCCGCAGTATCTGGCCGAATGATATGACGACGAAGAGATCCGCGCCGAGCTTCCTCAGATAGTCAACTGCCTCCGTAGATGAGGCATTGACGGGTTGAAACACGGGCAGATCGTTCGCCGCGGCCAACGCCTTCATGGGCGATGGCGATACCTTGAGATTCCGTCCGCGCGGCCGGTCGGGTTGTGTTACGACGGCCAGTACCTTATGACTGGATGCCACGAGCGCCCGAAGCGCCGGTATCGCGAACTCTGATGTGCCGAAAAATATGATGTTCATTCGTAGCTCCGCTTTCTTCTTTCCAACTCCTGGGTGAGGGGACTACGCTTCGCGCCGACCGCTCCATTTTTCCCAGCGTGAAAAATGTCGCTCGAGAAAAATCGCTCGCTCTCCCTCGCATATCTGCTAACCCTGGCTCGGGAACCATGCCCGCTCGCGATTTTTACGTCGCCGCGTAAGCGTAGTCCCCTCACCTATCCGGGCATTCTACGATTATACCTTATCTATTTCATTCCCACAGGTGTCTATGTTTCCACCCCGGGGTGGAAATAGGACGCTGGTGCTAATTTACTCTCGCTAATCGTCCAACCTCGCAGGTTATCTGAACGCTAACACCTGGCCAACCTGCGAGGTTATTCCGCCCGCGTTGCAATAACGCCCCCTGCCCGCCCCATCAGGAAATTTTTCGATTCCCGTCGAAGGGGCCCCGAGGGGTTGGTATGGAGCAGGGCGTAAAAATTGCGAGGCAGCGTACGAGCAATTTTTTTCGAGCGAAATTTTCACATGGCTGACAAATTTCGCGTCCCTGCGGAATACCAACCCCGAGAGGGAATGCCTCCCGGGAACGAAAAATTTTCCTCCCCATCCTTACCTGCCCGCCCTTCAATAAAATTTTTCGCTCAATCAGAAATGTGATGTGGCGATGTGGTTTGTGAGGGCCTTAAAAGTTCGAGGCAGCGTACGAGAACTTTTACGGAGCGCACTTTTTGCATGGCCAAAAATTGCGCGTCCCGAACAAACCACTCGATACAGCACATTCTGCCGCTACAGCGAAAAATTTTCCTCCTCATTCTACATCGACACCGGGTCGACGTCAACGGCGATGAGGACACCGTGCGGCCGACGGAAACCGGTGAGCGCTTTTTTGAGGAGCGCGCACATCACGAGCCGCTCTTTGTGCTTCAATATGATATTGTACCTGTAGTATCCACGCAGTCTGGTTATCGGCGCCGGTGACGGGCCGGAGATAAGCATCTCAGGGCCGGCCGTAGCTATCACGTTCTTCAATTCCTCAGCCGACTTTGCCGCCAGCGCGTCATTCCTCGCCCGGACGGTAACCTTTGTAAGGCTTATGAACGGCGGGAACATCAGCTCTTTACGCTCAATGATCTCTTCATCGTAAAACTTCTGATAATCATGCTTCGCCGCCGCGATTATAGCGTAGTGCTCCGGCGTATACGTCTGTATCACGACTTCCCCGCCGTCTTCTCCGCGGCCCGCCCTGCCGCCGACCTGCGTAAGCAGGTTAAACGTCCGCTCGCTCGCCCTGAAATCCGGGATATTCAGGCTCACATCCGCCGAAACGACACCTACTAAAGTCACATCCGGGAAGTCGAGCCCTTTGGCGATCATCTGCGTGCCGACGAGCAGGTTTATCTTCCCCGCTTTGAAATCACCGAGTATCCTGTCGTGCGAACCGCGTTTGGTGGTGGTATCCGAATCCATTCTCGCTATCTTCGCGTGCGGGAAACTGCGGCTTATCTCGCTCTCCACCTTCTCGGTACCGAGCCCCAGATATTTTATGTAATCGGATTTACAGCTGGGGCAGATATCCGGGGGATTAATCGTATAATTGCAATAATGGCATATGAGCTTCTTCGTCTCGTAATGATACACCATTACCGTGTCGCATCGTTTGCATTTAACCACGAACCCGCATTTCTTGCAGTTTATATATGTCGAAAATCCGCGCCTGTTTAAAAATATTATCGCCTGCTTACCGGCCGAAAGCATATTGGCAATTGCGTCGAGCAGGACTTTGGAAAATATCATTATTCTCCGGCGCGCGGCAAGTTCCATTCTCATATCGACTATCTTCGTCTTCGGCAGTAACCGCTCGTCGATCCTCTTTGTGAGCCGGACGAGCCTGTATTCGCCGGCCTTCGCCTTGTAAAACGATTCCAGGGACGGGGTGGCGCTACCCAGTATAAGCGGGCAGTTATTTATGCGGGCGCGTTCCACGGCGACATCGCGCGCGTGGTAACGCGGCACATCGTCCTGCTTATAGGAAGTCTCGTGCTCTTCGTCTATTATGATAAGTCCCAGGTTGCGGAATGGCGCGAATACCGCGGAACGCGCACCCACGACGATATTTGCCTTGCCGTCCTTTATCCTCTTCCACTCCAGGAACTTCTTCGCGGCCGTGAGACGCGAATGGATGACGGCGACGTGGCCGCCGAACCTCGAGGAAAAACGCTCGATCGTCTGAGGAGTAAGCGATATTTCCGGAACGAGCACTATCGTCTGCCGCCCCTCGCCAAGCACGTGCTCGATCGCCTGTAAATATACTTCGGTCTTGCCGCTCGCCGTTATACCATGCAGGAGGAAGACCCTGTGCTCATGTTTATCGATCGCTTCTATCACAGACTTTAACGCGTGCGACTGCTCTTCCATCAGGCTGTGCGGCCTCGAAGGGGCGTATTCCTCCGATGGAGACAAGGGCGCTTCTTTTATCCTCGAGCCGATCGATTCCTTACCCTTCTTTATCCCGGCGGGTATAACGGCCGCGATAGCTTCGCCCCATGAGCAGAAATAGTTCTCCTTTACCCATCGGGTAAGTTTGAGCATCTCCTCGCTCAATAGAGGCTCTTTATCGATAATGGAAATTATCGCCTTCACGTCCTTAACATCCGCGACATCGCATAACCCGACACAATAACCGACTGTCGCGCGATTCTGAAAAGGCACGAAGACGCGTTTTCCTACAGCTATGTCGTTCGACAATGCTTCAGGTATGGCGTAGTGGAACGTGCGGTCTACGGGAAGGGCTACTGCGATCTCGGCAAATTTCGGCATATTTCCTTTTAACGCAACTCTTTCAATATCTTCTTCATATCCTGCCAGACGAGTTTTTTATCGTCCGGATTTCTTAAAAGATAGGCGGGGTGGTACGTCGGCATTACTTTTATACCGTTATACTCCCGGAAGGCGCCCCTCAGGGCCGATATGGGCGTCTCCGTCTCAAGAAGAGTCTGGCTCGCGAATTTTCCGAGCGTACATATAACGCGTGGATTTATTATCTCCACCTGGCGCTTTACATTGTTTCGACAGGCGGCTATCTCCTCCGGAAGCGGCGGACGGTTTTGCGGAGGCCGGCACTTCAATATATTCGCGATGTACACATCCTCGCGCTTTAAGCCCATTGACTCGATTATTTTTGTCAAAAGCTGTCCGGCTCGTCCTACAAAAGGCAACCCCTGCTTGTCTTCTTCGGCGCCCGGCGCCTCGCCTACGAACATAAGCCGCGCTGTAGGATCGCCGGAACCGAACACGACATTGATTCTGGTGCGATGCAGTCCGCACTCGCGGCAAGCTAATACCTCTTTTTTAAGCTCGTTCAGCCCTTTCAAAGCTCCGGAGGAGGGCGCACAGCACTCCTCTATCCCGGATTCGCGCTCCAGTTCCAGATAAGACTTGATCGACGCTATTATATCGCCGGTGTCATTTATCCGCATATATCTATCGCCGCCTTAGCTATATCAAAGCAAGCCGCGGGCTTCTTTATGCCCCGTATCGCCTCTTTCATGGCCGCGACCCTGTCCGGATGCGCGATAAGGTACTCGACCACTTCTTTTAATTCCGAAGCCTTTGCTATCTTCACGGCCGCGCCGTGCTTTATAATGTATCCGCTGTTCCTGGTCTCCTGCCCCATTATCGGTGATATAACAATTATGGGAAGCTCCCGCGCCAGACTTTCGGAAACCGTTATACCGCCCGACTTCGATATCAGAAGGTCGGCTATGCCCATATATTCGTACACGTTATTTACATATCCGCACACTTTTATATTCGCCTTCATCGTTGCCTTCAATGCTTCCAGTTTCCCGACCAGCTCTTTATTGTGGCCGCAAACCGTTACGATCTGTAAAGGCTGGATATTACCGATCGCCTTTATTATATCCTCGATCGGGCCTACGCCAAACCCTCCGCCGATAACTAATATCGTAAACACGCCTTCTTTTAATCCCGCCTCGCGCAAGATCCGCGCGCGATCTACCGGTTTGGAAAATACCGGCTCTACCGGTATCCCGAGAACTTTTATCTTTTCAGGCGGAACGAACCATTTTAAAAGGTCATCGCGCGTATCCTGCCCGGCGACTACATACATATCGGTATGATCCGCCACCCACCAGGAATGCAGGCGATAATCTGTAACGACCGTAATAAGCCTGGAACGTATCTGGGCGCGCTTCTTCATATTCGACAGCACTTCACACGCGAAGAAATGCGTCGAGATTATTACGTCGGGGTCTTCCTTTTTAATATATGCGGCGAATTGCCGCGAATTAAACCAGTTATTGATACGGCGCACTTTGGCGACTAAAAGATTTACATAGAAATTATCGGTGAGATAATACATGAGCCCCCAGAAAAGAGGCAGTTTGTTTACCATTAAAAGGTACGACTCGAGATACGACCACTTGAAAAAAGCGTTGGTATGGTCAAGCGCGTCCTCTAATTTCACCTCTACGCCGTCGAGCTTCAATTCATCGAAAGCCGCCTTAACGGCAATGGCCGCCTTCTTATGGCCTATACCGGCTGTAGCGTAAAGTATCAGCACTTTTTTCATCGCCCCTCCCGCTCTTGGTTATTTAAATATCTCCATATTATCTCTTACCCAGTTTACCAGCATTTTAATTCCGTAAGCAGGCGCTATCTTAGGCTTCCAGTTCAGCTCTTTCGACACTTTCGTGATATCGGATATATAAACCTTCTGGTCCGACGGCCGCCAATCGCTGAAACTATAGACTGTCTTGATGCCGGTTTCTTTCTCTATCGCTTCTATGAGTTCCAGAAGCGAGGTCGTGTTCTCCGCGCCGCCGCCTATATTATATACGCCGTGGCGTTTATCGCTTTTAAAAAAATTGTCATACGCCGCGACGAGATCCTCGACGTAAAGTATATCCCTGACCTGTTTACCGTTACCGAATATCGTTACAGGCCTCTTCAGCAGATTGGATATTATGAAATGGGCTATCCACCCCTGGTCCTCAAAACCGAATTGTCTGATACCGTATATACAGCTCATCCTGAATACCGCCGTCTTCATTCCGTAAATATGCGCGTACTCCTGCACATATATGTCGCCGGTATATTTGCTCGCCCCGTAAGGCGTATGACCGGTAAGATCTATCGGCATATCCTCGGCTACCCCTAAGCTCCCGTCGAATACATAACGCTTTTCTTTCTCGGCAAGTTTTATGCGATCGACATTTTCGCCAAAAACTTTATTGGTGGAGCAATATACGACGCACGCATTCTTAGATTTCTGCCGCAGGCACTCCAGCACATTCAGCGTCCCATAGGCGTTGATGCTGAAATCCTCCATCGGTTCTTTCACGGATAACCCGACCCCCGGCTGTCCGGCGGTGTGTATACAAAGATCCACGCCTTTGCCGATAGCCGAAATTACGTCCCGCTCGTTTCTCACATCGCCTTTTATGCGTTTTATATTGCTGTATTTTTTCAGGTAATTCCAGTTGTATTCAACGCTCTTCTTGTCGTATTCGAATAGCTCCGAACGCATAAGATTATCGAGGACGGTCACCTGGTTGGCGCTATCCTTCGAGTATAACTCCGCCGCATGGCTCCCCACCATCCCGGCCCCGCCTGTTATAAGAATCCTCACGACACATCTCCTTCTTTCATTATATACTTTACCGCTTCCAGTAGATCTTTGACCACTATATCCGGTTTCGTTTCCCATCCCGCGATATCGTCACCCGATGTCTTGCCGCTCAATACGAGCACCGTCTTCATGCCCATCGCCTCCCCCGCCGCGACGTCCGTCCTGCCGTCGCCGATAAAGTAAGCGCCTCTGGCCTTTACTCCGAGCTCACGTTCGGCGCGCTCGAACATGCCGGTCTTAGGTTTACGGCAGGCGCAATTATCGCTATCCTGATGCGGACAATAATAGACTTTCTTTATCCTGCCGCCTGCCCTGGTTATCTCATCCAGCATTTTCGAGGTTATCCCGTCCAGCGCGGCCGACGAGAAATATTTTTTACTTATGCCGCCCTGATTCGAGATAACGATTATATCGTATCCCGCCACAGTAAGGGATTTAAGCGCATCCAGGGCGCCTGGCAAAAAATGAAAGTCTTCCCACGCGGTAACGTAGCTATACGTCGTCCAGCCGGCCGGATCCTTATTTATTACACCGTCCCTGTCTATAAATACCGTCTTTTTCATATCGCGCCGGGCTTTCTTATAAAAATATAATAATTTCCTATCGTATCCTTTATATAATATTTTTCCCGCACATATTTCTCTATTTCATCCGATATGCCGCCGCCGTGAGAAACACCCATCAGGTCCTTTTGCGCCAGGACAAGCTTCGTGTTCCCCGCGTCGAGATCCGAGATAACCCTGGCCTGATCGGATTTGCCAAACGCGTTCGGTATGAAGAATGTATAAAACGAAGCGCATCTCCTTTCGGAGAGGATATAAAAGGTCTCGCAAGCATGAAGGCAAAATATACTGTCGTTCTTCCCTGTATTATCCCGGATAGAGCGCGCTACATCCGAGACCACTTTACTTTCATCCGGAGTAGCCAGTATATGCTCAGCGTCAGGCGCCTCTACGCGAGCGGTCATGCCGATAAGCGGAGACGATGAGAATCTGAATGTCTCATTCATAAGATTAGCCGTCAACCCCACGCCACAGAGAAAAATCGCCGGCAGGGCAAAACAATATATGGCCGTAAATGTTTTATTTATGTTTTTAAACAGAAATTTCGCCGATCTTTCGAGCAGGTATCCGTAAAGAACGTACGCTATGGGCATCGTAGGTATCAGGTGCACATAGTCTCTCGCCGCAAACAACCCCGCCCATATATAAATAAGCGCGAATATCGCCAGGAAGAGCGCCATTTTTTCCCTGGCGTTCAATGCGCGGGGCTTCCGGAATATCAAATAACCCGACATGACAAAAATCAATATTATCGAAAGGGCGGGCAGGTTAAAAAAACCGTTAAAAGCCCCCTCCTTGATATGGTCCAGCGCATAATACCATCCGGATGAGCCTTTAAAAACATGATAAGCCGCGGCCACCAACGCGGCTATGAACGCCAGGGTTATCCCGTAAACCGCTTTCTTTTTTACAATCAACCGATACGCGAAAAAACCTATCAAAGCATAGAACCCGCCGATAAGAAACGACGCGGGAACTATATGAGGAAATGGGAAAAAATCCGCCCTCATCATCCCGGACTTATAACCATAACCAAAAACATAATAGATCATGCCCGGCAAAATACCTGTCGTATAAGCATGATTGATAACCGGGAATACGCCGATAAACGCGCCCGCGGCAAAATAGGCCGCGCCCGGAAATATCTTTTCTTTAGGATTAAGCATCTTCTCTAAGATAAAAAATCCGCATATAGCCGCGAACGCGGCGACGCCAAGGTTCTGTTTTGTAAAAAACAGGAAGCTCGATAGAAAACCCGAGAATATTATACACGGCTTACTCCCCGTCTCTATTGACCTGGTAAAGAGTAGCACCACCGAAAGCCCCAGAAGCAACCCCGTCCAGTTAAAGGAAGGATACGGTATGTGAGACACGCCCCAGAATATAAATAACAGTGACGGTATTATCGAAAAAATAACCGATGATATCCTGGATGAAACGAGAAATATAAGAAGCGTTATAAAAGCTCCCAATACGGCGGTGCTTATCCTGCCTACGATAAGCGCGTTACCGAATATTTTGAATATCAGCGCCTGCAGGAAATAAGCGATGGGCGGTGTATGCAGGAAAAAATCTTTATACAGTAACTCTCCGGAGAGCATCCTTATGCACCGGATATTAAAATAGCCCTCGTCCTGGAAGAGGATGCCGAACCTGCAAAAGAATAGAAAGTACGCCAGCGAGGCCAGGAATAAAGTTATGGCTATATTTTTCTTATTTATTATTAGTGAGCTCATTTGAGCATATCCCGTTTACGCGCATCGCGACATAGAACAACGCCAGCGGCAATACGTGAATCAACAGCCGGTTCAGGCTCGTACGTAAATGCCATGTGATACCTTGCGGCGTTATAAAAAATACAACCGCATATGAAAACAATATAAAAAATATAGGAACGATTATATACCTATTCTCCTCGGAAAAAAGTTTCCTGTATCCGGAAACGGCTAATAATAGAAACGCTATCCAGGACAGGTTCCAATATTTCACTCCGAATATCTGCCTCTGGTATTCATATAAAATCGCGAGCAGGCGCGTAAAGATAGTTGACGGGTCGTATTTCATAAGCACCTGCGCGTTAACCACGTCATTACCGACATTCATATATATTTTAAACAATGCCCAGGATATAAATAATACCGCCAGGATCAACACTGCGGATATCTGTCTTGAGTATGTAGCGAGTGAAAACTTCCGATCCCTCGTCTCATGGCAGGCGCGCATAACCAGTATCAGGATAAATCCAAAGAATGTTATCAATCCTTCATTTTTGGTCCACATCGCGAATATGCAGGAGAAGAACGCCGTCCAGAAATATGCCCATCCCATACCTTTTATCCATAGATAGAGCGCTAAGAATGTGATCGAGCCATAAATAGCCATCTGCATATCCGCATAACCGTTCGTCGCATAATTTGCAAAAAGCCCGGGCGAGGAGAGTAGTAAGGTAAAGATAAGCGCGAAGAGCCGGTTTGATATGACTTTATTCAGGAAAACATAGAATATTATAAGGAAGGCCGTAAAATTTATCGGGAACATCATTTTAACCAAATAATCATTGAATGTATTTATAAAAGTATAGAACCAGGCTTGCGCTATAGGCAGAAGAAGCGGATAGTCGGAATGAGCCCCATGAAATTTTGCCTCTATCATTGTAAAAAAATCGGGCGTGATCGAGCCTGTAAAATATATGACCTTTGCCTTCAGCGACCATATAGCTACCGCATCGTATGATTCGATAGGCCGTAATGATGCTATAAAGAAGATATAGCAAATGATCGCGGCCAACAGAAAAGCGATGATGGTTTCAAATCGGCTGAATTTATGAAAAATATTACTGCGCGCGCGGGTCTTAAAAAACCATTCTTTCAGGCGCGGCATATTGATAGCCGCGAAAAGAAGCCATGGCATGATTATATTTACTGTCGTGAATTTCACGCCTATCATGCCGAAGAAAAAAATCTCCAGCGATATGGCGCCAAGGCCGAAGAGATACGAAAAAGCCGCCGTTTCGAGAGACCCGAACACCCTGTCTTTATCATACGCGGCTATAATATTAAATCCCGCGAATGATGTCGCCAATACAAAACCGATAATCTGTAAAATATGTTCTGCCATCATATCCTCTTAAGAATGAACCTCGATTTATCAAGCTCTTTAAAAACAGCATACCCCTGCCGCGTATATCCCGGGTTATCGAAGACAAGTATATAATCGGCATCCTTCTCGTTAAGGTGCGGGTAGAGATAATATATTGTGCGGCGCCATTCTATCGTAAGGCCTTCGACTCCGCCGAGATCATAACTTGCGCCCTCCGGTAACGCGCTGTCGCAAAACTTCAAAAATTCATAGAGACGGTCATCATACGCATAAGATGCCCTGCCGGCGGCGTCACGCGATAGCAGAGTCCTGTACTCCTTAAAATACTTCTTCTTCGTGAGGTCTCTCGCGGTAAAATTGACCCACAGGACAACCCAGGCCAGAAAAAACACCAGGAATATCGTTTTTCTTTTTATCTTCATCAATCCGTGAACCTGAATTTTAACAGCGTCCAGAGCGCGCCAAAACCGTGCTTCCACGATATCTTCTTCCCTTCGGCATACGTTCTGCCGTAATAAGCTATCGGTACTTCATAGACTCTCAAGGATTTATCTTTCAATATCTTCGCGGTTATTTCCGGCTCTACGGAAAAATCGTTTGACCGTATCTTTATTTTATCTATCACGCTCTTCCGGAACATCTTGTAACAGGTCTCCATATCGGTAAGCGTGGAATTATACATAAAATTGGTTACGAACGATAGGAAATCATTACCCACCCTGTGCCAGAACATGTAAACCCTCTGCGGCCTGCCGCCTGATAGCCTCGAGCCGTATACCACATCAGCGGCGCCTAAAGCGATCGGCTTTATCATCTCTTTAAATTCTTCAGGATCGTACTCGAGATCGGCGTCCTGTATCACAACGATATCTTTCGTGGTATAGCCGAACCCGGTGCGTAGCGCGGCGCCTTTGCCCGAGTTTTTATCGTGGTAATATATCCTTACTCTGGGATCGAAATTTGCGCTCTTAAGAAGTTCGCGCGTTCCGTCTTTCGAGCAGTCATCGACTATTATAAGTTCTTTGACTATGTCGAGTTTAAGCACTTTGCCTATGATCTTCAAAACAAAGTCTTTCTCATTATACACGGGCATTACGACCGATAATTCCTCGTTATTCACTACGCCCTCCCTTCGCGATCGCTCCAACCATTTCAAAAAGTTCACCCGCATCCGGACTGACCGCAACCACCGACCCGTGTAACCTTTTCAAGCCCAGGAATATCTTAGCGAGCGGCCCATTGTCCGTAACTATAACCTCTATCTTTTTCTTTTTGCGTCTTTTAAAAACTGCCGCTATCGAACCAAGACCGAAGAACGCAGGGTCGACATCCACCCTTCTTATATTGATATGGTCCGGCCTCGCCGGCCAATCGGCGGTTCTCTTTAAAAAAAGATATACCTGATGTCCTTTGCCGGCTAAATCTTCCGCTATCCGGTTCACTTTTTCCGGAACGTTTTCGCCCCGTATAAAGTAACCCACCCTAACCGGCCTGGGCCAGCGGCTAAAAAATATCTTTTCGTTCTCGGCAAACATCCTGTCGTTATTTTTAAACTTCCTGAAGCTGACGTTTTCTTTATGGTGGACGTACGCCCCTTTAGCGCGAACGACCCGGAATCCGGCGGCCTGGGCCCTGAAAGAAAAATCGGTCTCTTCAAAATAACCGATATTGAATATCTCGTCGAAGAATCCTATTCTTTTTATCACTTCGCTCTTTATAAGCATGCAAAAACCGCGCGCCGCGTAAAGCTCCTGAACAGCGCCGGAGGCGCCGGAAGCGCCCGGCTCCTGCCCAAAGGTATTGCTCGACGGATTCACGATGCCGATATCCGGCCTGGATCCGGCCACACTGATCATTTCATCGAGCCAGCCGCTCGTAGCGACGGTATCGTTATTCATAAGGCACAGATACGGCGCGGACGACGAACGCAGGCCCTGGTTCGCCGCCTTTACGAAACCGAGGTTCGTGTCGTTCCTTATCAATTCCACATCAAGCCCGGCCCTGTTTTTGAGAGCGCGCAGATATCCGGCCGTCTCTTCGTCACTGCCGTTATCTATGATGATAAGCCGGTACGGATAACGCGTATGTTCGATTATCGATTCCACGCACTCGGCTGTTACGCCGGAGGCATTCCAGACCGGTATTATTATGTCACATCTTTTTGTCTGCATTCTCAAGCATCTCTTTATACTTTATATAACTCAAGAACTGATAAAGCCCGCCGGAATACGAAACGGTAAAACCGAGCAGGCCGTCTTTATAGCCTTTCTTCTGAACGTAGGCCTTCAGGAATCTGCTTAAAGCCTTGCGCCACATCTTCAGGAAATTGATCTTACGTTTCTCCTTGAACCATTTGCGCGCCTCGAGGGTAGTCTGGTTATTCAGGCTCTGGAAGAATTCGTGATAATCTTTGTAGGAATAATGAATTATGTCCTTCGTAAGCCTGCCGCAGGAGCCATCTATAAAAACGCGGGGGTGCACCTCCGCTTCTTCGTATTTGAAATGCTCCTTGTCGAAGAGCCGCACCTTCGGAGCCGGATACCAGCCGCCGTATCTTATCCAGCGCGCGCCGATAAAATTCTTTATCGGCATTGAATAAGCTTTGTCTTTCATTTCGGATTTGAATAGGCCCCTTAATTCAGCCTCAAGTTCCGGGCTTACGCGCTCGTCGGCGTCCAAGCTGAGCACCCATTTATTTTTCGCCAAAGAATAGGCGTAATTCCTGTGGCGGCCCTCGATATCCATCTTTCTGGACGAAACTTTATCCGTATACTGTTTCGCGATCTCCACCGTTTTGTCGGTACTATTATCGTCGAGCACCACAATCTCATCAGCCCAGGCAACACTCTTGAGGCAAGGCGCTATGTTGCTTTCCTCGTTCTTCGCTATAACGACTACTGAAACCGGTATCTTTTCCATACTCATGATAGTCCTTTGCTCGTCGTTGCGAGGAGCCAATTGCTGAACGTAAGGCGACGAAGCAATCTCGTTTTAGATTGCTTCGCCCTTTCGGGGCTCGCAATGACGGTTAGTTAGTAATAGCTTATCTTCGCTTTGTGAATAAAACTCAACGACGAAAGCACCCTTCCGGCCTTCTCGTTCCCTAAAATTATTTCGGTGAATTTCTTTTTCTTTTTTAAAATATCGAAAATGACCCGGGGATAAAACCAGCCTTCCGGGAGATATTTTATTATTATGTTCGAATGCTTCGGAACAACTATCGATTCTTTCATGAAATACCATATCCGGTTGCCGCCGCGCGCCAACGCCATCGCCTCGCCGTTCATCTTTTTCAGAAGGTTGGTATCCACTTTGTCGAGGATGTACGCCAGCCTTTTGGGTTTTCCCCACCGGAATTCGAATATTTCGCGATTGCGCTTGAAATCCTCATCGAAAGTTTTGACCTTGCCGAACGACGTATTTTCCCTGTGATAGACGTAGGCCCCGCACGCCCTCACGCACTTGTATCCCGCCTGTACCGCCCGTCTCGAAAAATCCGTATCCTCGAAGTTTCCCATACCGTATATTTCGTCAAAAGAACCTATACGCTCGATCACCTTGCGTTTTATGAGCATGCAGAAACCGATGCCGGCGCCCAGCTCTATGTATTGCCCCGCGTCTTTAGCAATGCGCGCGGCGTAAGATTCGAGCGGCTCGCCCTGCGCGCTCTTCTGCCCAAGGTTATTACTCGACGGGTTGACTATGCCGATGTCTTCCGCCGACTCCGCAATTGCCATCATCTCTTTAAGCCAATTTTTAGCAACGAGCGTATCGTTATTGAGCAGGCAGATGTAAGGCGCGGACGAGACGGCTATCCCTTTATTCACCGCTTTTACAAATCCGAGGTTAGTTTCATTCCTGATCACGGTCACTTCGGCCGGCCAGGCCTTGCCAAGCCCTTCCAGGTAAACCCTTGTCGCTTCATCGCTGGCATTGTCCACCAGGATCAGCCTGTAATCGGTGCCTCTGGTATTTTTAAAAACAGACTCTATGCAATCTTTCGTAAGCGCATGCTGGTTCCAAATCGGTATAATGATATCGCAGTTCATGAATCTCCTCTTCATCGCGAGAAGGTGCTTCTCGACTCGCCGGAATTTTTATTCTTCGAGCTTGTCGAGAAGATAAAAATTCCGTCTCGCTCGAAGAATAATCTCTATTTCCTTGTAACCAGATAATTTCCTATGGCCAAATGGTCCAGCCCGGAACCGAGATACATATTTATCGCGTCCTCCGGGCTGGCCACCATAGGTTCGCCCCTTCTGTTCAGGGACGTGTTTATCAAAACCGGAACACCTGTCTTTTTAAAAAACAGTTTTATCAATTTATAAAATCTTGGATTATCGCTGTGGCTCACCGTCTGCGGTCTCATGGTGCCGTCGACGTGCACAACCTCCGGGATACGCGTCTTCCACTCTTTCGCGGCGTGAAAACTCAGCGTCATGAACGGCGCGTCCATGTCTCTGCCGATCACCTCCGCGGAATGTTCCCTCAATATGGACGGGCAGAACGGGCGCCACTTCTCCCTGAACTTCACCATCTCATTTATGCGGTCGCTGGTACCCGGTATCATCGGATTACCGAGAATCGACCTGTTACCTAGGGCGCGCGGACCGAACTCCATCCTGCCCTGGAACCATCCGACGACCATGCCTTCGGCCAGAAGAGAAGCCACGCTTTCCTCTATGTCGGCGCAGGCCTTGCAGGATATCTCCGGACGCTTCAACGCGGATTCGATCTCCGCGCTCGAATAACCGGGCCCCAGATAAACATCCTTCATCGGCGCTATCTTGTCGCCAAGAGCCGCGGCGGCAAAGACAGCCGCGCCCAGAGGTGTGCCCGCGTCATGTGAAGCCGGCTGTACGAAAATATTCCGAACAAGCGGATCAGTAACGAGCTTTCGGTTCAGCGATACGTTCAGCGCGCATCCTCCGGCAAACGCGAGATTACCCGTTCTCCGCAATGTGTCACCCAGGTGGTGGTGCATTAAAGTTATAACTATATCCTCGAATATCTTCTGAGTCGCGGCGGCTATATGTATATACGGCTCGCGCAATTCGTCCCCGGTCCTGGGCGGGCCGAACCTGGCCACAAGTTTCTTCGGTATCATAGCGTCTTTGCAATACCTGCGCGAACTTATCGGCCAGACGTATTCCGGATTCGTGTGAAAACTTTTACCGTCGCTGAAAATAATGCCCGAGAGGTCGGCCTTCGAAGGATCGCCGTACGGCGCCATGCCCATAAGCTTGTATTCGCCGTCGTTGGGATCGAATCCGAGATAAGCCGTCATGGTCGAGTAGAACCTGCCTAAGGAATCCGGCAGGAATATCTCTTTTATCTTCTTTATCTTCCCGTCTTTGCCTTCAGCGAATAATGTCGAGGTAAACTCACCCGATCCGTCTATCGACATTATGGCCGCTTCTTCGAAGCCGGATAATAGATAGGCGCTGGCGGCGTGGGCTATGTGATGTTCGACGAAAAATATCTTCTCGGGCGGAAGCTCGATACCGAAATGGCGCAATGTATCACGGACATTCTTTTTTGTTCCGGCGCAAAGTTTCGGAGCCTTTGCTATGGCCTTATACGCGCGCGACGGCTCCGAAAGAAGCGTCTTGAGCGCATACGGCCACTTCCCGGCGTTAAAGGCCGTAAACGACCACGGGAACGCTACGGCGTCTATCTCTTTTGCCGATATGCCGGCCTCATTAAGGCAAAACTCTATCGACCGCAGGCAAGGTTTTCCCACCGCGTGCTTTTGTCTTATGAACCGCTCCTCTTCCGCGGCGGCGACAACTTTTCCGTCGATCACAATAGCCGCGGCCGGATCATGCAGGAAAAACGGCCCTCCGAATCCAAGTATATTCATACGTTACTACTCCATCGTCGTCATTGCGAGGAGGCCGAAGGCCGACGAAGCAATCTTATTTTTGGATTGCTTCGTCAGTCGCTTCGCTCCTTCCTCGCAATGACGCGATATTTTTATACGATCCCTGGTTCATCTCCCAGTATTTCGCGTATATAAGAAATCGTCTCCAGGCCGATAACATGGCGAATACAAGGCCATGTATACCGTCTTTATACCCTTTCTTTTTCATGTATATTTTAAAAAATAACTTAAGCGGTTCGATCGTAAGTTCTCTGCGAAGTTTCTTTTCCGGTATCAAACCCGATTTTTCGTACATCGACCTCGCCTCCAAGGTGCTGTAAAAATCCTGAGTCTCCACGTAGTGGCTCACATCCGGAAAATTATAATGCTCCATAGCGGCATCGATGTCTCCTATCGGCCCGTTTACTGTCAGCTTTTCATGTATCCGGTCCCCGGAAAATGCCGCTTTCCCTTTTTTGAAAAGCCGCAGAGGCCGGTGTTTATCCTCGCCGCCGGACGCAAGGAACCTGCCGCAAAAATTATTGACCCTCCGGAATCTGAACGCCGAAAACGGAGTTCCATTTTCAAGTATCCCCATTATCGCCGCCTTGAGCTCGTCAGTAACACGCTCATCCGCGTCCATCTGCAGTATCCAGTCGCCGGAGGCGTTTTCCGAACCCAGGTTCCTTTGAGCGGAAAAGTTATCGACAAGCGAATGCACCACCACGTTATCGGTATACCGCTTGGCTATCCGGGTGGTGGCGTCGGAGGAATTGTCGTCGATCACGATTATCTCGTCGGCCCACCTGACGCTTTCAAGACAGCGCTCGATGTTGCGCGCTTCGTTCTTGGTCAATACAACTACGGACAATCTTTGCTTCGGCACTATTAACTCCTAAAGGATTATACTATCTCTATCCTTGTCCTTTTTCTCTTTTACCAGTCGGAACACTTCTTCCTTCAGCGAATCGATGTCCTTAGCGAATACTAATTTCGCCGGTATCAGCCGGGCAAAAATATTCAGAAAATTATAAAGCCTCCTGTCATCGGTAAATATAAAATCTGTCTTCTTCTGTTCTTTTTTGCTTCTATTGGATACGATATACAGAAGAGCCGATATGTTTAAAAACAGCCTCGGGAATTTTAGTATTTTAATATTACTATGCTCATACGAAACCGGTTTTTTATCCCTGATTATAAATATCACCTTATTCTGGTCCGCGCACATATGCCTTATCAGCTCGTTTGAACCGGAATAATCCCGTAGCGCAAAGATAAGCCGTAACGGCCGGCCCCATCTCTTATAAAATACCTTCGCGTTCCGCTCCATCAGGAGCGCGATCTCGGACGCTTTCATTGTGCGGCTCGCCGTCATATTCCTGAGGTGATAAACAAATATACCCTTTGCCCTGACGCATCTGTAACCAGCATTTATGATCTTCAGGGAATAATCCCTGTCGTCGAAATAGCCGGGTATGTATATAGGCTCTAACCCGCCCAATCTGTTAAGGACCTCCCGTTTAACTAAAAAACAATGCCCTCTACACCAATCCGTATCTATCGCCTGTCCGGCGTATTTTTTCAACTCCATCGCGTACCCGTCTATATCGGCATTCGCGGGCTTTTCCCATTCCGGATTGACAGCTCCGACCTTCGGGTCTTTCTCGAATATTTTCACAATCCCGTCGAGCCAGCCGTCTGTAAATACGGTATCGTCATTTTGGAAAGCGACATATGCGGAGTCCTTTGATAATTCAAGGCCCCGGTTTATAGACCTGACCCAGCCGAGGTTCTCTCCCGGCTCTATTAAGATCATGTCGATCTTTCCGGCCCTTGAAATGTCCTTAAGATAACCTTTGATCTCTTCGGGGCTACCGTTATCGATAACTATAAGGCGATAGGGATACCCGGTAGTTCTGACCAGGCTCCGAATACAATTTTTTACAGCCCCGGACTGCCCGCACGTCGGTAATATTATGTCGCAACGCTTAACGCTCACCCGGCACCTTCTTATATTTTCAATTTCATTTTCGCCAGTAACTCGTCCGCTTCGCCAACCCTGTCGACCGACTCCGCTTTTTTGCCCCACTCGACCATCTCGGCCATCCCGTCGTCGAAATTGACTGTCGGGGCAAAGCCTATCTTCTTTATCTTCGATATATCCGCGAAGCAGTGGCGGATGTCGCCTATCCTGTATTCATTCTTTATGATAATCTTCGGCTCTTTGCCGTAAAGCCGGCTTAAGGTGTCCGCTATATCGCGAATCTTTATGGGCTTCCCGCTACCGACGTTGAAATTCTGATAATCGGCCTTCGGTGAATTCATTACAAAGATATTCGCGGCGGCTATATCCTTAACACTTATGAAATCGCGTGTCTGCAGGCCATCCTCATATATCAAAACAGGATTGTCGTTTTTTATTCTCGACTGGAATATCGCGCATACACCAGTGTACGGATTGGACAATGACTGCCGCGCTCCGTAGACATTGAAGAATCTCAAAGCGACAACCGGTAGCTTGTAAGCCTTGCCGAGATTTAAGACTATCTCCTCCTGGTCTTTCTTCGATATCGCGTATATCGAGTTCGAGCGCAGGGTCTTCTCTTCCGTCGTAGCCACCGGCGCCAGAGGCTTGCCGCATTTAGGACACGCATACTCCCATATCCTATTCTTCAAGTCTTTTTCACTTCTTTCCACCGGCTCGAAATCTCCGCAGGACGGGCATCTGTAAGTTCCTTCACCGTATATGCTCATCGAACTGGCGACCACCACCTTGCGTACAGCGAGTTTCGCCCTGTTTGTGATGATGTACTCCATCAGTATCGCGGTGCCGAGGGTATTATGGCTTACGTATTTTTCGATCTGGTACATCGACTGCCCGACGCCGACCTGGGCGGCAAGATGGTATACGGCATCGATACCGTCCAGCGCCTTCTTTAAATCCTTAGGATTACGGACATCGCCCGTAATATATTCCGCTTTTTTGTTAAGATAGTCAGGCTTCCTGCCCAGATGCACCTGCTCATCGAATATATCCAGCACCCTTACCTTATAACCGCGCCTTACCAATTCATCTACGAGGTGAGAGCCTATAAAACCCGCGCCTCCTGTAACCAGAACTTTTTCCACTATAAATGCCCTCCTGTTAATTCCCGAATCAGCGAAGTAAAGCGATTTCGTCCTTATACGCCATCCCCGGCTTAACCGGAATTATTTTAGCCGTATGTATCCGATAGAAAGTTTTTAAAAGACGCCCTATGCCGTCATTATTTACAAATACAGCGTCGTATTTTTTCCGCCTCTTGGTCCCGAATGAGCGCTCGATAAGCCTTACGAGTGTCTGCGCGGCTGAAAACCTGTCCGGCATAAAATTAAACTTTATATTCTGGTGGAGCGGCATATCTATCCTGCGGACGGCAGAATCCACTCTCTGCTTATTTCGCGCTTCATCGCCGTATATCCACAGGTTCACCCAGCACCAATCTCTCGCCATAGCAAGGACGCCTGAAAGCATATCTTCGACATATTGATCTTTTGTCCCGTCGGAGATAAAAAATGCCGCGCCAACCCTGAGATGCCGGGGCCATTTTTTTAAATACTCCTGCCGGCCCTTCGCGGTAGCGCTGTCTCTAACCCCTAACGCCTTAAATGAAACGTGCTGTTTATGGTAAACATAAGCGGAGTGAACTGAGGCGCAAAAATAACCGGCTTTGCCGGCTCTCATAGAATAATCGGTATCGTCGTAACCGCCTACGCCGAAAACTTCATCCAGGTAACCTATTTTATCGATAACTTCCCGCTTAATAATCGTACAAAACCCGAAGCACTGGTTCATCTCCATGTACCGTCCGGCGTTTTCCGCCACTTCGCGGGCGTATTCATCAACGGTTCTTTTAACATTATGCGCGTGACCGTCGCACAAAGGGTTCATAAGGCCTATCTCTTTGTGCGCCTCGGCAAATTCCACCAACCTCTCGAGCCATCCGTCTCCGGGCACGGTATCGTTGTTCATAAGGCAGACGTACGGCGCGGATGAGGCCTTCAGGCCCTGGTTCACGGCTTTTACGTATCCGAGATTTTCCTCGTTTCGTATAAGCAGAACCTCCGGAGTTCCCGCCTTTTTCAGGTCTTCCAGATAATTCCTCGTTTCGGCGGCGCTTCCGTTGTCTATCAATATGAGCCGGTAAGGATAGCGCGTATTTCCGATAAGCGCTTCAATGCATTCCCTGGTCGTTTCCGGCTGGTTCCAGACGGGTATTATGATGTCGCACTTCATTTTTTTAATATCTTCTCCGCCGCGTTAAAAACATCGTCTATTGAAATCCCGCCCAGGCAAATACGGTCTTCGCACTTTTTATACCTGAATTTTTTATAACACGGCCTGCAGGTAAGATCTTTTTTGCATACGACTATGTGTTTTCCTACGCTGGAATATGGGCCGTAAATTTTTTCATCCACAGGCCCGAATATTGATACAGTATTTACCCCCAGCCCTACCGCCATATGAAGCGGCCCTCCGTCATTGCTTATCACAAGGCGGCATCTGGACATGAGTCCCGCTAATTCCGGCAGTGAAGTTTTGCCGCAGTAATTTATAATTTTATTTTTAGATACGTTTAAAATATTGTCGCATATATCGACCTCTTTTTTATCGCCGAATAAAATAATCTTAGCGTTGTATTTTTCTATAAGCCTGTTCGCCAAAAGAGCGAAATTATTTTTATCCCACCTTCTGCGGGAAGCATCCGCCCCCCAGCTCGCCCCGCATCCCGGCACCATGCCTATTAAAAAGTCTTCCTTTTTGATATCTAAATTATTTAAAACCGTGTCCGCGGCCTCAAGCGATGGCTGAGAAGCGTATATTTTAACGGATGTTTTATTTTTCGCCGCATCGATACTTAAAAATTTTAATACCGCGAGGTAATAATCAACGACGTGTTTCTCATTGAAACCGTCTATGTCGATCCTGTCCGTAAGAAATCTTCCCCTGCCTTTATAGTTAAATCCGATTCTTTTTTTTATCCCGGCAATCATGGCGAAAAGGTTATATTGATACGCCAGAGAAAGATCTATGAGCACGTCAAACCTCTGCTTCCTGAGCTCCGCCAATGCTGAAAACATTTCCTTGAAGTATTCGGCCTTTGAGCGTTCCCACACATCTCTATGTTCGTCTCTTTCATACACGAATACCTTATTTAAATTAGGATCTGTCCTCAAAAGTTCCGCGGCTCTTTTATTGCAGATATACGCGATAAAACTATCCGGGAAGCTTTTGCGTAGCGCTTCGATAAGCGGAGTAGAAAATATTACATCGCCTATACCGAAAGGATTTATGATAAGGATCCTCTTGTTCATTCTCTCTCCCCGTACACATTTATCGCCGCGAACATAACTCCTGCCGCCAGCCAGAATAGCGCCGCCAGATTGAGAGAATACAGGTTTGTATCCACCGCGCTGTGCAATAAAAACGCGATAAGGCCGAGGTTGACACCGAGAACGATGGCATAAGCCGCCGGATCCCTTATCCTGGAAAGCGACCTGAAACCTTTGACGATAACCGCGCCGGCAAACAACAGGAACGCCGCCAGTCCGACCAACCCTATGTCGGCGGCCATCTGCAGATAACAATTATGAGCGTAACTGCCGCGCTTGCCGCGGTCGCTATCCTTACGGGTCTCTTTATACTCCACAAAAAAGGTATTAAGGCCGTTACCGATGATAGGATGTTTTTGCAATATTTCCATTCCATTCGTCCACATCACTACCCTGTCGTTGACGCTCACGGTAGCAAATATGTCGGGGATAAGCTCTTTCTTAATGAAGAGGACCGAAAATAATACGATTATAGCCAGAAAGATCAGCGCCTTTTTTAATCTTATAAAAAATATCATCGGGAGAAGCGCCGCCGAAAATCCCAACCATGCGCCTCTTGCCTTAGTAAGAATTAAAGAATATAGCAGGGCAAAAAATATTAACGCCGACATAATGGCGGCGCGAGGGTCCTCTTTTTTACAAAGACAATATACGCCGGCGGGAAATATGAACATTATTATCCAGGCCGCGAAATCATTAGGGAATGGAAAGGACGCGGTGGGAAAACCGATGATAAAAATGCCGGGCTCGTTCCTGTATTTAAAGGGTACGTATCCATGCAAAAAATCGCGGTGTGTAATAAAATATTGCACAAACCCGTCGACAAGAATGAGGACGCAGGATGCCGCGGCAACCATTACAAACCTGCGCACCCTTTGCCTTGTATTCAATATTTCTCTCGCTATAAGAAATAGCGCGGCAAATTTTAATGATTTCGAAAACAACGCCCTGATGCTAAGCGCGGGATACTGCGTATTCATCAATGAGACCGCGGATACTATAAGAAAAAGCGCGAGAAATGATTCGGCGTATGACCACCTGAACACGAGGCTTTCCTTCATCAGCACCTTCTTAACTATAAGACCAATGAGGGCCGTTGCTATCGTGATCTCTATTATCGATTTCGCAAAAGGCAGTGCAAATATGCAAACGTACAGCGACCATTCCGAGATCTTATCGCATGCCGACGCTATCTTATCCGTGCGAATCATTGGCCCCTTTCTTCCGCCCAAATTGCTTGGTATCGACGAAGCTTAACCGCAATCCGAAAGCCAGCATGGCCGCAAATGCCGCCAATCCTATACCGGTCCCGGCGATCCACCGCACCCTCGTTACCGCGACCGCGGCCAGACCAAGTAAAATACATATGCCATATACCGCCAATACCGTCCTGTAACGCTTAAATCCGAGCAATGCCAGTCTATGAGACGAGTGATCTTTACCGCCTTTAAATATAGAGCGCCCTTCCAGCGTCCTCATTATTGTAACAAGCGCCGTGTCGAATATCGGGTAGCCCAGGATTAAAATAGGTACCATAAGCGATGTCGTCCACGCGTATGTCTTCCAGCTTCCGAGAATGGCTATAGTCGACAGGATGTATCCTAAAACCAGGCTTCCTGAGTCACCCATAAAGATACTCGCTCTGGGGAAATTATATCTTAAGAATCCTAAAGACGCGCCTGCAACCGCCAGGGATATAGTGGTTACAAGCGGTTGGCCGTTCATATACGATATTATTCCAAAAAATATTGCCGCTATCGCCGCGATACCGGCCGACAGTCCGTTCATATTATCAAGTAAATTAAATGCGTTGGTGATACCGATTATCCACAAATAAGTTATAATGACACTCAGATAATAATTATCGATAAACTCCACCCTTAAACCGGCCTTTACCGCTATCATCGCGGCTACAAACTGCCCTAAAAGCTTGAAATTAGGCATCATCCCCATCTTGTCGTCGATAAGCCCGATGATGAAAAGAATAAACGATCCGAACATTATGGCCTTGATAGTGCCAAACGCCATAACCTGCTCCTTTGTCACTATGGCAATAAGAAACGCCGCGAATATACCCAGGCCTCCGAGAAGAGGCGTGGGATGCGCGTGCACCTTATTATTCTTCGGGTGGTCGAGATAATTAAGCCTCATAGCCAATTGCCTGACAAAAGGCATTATCAGATATGAAACAAAGATCGCTATAAAAAACGTCTCTATTATCTGTGGGATGTTCATTTTATACCCTTATTTTTTATTCTCTTTTTTTATATATTCTATGATGCCGGTCAGCATATCGTCCATGCCCACGGACGGCCTGAACCCGGTCGCGGATTTAAGCTTTGAAATGTCCGGCTCCCTGTGTCTCATGTCCTCGAACCCGCTGTCATAGGCTTTTGCGTATGATATGTGTTTTATCGTGGAGCGTGAATGCGTCATAGCTTTAGCCTTCTTCGCCAGGGCGTTTATCGTTATCTTGTTATTAGGATTGCCGATATTGAACGCCTCCCCTACCGCTTTCCCTTTTCTCGACAGAGCTATTATCGCCTTAACCGCGTCCGATACGTTTGTAAAGCACCTGGTCTGCTTCCCGTCGCCGTAAATGGTTATCGGCTCTCCGGCAATGGCCTGTTTTATAAAACGCGGCACGACCATGCCGTATCTGCCGGTCTGTCTGGGGCCGCATGTATTGAAAAATCTGACGATAACCACAGGAAGTTTTTTCTCCCGCCAATATGCCAGCGCCAGGAATTCGTCAAGCGCCTTTGTGCAGGAGTAGCTCCATCTCGATATTGATGTAGGGCCCAATACCCTGTCATCGTTTTCGTTAAATATGCGCTTGCCGGGCCTGTCCTTGCCGTATATCTCGGAAGTCGACGCCAGAATGACTTTCTTCTTCGCGGCGCTTGCCAGGCCGAGTACGATCTCGGTACCCCCGACATTGGTCTTTATGGATTCCAGCTGGTTCTCGATTATATACCTTACTCCGACGGCCGCGGCCAGGTGATATATTAAATCGCACTCCTTCACAAGCCGTGCCATAAGTTTATGATTCATTATCGTGTCAATGTGATATGAAAAATTGGGGTTCGATTTAAGATGCGCTATGTTCTTCATACTGCCGGTCGACAGATTATCGATAACAACGACCTTTTCCCCCCTATTCAGCAACTCCTCGGCCAGATGTGATCCTATAAAACCCGCGCCGCCGGTAATTAAATTTTTCATTTGCGATTCCTCTCTTTCTATTTTCTATTCTTACTAAGACACTCTTCGTATACGGATTTTATATCTTTCAAAAGCCGCTCCTTCGAATATTTCACGCGGACGAACTCCCTGCCGCGAAGGCCAATCGCTTCCCTTTCCTGCCCATTCTTCAAAAGTTTCAAAAGTGACGCGGAAAATCCGTCTATATCGTTATTGTTCGCGAGAATACCCGTCTCGCCGGGTCTGACAATGTCCTTGACCCCTCCGACGTCGGTCGAGATAACGGCTTTCGCGGAAGCCATAGCTTCTATCAAAGAAACCGGGGTTCCTTCGTTCAAAGACGTCAGGGCCACTACATCGAGGTCTGCGTATACCTCGGGCAGTTCTTTGATCCAGCCGGTAAATATTATGTCGCCAAGCCCCATTTTCCCCGCCATTTCAATAAGAGGTTTTTTGAGCTCTCCGTCACCTATTACAACAAATCTGACGTTCAGCCCCGGCGCGGTCTCCCTGATCTTCTTAGCCACCTTCAGAAAAAAAGAATGATTCTTTATGGGCACCAACCTGCCGACTATGCCCACCAACAGCGTATCCGAAGACACCCCCCACGTTTTACGGAACCTGCCTTTTACATTCGCACCGTCGAGAAATTTGTCGAGCTCAAGTCCCAGCGGTATCACAACGCACTTCCCGCTGTCCGCTATCTTCAACTTTTTCGATATCTCGCCTTTAACGCTTTCGCTCACCACAATAATTTTGTCGGTAAAAACGCTCAGCGCCCTTTCTATCCAGATAAATATCATAGCTTTCGCAGGGCTGAAGTAACCGTTAAAAACATGGCCATGGAAGGTGTGTATCCTCACAGGCACACCCGCCAACACCGCCGCTATTCGGCCGAGAGTCCCGGCTTTAGCGGTATGCGTATGCACTATGTCCGGCTTCTCCCGCCGGATTAGACAATAGAGCCCGAATAACGCTTTAATATCCTTTATTAAAGATATATCCCTGCCAAGATCCGGTATTATAACAGGCTCGACGTTGTTATCCCTGGCAAGATACATCATGTTACCTTCGGATTCGCTTATCCTGCCGGATACCAGCACGTCCTTATAGCCGCCTTTATTAAGACCGCTGTTCAATAATATCGTATGTATGGCCGGCCCGCCTATATTCAGCCTGGCAATTATTCTGACTATTTTTTTCACGCTATTACACATAACCTTTCAGGCGATAATATAATATAGCGACATATTCGTAAATGATGCCTCGGATATGTTTTAATTCTACACGTTTCTCGTCACCATAATAGTAACTGGTCGGAATGGGCGCGTATATGCATTCTATATCCGGGGCCACCTTTTTGCAGATCAAAGAAACACGCAACATATGGTACGGCGAGCTTATAATAATAGCGCTCTTCTGGTTCAGCCCCCTGATAAGGTCCATTGAGAATTTTATATTTTCATAACTACCCGAGGCGCACTCTTCGATGATTATTGCTCTCTCCGGGATCCCGAGAGATAATGCTAGCGCCTTCATGACCTCCGCCTCTTTAAAAACATACGTATTCCCCGATGAGAATATAAGCTCGGGCGCATATCCTTTTTTATAAAGCTCCACCCCGTATTTTACCCGCTCTTCGTATCCCTGGCCCGCTTTGCCGGATTCCCCTACGCCACCGGCAAGCACTATTATCGCATTTGCATTTTTTATAGGGGATGACAGCTTAAGCGGTTTTGCGACAAGCCATATAAAAGGCGTATGAAAGAGCAGAAGATACGCTATGGCGCCAAAAATAATAACGGGAGCCAGTCTTTTCTTGTACAACAATAGAAAATTATCCTTCCAATGTATAAGACGCTGACGCTCCTTCTCGATTACCTTCTCTTCGATAAGCTCCGACATCTTCTCTATCTTGACTTTCCAGGACCCTTCCCTTATCGCAACCTCGACTCTCTTTTTTACGGCATCTTCCGCGCTTCGCCGAGAAACGGCCCTATCTATATGGGCCGAAAACTCTTCTTTTGTCCGGCCTATCAGGACGGCATCTTCATTGCGGCTGTTAAACGCTTCGACCTCCGGGATAGCGGTAGATATTACCGGCTTACCAAGAAAAAGATACTCGTTTATTTTTGTCGGATACACGTTACTGGTATATTCCGATATCGTGTATGGGATTACGCAAGCATCGAATTGTGAAATATAAAGCGGCAGTTCCTCATATCTCTTCTGTCCTAAAAAATGAACATTGTCGATACCTTCAAATTCGGCTATGCTCCTCTGCAATGGCCCCACAAAAACGAAAGCTTTATCAGGGTTGGTTTTGGATAGGAACTTTATAAGCTCAAAGTCTATCCATTTATGCACACCCCCTACATAGCCTACTATCGGGTGACGGATCGCGGCGATATCCACAGGTGTCTCGCTTTTGCTTTTCAGAGATTTTTCATACACTTCCAAATTCACGCCATACGGGAATATCCTGACGTTATCGCTGTAAAGCACGCACTTGTCGTAAAGATTTTGGGAGGTCACGAATACAAGGTCGGCCCTCTCGAGAAGTTTATTTTCCGTGTGCCGTATCCGCCCCGCCTGGGGGGAACTGGCTTCAAAATTATCTATACAATAATAAACTACCGCCTTAGAATCCACGGCTTTGATTATATCGAGGACGAGCCCCGTGGGCAGGAATGTCCATATTATAGGATTTGAAAAACTTACCGATTTTATCCATCGTTTTAAGGCGGAGATGATAAGATGCCTATTAATAAAACGGGCTATGCGGGAATATGGGAACGGAAGGACTATCGGAGAATAGATATAAAGATTGTCGCCTTCCTTTCTGATACCCTTTACACTATGGATCCAGTTGCGCGCCCGTTTCATAAGCCTCGGAAAATCCTGCAGGGTTGGCGGCCTCACCCCCGTATTTTCGACGAACAATATTCGGTTGCCATTGGCGGCGAATGTCGACATTATCTCCTGATGGCCCTGCCAGATGAAATCCCAATCGATAGAAGAAATACATATAATATTTTCATTCTTAAGCATTACGCTTTATACCCCCATACTACCCAACCCGCCGTATCACGCAACCTGGTAATCTCTATATCTTTAAATCCACATTTTGCGAACATATCCCGAACACCCTGCCTGGAAAATCTGTATTCTATCGGCGCGGCAAATCTATCATAAATATCTCCCCGTAGCGAAAATGGCCCGGCGCCGAAATTGAACGGCATCTGGCCCGCCACATGTTTTGTAGAAGCGAATTTCGCCAGTATCTTCGACGGAACGGTAAAGATAATATAGACAAAAGGCGATGCCAGCCATGCAAGGACATAAAGCAGTCTCTTCGGTATGAGAACGGTAAGGCGTCTTACAAACGTTACTATTTTAAGCGGAATATATTTAAAAATATTCTCGGAGTGATCTTCATACAGATAGAGGAATGCCGGGCCGCCCCTCTTCAGTACCCGCGATATTTCAGAAAGACCCTTACCTGGAGCCGGTGTGTGATGCAGTACGCCGAATGAATACGCGAAATCAAAGCTCTCATCCTTCGCGGGAATGTCCAATGCCGAAGCTTTTACAGCAACAACATTTTTTAGCCCCGAAACCCGTTTGGCTGTTACATATATGCCGTCGCAAATATCTATGGTTATAAACTTAACTGAAGGGTTCTTTTCGGCCATAGCGCATACATCATAGCCACTGCCCGAGCCCACCTCTATGCCTGTCCGGCCCCTTACGATAGGCTCTTTAATAACCGCCTGCATCGCGGCATAATGATAACCATTGTACGGTATCTCATCCGCCGTTCTGGACCACAAAAGGCTATAGGTCTTTTCGGTATCTTTTAAGCCATTTATATGCATCGAGCTCATGTCCCGGTAAAATTAACAAGAACAGTATTATATTATGATTAGGACAAAGAATCAATATAATATAATAGGGCTTTACCGGGCGGGATGAGGGACTTTTTGATCCACAGCGGTTTTGCAAAATATCGCTTTCAAAAGGTCACTGCTCTTCTTAAGAATAACGCAACTCTTTACTGCGGCTCTTCTTCCGTTAAAAACCAATATCGTCTTTTTTTCGTTTATATTCCGGGTCCAATGGGCCTCATATGAATAAAAAGGGCCGTAAAAATCAAATCTTTTCAGCTTTTCATCGAAACAATATTTGATCAAACGGTATAGGATGGCCTGGCCGGGCGAAAACTGCTTATGTCCCGGGTATGCGTAGTTCACCGCTATCTTTGATAAATAGAATATACCATTGAACAAAAACCCGTAAATAGCCGCTATCGGCTCCCCGCCAACCTTTAGCACCGCCAGTAATAAGTGCTTCTTTTCGGATAATGCCCGAGAAAGTTCGTTGTAATATTCAACCTGCTTTCTGAGCTTTATAGAATTGGCCCCTTCTCCTTTCCACCCGGTATCTTCGATAGCAAAGAAAGAATCGAGCGAGACAGCGTCATATTTCGTTATTACCTCGAACTCCACTTTGCCTTCGCGGGACATTTTATTATTCATATTCCTTCTATTGTCCCTGAATTTCTTATTCAATCCTCTGAAATACTCATCGAAACTCCCTTTCATATCTATGTAGTATGAATCATCGGTGGTTTTTGTAATTGCATACATATTCCTGTCAGCAAGTTTAACGGTTAGCGCCTCGACAGTCTTGTAAGCCGTCGGAAACTTGTACAGGAGAAGAAGCTCCCACGTAGCGGATATATCGTCAAGGTGTTTTTTGACGGCGGTGAGAACCCTATCTAAGTCGCGCAAACTGCAAATAACATTCGAGCAGTCATTAAGGGACTGCAGACATGAAAAATTGAACACCTTTACCATCCTGTATGATGACCTGTATAATGGTAATATGCCTATAAGCTTTTCGCCGTCCCAGGCAGTTATTACGTGCAGTTTTTTATCCCGGCAAAGATATTTTAGCGCCAGATACACATACGAATGGGTAATGAAGGGCATCGGGTATTCCATGGAAGAAACGACGGAATCCCACCCCTCCCCGAGCGGAAGGAGCTCATCAAAATCTTTGATGACGCGTATTGTAAGGCTCATTACATGCTTTCGGTTCTATTTATACTGTATTTTAAACTTAAAAGCGGATGCCAGAAAAAGCGCATATGCTTTATAATTGAACGGAAATTCTTTCATCGCTTCATAACACCATCTTTTACTATCGGCGAAATTACCTTTATGGTTAAAAAGCCTTCCCGCCGCGGACATGACCGCGGAGCGACGCTTTTTCATCTTCTCCGCCGTCTCCTTCGTCTTTACCGTCATCTTGGCGAATTCCCGGTCAAGGAGCTTAAGCATATTTGCGGCATTCGCTCCTTCGCTGGCCTGAAAAGCGCCCGTATCCGTTATCCTGCAAGATCCGAGAACCTCAGGCATAAAATAAAATTTGTACTCCCGCGATAATCTCAGCCAGTATTCATAATCTTCTACCGTGTAAAGGTCCCTGTCCTCGCAAAATTTAAAACCATCCCCGAAAAACACTTCCCGACGGAAAATAACCGCGGAAGTGTGTAGGCAATTTCCGCTGAAGAGCAACTGGCTGTACATATCTTCCTGAAGTTGCGCATAAGAAGACTGTTTGACCACCTTATCGCCATTCACTATATTCTCATTGTGGCAGACGAGCGCGATATCCGGCATATCATCCAACACCTTAACGCTCTTTAACAGTTTATCCCGGTGCCAGAAATCATCTCCGTCCATAAGCGCTATATATCTACCTTGCGCCAGGACGATACCGGCATTCCTGCCGCACGCGGGCAATCCGCTGTTCTTCTGATAATAATACTTTATCCTGCTGTCTTTAAATCCCAAAACCACTTCCCTGGTATTGTCTGGAGAGCCGTCATCTAATACTATTATTTCAAAATCTTGAAATGACTGATTGAGCACCGACTTTATTGTTTCGCCGATATATCTTCCGTGATTGTATGCCGTGATAACCACGCTTACCGCGATACGGTCTTTCATAAGCACCCTTCCCGAGAATTTTTCATAAGGGCAAGCCCTTCTTTTAATCCCAGAGGGGAAAAACCAATTTCTTTCTCAAGTTTTTTCGTGCTATAGGAGGTATTCTTAGGCCGCGGGGCTATATTCGGGAAAAAACTGCTGTCTACGGCCTTGATCAAGCCACGGTTCAGGCCAAAAACATCCGCTATTTCCATGGCGTATTCATAGCGATTGACGATATCCCTGCCGGCAACATGATAAATGCCGCGACTGCCTTTCCGTATAAGCGCCCAGACCGATTCCGCGCATTGACACGACGATAAAGGATTATCGTAAATATCTGTCACCATATTTACCGGCTCGCCTTTCGGAAGTTTTTCCAAAAGCGCGGTAACAAGATTCTTCCTCTCATTGGCATTATTCCAGCCGTACATAAGTATCGGCCGGACGATTATATGGTCCTTTATCCGGCCCGTTACGATCGCCTCGCATTCCAGCTTCAATTCGCCATACTTGTTTATCGGATTAGTAATATCGTCTTCTTTATACGGCGGATGCCTGCCGTCGAAAACCGCGTTGGTCGATATATAGATCGACTTTATCCCTTTTTCTTCGCACGCGTTAATTATATTCCGCGTTCCCGCCACATTAGAACCATATGCGGACTCATAATGCGTCTGGCAAAAATCTACGTCTGAAGCGCCTGCCGTGTGAATAACCACGTCTATATTATTATTACGGATAACGCTACGAACGGCCTCCCCGTCCTGAATATCCAGAGAACGGTACGTCGCGCCATCGGCATCCTTTATCTTGTACTTGCCAAGATAGACACCCGTTATCTTATCGGAAACGTCCTTCGTCTCTACCAGGGATTTGCCCAGAAGGCCGGTCGCTCCCGTTATAAGTACGTTCATATTTTAGCCCTTGTCTTCAATATGTCCTCCCACCTACCAAGCTTTTCATCAAGACACCAGTACCTTCGTATAAAATCCCGGTATTCGCGTATCGTATGCAGGCGGTATCCGCCGGCGATCTTTTTTAAGGTTTCCGCAAGTTCCGCGGAAGATCTCACCTTGTGACAGTAGCCGTCAAAATCCGTCAACGGATTCAGCTGAATAGAATTCGGAAAGTACGGGACTATGACCTCACAACCGAAAGCGAGCGCCTCGATGGCAACTGTACTCGTCGGAACGATAACCGCCGTAGCCCGCGAAAGACAATCTGATATATTATCCGTGCGTATTAAATATCCTGCCGAGGCCCTGTCTATGCCCAGCTTTGCGAATATCTTATCCAGTGGTAAAGCGGCGGGATGCCATTTGAACCATACTTCCCAATCCTTGTTCCCGGCCGCGGCGGCATCGGCGATAACAACTAAAGGGGTCGACTCAGATTCTTTCAGGGATCCTGCCACCAGCAATATGGGCCGAGCCTCTGCCGGATGAGATATCTCCGACGTCAATATTTTATCGAGATACAAATAACGGATCGATTCGGCCTTGACTACGTCTCGATATCCTAAACGCGTAAAGTAATCATACGCGGCTTCGCCATTACAAACCAGCGTATCCGGCTGAGGCAGGGCCGAAACACCGTTTTCTATATCCAGCTCGCCCTTACCGTAAAGATACTGAAAATCATTCCTCGATACCGAGGTATGCAGAAACCCTATCGTCCCCATCTTCTCACGGTTATATTTTTTAGCGGCATTTAGCGCCTTTTCCCACGCCTGCATCTCACAGTAATAAAGACAGGCACCGATATTCGGAACGGTTGTAAAAATATTTTTAAAGGCGATAAAATGCAATATACCGTCGATACTTTTCGGGCCATAGAAGGATTCGTTCCACAGCTCTCGTATAATGGGCTCGCTTTCTTCTCCGAATGGCGCGGCCAAAAGTATTTTTTTATCAATATCTCCGATCAGCGAGCCGGCTATAAATACCTGACGTAGCCATAACGCAATACTTTTTACAAAATCTTTTAACGCGAGGAACTCCTCGAGCATGAAAAGTCTATCGCCGCCTTTGGCAAATCTCTCAGCAGTCTTGACCGCCTCATTAAAGCTACCGCTGTCCGGACCGAGGCAATACATTAAAAGCCAGGCCACCGGGATCCGGAGCTCTTTTAGCTTATCCTGGAGAGCCGTCGCATATTTATTCCTGAATACACCGTTATCTTTTCCGCTTATTTCGACGGCAGGAAAGTATGTAACAAAAAGAAGTGATTTCTGAGCCGGCTCTCTTTTCCCGAAGGGCCCGAGGACTCGACGGGCATAGCAGGCGCGCATAAAAAATTGAGCGCCGTAAAGGAAACTCTTAATAAGGTAGACCGCTACTGTCGTGCCCTTTTTGCGATACGCCGAAACTGTCTTTAGACACACATTATTTTTTATAGCGGTTAACAGTATGGACTTTCGCAAACCTTCATCCGACACCGCTTCGATACAGGCCTTATATTTCCCTCCGGCAAGCAAAACTTTGACCGCGCGCGCCTGCGCCAACCGAAAAAAGGCGTCTGTCTTGCATGTGCTCTTTTCGGCTAAAAAACTAAGCCACCAGGCGCTTACGTCATATCCGGGCAGGATCAGACGCTCTTTAACAGTCCGGGCACCTACTTTGCCATCACCTATATCGGCGGACCATTTCGATATGCCGCCCCTGATTATTCCGACCTGCTTTTCGGTTTCCGTTATGCTGTCTATATATTCGATGTCATTGAATTTTTCCCCGAGTACGCCTTTGACCCTGTCCGATATGATCTGTTCCGCTGTTAAGGGAAAAATAGCCACGCCTTCAGTGCTTACGGTATCCAGGATAAGCCTTAATTTTTCGATATCGATCGAGTTGTCAAAAATCACCAGCAGTTTCATCGCAACGATCCTATCTTCAGGTCGACCCCGTCGAGATCCTTCACCTTCGGGCAATCTATACCGGCGAATATCTCTTCATTGTTGTTTATCCGCGCGATGAATTTAACTCCATTCGATTTGGCCGCGGTGTAATCACTTAAAGCATCTCCTATATATACCGAGTCCGCGGGATCGGTACCATCTTCCGCGAGTATATTTTTAACCGAATCGGCCTTGCTGTTCGGGGCGCCGTATACGCCTTTGAAGAATTTTGCTATACCGCGCCTTTTTACTATTTCCTCTATCTCTTTTTGAGGCGTAGCAGATACAATAAACAGGCGATATTTCGAAGCACAGCTACTCAGGAATTCTTTTGCCCCTTTTACATACGGAACCGACACTACCGCATCCAGAACGAGCCGCGCGAAAGAATCGCAAAGCCTCCGGAACTCATCTTCCGGCAGAGAGCGTTTTAATATCTCGCTGTATATATAGCGGAATTTATCATAACGGGATACGCCTGTATTATTGACATGGTAATCGATTACTTTTTTCATAACGGCGGGGCCTTCCACTTCAAATAATTTCGCAAAGGCGCGCGTCTTTATGTCCACGGACTCAACAACCACTCCATCGAAATCTAAAAACACGTTTCTGATCATAGTATCCCTATAATGACGCATGGTGAGGCGTCAAGCGCTCCTCGGAAAACGGGAAACACGGCTACCTGGTCCAGTTTTTTTACATCCGCCGGTATATATATATCTTCCAGTAATAAAAGACCGCCCTTATCTTCCCCTTCGGACGAAAGCAATATCTTGTGTATTTCGCGCCCGATATCTCTGTGCAGATAGGACGAGAACGAGATGCAATCTATTCCTATAGTCTTAATCCCGGGAAAATTACTGCGCAACCACCTCGCGGCTTCCGTGGAAAGATACGGGTTTTTACGGCAATAAGTATCAGGATCCGACCTGTGCCGTGAAAATCCGGTCTTTATCAGCAGAATATCCGGAGCCGATGTGCCGATTTTTAATTTCATATCTTTAATTTCTACCATCTCATTTTTATCTTTCGGACAGTCGACAATCAGCGGTTTTTCGTAAAAAAACTCCGTACGAGCGCAATCAGCTATCGTCCTGCCGCCCCGATAAAAATGGCCGGAGGCCTCTATATGCGTTCCGGAATGGTTCGACATTCCGGCGTAATACGTGTTACAACTATCGCCGGAGCCTTGGTCTTTTATTTTTTTAAACTCCACGGGCGGAGTTCCCGGATACAGAGGCGTCTCGTCGTCTATGGGATACGATAGAGCGATAAGCTTTTTCATTTCAACCCTTCGTAGATACCCTGCATAGATTTCAGGATGCCCTGGCCCAGATCCAGATATGTCTTGCTAATATACCGCTTCGCTATCTTCGGCGTAAAGGTGTACGGGGTGATTTCATAATGAAAATTATTTTTAGGCGCTATATACTCTATGGCTATCGAATTGCCAAGCATCTCATTTATCATCAAAAGCAGGTCTTTCACTTTCATCTGCTGATTACCCGTTATAATGACATACTGCCCGGCAAACTCCTCCGATAATATTTCGACACTGCAACGGGCCGCGTCGTAGACATGGATGTATTCCCTTATCTCCTCTCCGTCCCCTTCGCGCGTTATCTTCTTTTCCGTGAGAGCCTGCTTCAGCATACGGTACATGAAGGTATCTTCGCCTGCGCGCGGGCCATACAGAGAACCGTACCGCAGGATAGTAAACTGCAATCCATAAACTTCGCTATAATTTTCGATGAGAAGTTCGCAGGCCTGCTTCGTACTACGATAGAAAGAACCGGTCTTACTGTACACATACACGGAGCTGGCAAATACGAAGCGCTTAACCTTCGCCTTACAACAGCTATCCAGGATAATAGTATTACCGAGAATGTTAAACTTTACCGCGTCCAGAGGGCGATGGCTAGATTCTTCTATATCGGAAATACCCGCGAAATTATAAACCACATCCGCGCCTTGCACGGTACGCTCAACAAGCTTCTCGTCCATGATATCGCCCGTAACCATCTTCTGTGAACCATGCAAATATTTTGAACGGGCAGTATCGTATATCGTAACATCATGACCCTGTTCCGTCAGGGTGTCGGCAACATGACTGCCTAAAAATCCGGAACCCCCGAATACTATCGCTTTCATATAGCGCCCCCCAGTCCTTTTAGTAGATTTTCAACCGCTTGTTTTTCCATCTGTATGCGCGACTCTTTTGCGTATGAACCCACGTGCGGGGTCAAAACAACATTATTTAATTCTATGAGAGGCCCCTTATAAGGTTCCTCTTTAAAAACATCCATTGCCGCTCCTGCAAGATGCCCGCTCTTCAAGGCGGAATATAACGCATCCTCATCGACGGCTTCTCCCCGGGAAATATTTATGAGCCAGCCGCCCTTCTTCATGGAAGATATTTCGGATCCTCTCAATATCGTCTCTTTCGTCGAAGCATGAACGCTAACTATGTCCGAGGTTTTAAGCAATTCCGCCATCGATACAGACTTAAATCCCGGCGATTTTTCTTTTATAAAAGGATCGTAATAAATAACTTCGCATCCAAAGACGGTTAATAATTCCGCCACCCTCTTTCCAATCCTGCCAAAACCTATTATTCCTACATGCTTGCCGCTCAAAAGATTGCCCATCGATTTTTCCCACACTCCGTTCCTAACGGCTCTGTCCATACGGCTCGTTTTGCGAAGAAGATTAAGGATAAGGCCTATCGTAAGTTCGGCAACGGCTTCCGTAGGAGCGTCCGGAGTGTTAAATACTATTATCCCATGCCGCTTGGCGGCCTCGAGATCGACATTCTCCATCCCCACTCCGCATCGCGAAATAACTTTAAGCCGCGGCAACCCTGAAAGCGTATCGGCGGATATGGTTTCCGTACCCGCGATGATCCCGACAGCCTCTCCGGCAACCCTCACGACCTCATCCGGCTTCAGTTTTCTGCCGTAAGGATTAAAAGTAACCGCATAACCCGCTCTCTCGCAGAATTCTACGGGAGACTTGTCGTATTCACCAAAAGATGTAGTTAAAATAGCGACTTTGGCATTCATTAAACACGTCCCTCCCTGCGCCATATGGCGAAAAAGGCCTTCCAGAACTTTTCCATAAGCCTCTTTTCTCCCGTAGTGATACGCATATAATCGGCGAGAAAATCCTGATTAAAATTGCCGCCGACCAGTATATTCTTTTTCGCAAGCCGCGCTATGATATCTTTTGTTCTCCGCCCGCATTTGATCAATATGAAATTTGCGGATCCATATACATATTCGATTTTATGATCCGATAGTTTGCGGGCAATATATTTCTTGCCCTCTTCGGACCGGTGTATCATTTTACGTATTATCGACGGGCTATCCAGTAATTCTGCCGCGAATAATACAGCGAGGCCGTTTACATCAAAACCCGGCGTTACCTTTCTCAAGCTCTCCACGATCTCTCTGGAAGCGGCGGCATAGCCGAGCCTAGCGTTCGCCATACCGCACAATTTGGAAAACGTTCTTAAAACTATCAGGTTTTTGAACTTCTTTATCAGGCGAATCGCTGTGCGGGGATAATAATAGAAATAGGCTTCATCTATCACGATAAGCGCGTTCTTCTCTGCCGCCTTCTTTACGATCCTCTGGATCGCGGCGTCGCTTATAACGCTACCCGTCGGATTATTAGGGTTCACTATAACGGCCATCCTGACGTCGTTTGAAAGAGCTTTTAAAAAATCTTCTTCCGGGAAGGAAAAGTCCGGGAGATACGGGACGCTTATCACATCCGCTTTAAATATTTTACAATATACGAAATACATAGCAAATGTCGGATCCGTAAGTAATACCCTGTCGCCCTCCGATATATACGCGTCGAATATATGCTTTATTGCCGCGTCCGACCCGTTCGAAAGAGACACGTTCTCCGGCAGGATATTTTCGCGCTCGGCGATCTTCTTGATCAGCCGGCCGCATTCCGGATACGACGACAAAACGTTTGAGTTGATCTTACCGGCTGTTTTCTTTACAAAGTTTCCGGGTAATCCCGACGGATTTTCATTCATATCCAGGCGCAGGCACCGTAGCCTCGAACCTTCCTTCGGCGGCGTCCTGTAGATATCCTTAAGATGTTTTTTCGCATCCGACATAAAAGTTATTCTCCCTTTTGGGCCATCACAAGCATATGACTGGATAGTTTGTTATCGGAAATGAACTTTTGGAAATTACTCAGAACGTTCTCATCCTGATCCAGTATATAATCGATGTAGCTGTTCTTATCCTTTATGTTAAAACCCGAGGAGCGTGCTTTTGAAATTATATCGACATCCAGAATGCCGGGTGTTTCCGCAAAGAGAACACAAAAACCGGCTCTTTCCAAAAGAACGCCGATAGAGCGCGTATTGAAATAATTCAAATGTTCCGGAGGTGTTATGTTCTTCGTTTCGGCATCCATGATTTTAAAATCGAATCCTTCACCGTTCGGCGTGGCTATAGAGATAAAACCTTTTCTCTTTAATACCCTTGAGCATTCTTTCAAAAAAACTGCCGGATCGGAGAGATGCTCGATGAGATCGTTTATAAAGATAGCGTCGGCAAAACCACTACCGGCATCTCCAATACTGCCTTTTAACGCCTGCAATCCCTGCTCGAGGCAAGCTTTGACACACGAGTCCGAAAAATCCATCGCGATAACGTCCTTAAAAAATCCGGAATTTTTAAGGCATAAGGAGAAAGCTCCGCTTCCCGCGCCTATATCGAGCGCGACACCTCCGCGCGCGGCCGGCGCTTCCCGCATAGCGCGTATCATTCGCTCGACGCGCGGCTTATATTGCAAAGCCTTCCGGGCGGCGTCGGCCTTGAGCAAAAGCTCCGTCCACATCTGCGGCGCTTTATAATTATTGTAATAATATGCTATCAGTTCATCCGACGGACGCGGCGAACAGAATAAGGTCAGGCATTTTTCGCATCGTAAGTGGCGAAAACCGTATTTACTGAAAACATATGCTCCGGAGGCGCCGCAAGCCGGGCAATTTACGTCGATAAACCTGTCTTTGTATTTTTCAAAGAAGGCTTCGCCGTCGAGCGCTCTCTGCGCAATAACTTTCTCGTATATATCCTGTGGCCTCATCAAGCCATAACTTTTCACGATACACCATCCCGTCGCGGCGTCTTCTTTATCTGAGCCGTTCTCCATGGACAACCGTTGCAATCCCCGGCCTCATGCGATCGACCGGATCTATGCAGTCGCCTCACTTCGTCGACTTTCGGATCATGCCAGCAATCATATATAGCTCTATCCTTTACGTTACCCGGAGATAAGCGTCCCGGGTCATCGTTATTGCACGGTAGCACATTCCCGTTCCATTCTATGGTCATGCGCTGCCATAACTGAGGACAGGCCCAATCAGCCGTAAGTCCGACAACCCTTTTGGACATATCGGTATAGTCGAGCATAGCAACTTCGTCGCCGTGAGAAAGCCAGAAACGTCCGTACTCATCCCGGTCAAATCCGGGATATTCGACCGACTGAATCCGTATTTTAGGATGCTCCACTTTCATCTTTTTTCTCAATCCTGCCAACGTATCGATATTTTTCAGGACGACGGCAAATTCCGCGTTAACGCGCATCTTCTCATAAGCCAGCGGATCGGTACCTTCCATCGATATTGATATGCGGTCAAGCCCGGCATCGATAAGTTTTTTAGCTATCTCTTCGGTAAGGAGCATACCGTTCGTATTAAAATAGACGTCCAGGACGCCTTTCTTCTTCGCGTAGCCGACCATTTCCGCTACATTCTTGTGCAATAACGGCTCTCCACGGTAACTGAGTTTCAAGGCCCACAATTTATGGCCGGCTCCTTCATCGATTATTTTTTTAAAAAGCGCCATATCCATATCGCCGAAAGAGCCCTTGCCGACATGCGGCCTCCTGTCACAAAATGTACACTTGAGATTACAGCGATTGGTTATTTCGATATCCAGATGCATCGGAAAATCCCGCAGAATGAAATTAGACGGGTATTCGGACCAGCATCGCCTGTATTCCCTATACTCGTCGGTTTTTCCACTATGAACCGATACTCCTCCCAGCGGGTTAAAATTACCGTCGGGTTTTATCTGCACCATAATTACTTTTCTCCGTATCCGTTTTTCTTCAGCCAGTATTCCGCCTGCGGTATCTGCCATTCATAATCGACGTCAAGCCCGCCCCACTGTTTCAACGGATATATCTTGCGGCCCATCCACTTCTGCGGAAGTAATCCGTCTTCAATATTATCGAGGCATCCCGGCCGCACCACCGATACGGCCACATCCGCGAACCAGGCGTCTCCCTGCGAATCCCTGTTGCAGTTGAATGTAGACGGATCGCCGAGCGCCTCGAAAGGTACGAACGGATGTAGCAGTCCGTCTTCCCCGATCCGGCGGGCGCGAAGCGGGCTCCACATGTTATATCGCGACACGGTAACGGCCGAGTCGTAAAGCGGGTTTGCGCGAAGGACTTTCACGCCTTCGTCTATCGTCTGTGGCGTCACCGTCGGGGCATTGCAAAACATGAGTATCATGAACTCTATTCTATCCGAGCCGTAAAGATCCCGTATCACTTTGTACCCGTGGAGAAAAGCGTCAAGCCCCGTGGCCTCGTTGGTGCACAACTCGGCGGGCCTTTTTATGATCTTGATACCGAGGCTGTCGGCCAGCTTCATTAAGTCTTTAGAATCGGTGGATAAAAATACTTCGTCTACGGTTGCGGCCTTTCTGGCCGCGGCCATGGGATAATACGACAATGGCTTGCCCAGCACAGGATACATGTTCTTTCCGGGGAATCCTACACTGCCTTCCCGTCCAAGTAAGAGCGCCGCTACCATGCTAATTACACCTCCTATTGAATGCGGCCGGACTCAAGCCAGCCGAACCTCTTTAATAAAACAAATCTTTCTGCTAAAATTACCTGCCGTCCCCGACGAGGATTCCACATTATCAACTTTTACTCCGTTACTGTATGATATCGGCCTGAGTAACGCGCGATCGATTCCGCCAAACCCATCGCCGGCTATAATCTCGTCGGTGATCCTAAAACCCCATTCTTCTGTCTGCAGGCACCGCCTGAGCAGAATAGCCCCCTTCCCATCCGCCACCGGCGCCGCGGATTGGTTTATCGCCGTCCCTTTCATCTTACGATACATATCGATAAGTTTCCTTGCGTAAAACGAAAACATCGGGATACTGCATGCTATCCTTAGCGCCAGCCGCGCTATGTACGGCGGAAAGAAAAATCTCGCCGGAACAAATTCCACTTCCGCGCTCATCCCATCTTCGGCAAGTTCCGATTTGCGATCGGCCTTGTAGCCACCTGTAAAAATATATTTTCCCGATGAACCGATCGGGCCGTAAACATAACCTGAGTCCTCGTATCTGCCGGTAACGCCGGAGAGCTCGCCGTTAAAATAACCTTTTATCGCGCCGCCGCCTGCAGGGATAAATTCCACATATATGCCCGGAGAAGAACGAGAAAATACGGCCGCCTTTTTAAAAAATCCTCCCGGGGTCTTGTCGTCTTTTTTATTACTATACGCTTTCGCAAAAAGTGATTCCTCGACCATCCTTTTTTTCAGTATCTTCGTGACGATGGGCAAATATCCCCACCTGCACAGGCGCAGGTCATCGGAAAGATATGGGGCTATTCCTTCAAACCCGGCGCTTCTTCCGTCGAAGAAGCGCGCTATCGCGGCGGCCTCAGGCGAATGTTCGGAGAGAAGCACCGTTCCCAACCTGGCAAGATAATTGTTGAAGCATATGCCGGCTTCCGCGGAAACGGTAAGATCCGGGTGAATGAAATTATATAAAAATGAATATAGTTTTCTCATGGGCTGTATAACAGAGTCGTCACTCATCAGCACATGGTAGAGCATCATATAGTCGAGCAGGACACTGCAATATCCCAGATCCATACCCGCTACCTCATTAAACCACCCCTCATCCGTCTGCGACCCAAGCACCTTTGCGCATTTCTCGCGCGCGGCCCGGCCATAATATTCGTTTCCCGTAATGCGGTATGCGAGTGCCAGGGCGGCCGCGGCCGCGGCTTCATGATTAGATTTAACATCATCGTTACGCTTCACCAGCCAATCCGCCGCCTTCACTATGACAGCCGATATCCTGGATCTATCCGCATCCTCAACCGAGTCTCCGAGAAGATACAGCGCTAAGCCGAAAGCGATGAGGCTGAATTCCGTCGCGGCAAAACCGCGCTCATTCTTGTACCATTCGTCGAAACTGCCATCGCCATGCTGAATCTTTGCCCAGAAAACGACAGCGGCGGAAAAAGAAGCGTAGAGATCCTTCTTCGACGGCATGGAGCTGTCATATATAGCCGGATGTGTCAGAAGACCAAGCGCGGCGCCCGCCTCCTGATAACGGGCATCCGCAAAGTCGGTCACCTTATCCCGCCAGTAAGCATAATGGAAACAGCCGTAAGCGGGTGAGACGATATTACGATCCTGCATGGAGATCAGCCTGCGACTGTTCTCTTTTATATAGTTCAGCTGATATTCAAAATCGTTCATGACCTCCCCCTTACCTCCGAACCGTCGGCAAATATGCTTTTACCAGGTCTAATAGATTTTTAATACTCAACAGCATCGATGGAAAAGCTATACATCTCTTATAGCAGGCGTTACAAAATTCATACTTACCCAACTTCTCCCGCACGTCTTTCAGGCCCCGCATACGTCGCCAAACGTCGTGCTTATCTCCTTCGAGCTTAAAAAGAGTAAAAGCGTCGCACGGGATAGAAACCGTGCCGTCGGGCCGTATATTCAGCGAGACATCCAACGCCCTGCATCTTGTGCCGAGCCCGCCATCCGTGATCAGACGGCGGTAAAAACCAGGGTTAGCCAGGACGTCCGGAAACATTTCTTTAAATTCGTCGAGCGTATCGAGAAAGTCTGCCTCACCCAGTCGACTATCTTGCTGGATACTACTAACCTCTTTTGCGTCTTCTGATGTTATCTTCGTCCTCATGGAATAAGTAACCATCGACAGATCCACCTGCACGCCCCACTCCCTGGCCTGCGCAAAGAGCTTCTTCAAATTCTCCCTATCCGCCGCGCGCGTAGCAACGCACACGATCATCGGCGGCTTGCCCGCTTTCACGAGAATCGGCACTAACTCCCGCACGCTTTCAAAAGCGCCCGGTGTGCCACGGATGGCGTCATGGACATCCCCGTATCCGTCAACGCTCAGGCGTATCATGTCTGCCTTCAGGATAGCGGATATCCTATTCTTCGCGTTCAATCCGTTCGTTGTAAATATAGACGTCATACCGCTCTTCTTTACGGCGTCCATTATGGCATCTATGTCGTTGCGAAGCGTCGGCTCGCCGCCGGTGAGTAGTATGATGTTCGTCCCAATCTCCGCAAGCTCTTCTATCATCCGGATGGCCTCCGGCGTATCCATCTCTTTGGCGGCCATATTCTTTTCATTGCAAAATGCGCATCGCATATTGCACCGGTAGGTCGTCTCCCAAACCGCTATGATTGGCCGCGGCATACCCAGCTTTATCGCCAAGATGTTCCCGAGAAGCTTTAAGCCGTACTTTATTTTTTGCATCTGTATCGCGTCCTTATCCTCTTAACATTCTTTCTCATCTATAAGACTCTCCACATATCCGGTAACTCCTTTTGAACCGGAGTGCTGGAGAATAAAATCACATACAAACCCTGTGAGGAATACGTTCAGCCCCAGTATACAAACCGTAAACGAAGCCATAAGAAGCGGCCTGTTGAACAGCATATACTGGGTTCCGAAACCAAATACGAACATAAGATGCCTGCACAATAGATATGCGGCAAGCAATGCTCCGGGGGCAATCAACATTATACCTATCGCGCCAAAAAAATACAAAGGACTGAACCTGTATTTGTATGTGAACAGGATCGATAGGATATCGAACAGTCCATGGTAACGAAAAGCAGGATATTTGGAAGAGCCAAATCTTCTCTTATCATGCGATATCGGAACCTCGGCAACTTTGAATCCCATAAAATAAGCCAAAAGCGGTATAAAACGGTGATGCTGGCCGTAAACCGATATATTCTTTACAACATTTGACCTGTATATTTTGAACCCGCAATTAAAATCATGGAACCTTATCCCGCCGAGACGTGATACAACATCATTAAAAACCCTGGAGCCAAGAACCCTCACGATGCCGTCTTTCCTGTTTTGCTTCCAGCCGGAGACGAGATCATACCCTTCACTTATCTTATTGATCAGGACGGGTATATCTTCCGGCCTATCCTGTAAATCTCCGTCTATGGTAATAACATAGTCCGAATGCGAATTCATAAACCCCGCGGTCAACGCGAACGACTTGCCGACATTCTTCCGTAAAAAGATAGCTTTAACATATTTCCTGCCGGCGCAAAGAGATTTGATAACGTCACGCGAAGAGTCTGTAGACCCGTCATCGACTATAAGGATATCGAACTCTTTCTCCTCTTTGATCGATCTGAAAGCAGTCTCGATCCTGTCGCATAATTCTGTCAGGCTATTGGACTCATTATATACCGGAACCAATACGGTGTATTTCATAACCAACCCTCTTTTCTTTTTTTGCGCCCGGACAAAACACAATAGACCGTTAAAAATAATACCCAGGAAACGATCGACACATATATGCCGGGCATAAATGCGCCGGTGTCGAAAAATAGCGTCACTTCATGCTTTCCCTTCGGGAGCAGTACCTCTTTGAATATATCATTACACTTGAACACCGGATAAAAAGCTTCTCCGGATCTGGCCTTCCAGAAAGGATGCCAGGCATCCGCGACTATGAGCATGTTCGCGGTTTCGCCGTAATAATCGAAAACCATCCTCCCGAAGGAAAATTCTTTCAACGAAACACCGGAGCCATCGGACACGCCCGCTCTATTTTCCAGGTAAAAGTAGGGGCGCGCGGCGGTATTCTTATATATGTATAATTGCCGCGCCTTCGCGGCCAATGACAAACCATCCGCCGGCGGCAGTTCGCGGAACGAATAATAATAAGATATCGCCGAGTCATTCATCATCTTCGATGTTATGAACGGGCCGGCGTCGAGCTCCCGCAAACTTCCGAGGCGCGTTTGACCATCGCCATTAAAAATACGAATGGTGAAATCCGCAACCGGCTTTTGCGAAAACGACTTGCCGGACGATATGCTCAACTTCGGTGCGTCCCAGTAACCTGGCATATACCGTCTTGGGGCGCCGTCCTCTTCCACCCAATTCTTTTTAAAACTCTCCAGGGTCTTTTTGGTCTTTTGGCTCGTCTTGTCCAGGGCGCTGTAAAAACGGTCGGTCGGTTTCAAGGATTTCACAAATTCGGCAATCTCGTTCTGGGCCCAAACCATCGGCCCTTTATGCAAAGGATATATGGCCCATGACAATAACAATGCATTTGCCAGAAGCAGTAAAGCCAGTCCATTTTTGTAAGTGGCGGAGATTTTATTCATATATTTCTTCGATGCAAAAATCCAGATCAGAAGCGCGCTCGAAAGATAGAACAGAATACTGCAAAGACCCATCCCCTGCTGAACACTTTTAAGATTAAACAGCGCCACATAAGAAACTAACCCGTCGGCGGCGCGGGATAAATTACCAAAAGGCAAGACCCGGATCAGTCCGGCTAAGCCGTCAAGCAGGATACCCGGCGATACTACCGAAATTACGGCAAAGACGAATAGCGCCGCATAAAAAAGACACAGGATGGCGGCTACAGCCGAACGCAGGCTTTTGCCCAAAAGACTCTTCATATTGAAATTGCCCGCCGATATCCCGGAAATAAATATGCCCAGAAGTCCTATTTGAAAACAATGGTACGCCGGCTGAAACTTACATAGCGGATAACCATTTATAATGAATTGCGAAAGATTGGCATATGCAGGCACGGCGCCCATAAAAAATTCGTGCGCAAACAGAACTACGATAAGCCACTTCATGGAAAATTCCCAGAATCCCGATGAGCGCTTAAAAAGAAAAACAATCAATACGAGTGGAAATACCACGGAACACATATCCCAACTCACTTTTGGCAACCAATCCATGCCGGGTAGTATTATATTGCCGGGTAGCCATCCGCAGTGAAATAGATTTATCAGAAAATACATCGCGGAAGCCGGGCTGAATACCCCCGCGGCATTATAAACCGGCTCTCTCAAATATCCGGAAAGGTTCTTTTCTATAAAAACAGAATAAAATATCCAGAAGCCGAGTAACACGGTCATCGTTATCGCCGTTAAGTAGAGTAGCACGGCTCTTATTACCAACCCGGCCCTTTCCTTTTTAAAGTATATCCAGAATGTCACCGCAAAGATACCGCTGACTATTAAAAGTTCCAAAAACGGCGCGAAGCTCCCGAAGAACCACACGAACCACAATAGGAATCCGGCGCGTAAAAGATATACCGTCTTCGGGTCTTTGAAATAATCATAAATGAGCATAAGTAAAAGCGGCGTACCTATAGAAAGCGTTATCCAGTGCCTCTGGAAGAAGAACTCATGCTGAAGCGGGCCGAATACTATCAAAGGCGCAAGGAACGCTGATATCCAGCGCATACCCGGCGCGACTCTCTTCAATAAAACATATTGCGATATCGCGGCAAGGATAAGAAGAAGAATAACGGATGAATTATATGCCAGCGCGGGCAACTTTATTATTTTTTCCCATATCGAGAATACCGACCAGGCATGCGCCATACCAGGATCCCCGAAAAAGAATGATATCCCGAAGCCCTTGTCCGGCCGCCATCCGTTCCCTATGGCGTTCCCATGAGAATAGCCATGAAGAAGCACCGCGTCATCATCCACAAAAAAGTCCGCCCCGGCGAAGAGTCCGCTATATCCGAATAGTACTATTGCGGCTATAAATAATACCGGGAGCCATTCGCGCTTTAGGATATCCGGCATCTACCTGTCCCTCCCCAATTTCTTCATGCCTGCCTCAATGGCGCTGTCGATATCGCTTTTTCTCAGCGCAAAGATGCCGGGGAAAAAATACAACACCGCGGCGGCCATAGCGGTATAAGCCAGTCCCGCCGAGAAAAAGTTCACAAAATTATTGCAGAAAAATCCCGTAAATCGCACAGCGGCGAATGATGCCGCGAAGGCAAGCGTCAAAAGCGCCGCCATGGTTGTGCCCTGCGCGAATACATATTTTCTGAATGAGAACTTGAGAGCCTTGGCCGTACCGTATAAAAGCGCATTGACCCCCAGACCTTGAAGCAATATCATCTTTAGAGCCAGTCCGGTCGCGCCGGCATCCAACCCATAAAGCGCGCGGGGGGCTATTAAAAAATAAGTCGCCGGGATACCTAACAGCATAAATAATATACTTATATTACTGTAAGATTTGGTCTCGCCCATCGCCAAAAAAACTGAGCCGCATGCCTGGCCAAAAACCTGGTAAATGGGATAAAATGCCATGATGAATAACGGCCAGACCGAATCCCTGTATTTATCTCCGCCCATAATCGCGACTATGTTCCCCGATTGCGCGGCGATAAAGCACGTCAAGAAAGTGGTAGAGAACAATAACACGGGCATATATTTCTGAAAGACACGGCTCATCTCTTTAAGATCCTGTTTGGCGTGCGAGATCGAGAATTCCCTGACCAAAAGAGGCGTCAGCGCCCCGGCGAAAATAAAACACAGCGCGCTTATCTGAAAAGAGAACCCGAAAAAGCCCTGTTGTATACTTCCGCCGAAAGCCTGCAAGAGCCATCTATCGAATATATTCACTACCATCCCTATAAGATAACAAAAGAATAAAGGATGGCTGTAAGTATAGAATTCTTTTATATATTTCTTTGCTCTATCAAAAGCGATGGTTATTCCCTGCCCAAGCAAATAGCCTTCCCGCCTCATTATATATATAAATGCCAGGATGAGGAAGCAGAAAACCGCATATTGAAGATAGAAAAAATTGGCCAGGGTAATCTGGTTGAAAATATATAACAGGACAACTATCGCGACGGTCAATACCTTTTGAAGCATCTTCGCCTTCTCGGCCATGACCGTGATACCATATGCGTCGGTCATGCTTGCCATAGCCTGCACTACCCAGCTCAATATACCGAACCCCGCGGCCAGATATATGTAAAATATCTCCTGCCCCGGCCAAAATCCGGCGTAAGCGCCGGTCAATACCGATACTACGACAAACGTCATAACACCTACCACGAGAAAAGCGGCAAAATATATATAGAATGAAACTAAATCCCTCTCCTCGGGGCGCTGTGAAAGCTTGGTATAAAAACACGCCGACGTACCCATGTCGAAGAAATTCGCTACCTGCGTAAAAAAATTGGTCAGGAAGCTGAAATCGCCGTATGCGCCCGGGCCCAGGCTCCGAGGCACGATGGACTGGGTAATAAATCCCATGCCGAACCCTATAAAGTTGGCAAAGAATTTATAGAGCCAGCGCTTCTTAAGGGAATCGCCCCGGAAGCGTTTCTCGCAGGCGATATTTTCCGGTATTATGTCCTGGGTATCCATACGCTATTAGCTCACCAGCTTTTTTACCAGCTCCGTTATATTTTTTTTCGCATCTTTTTTGTAGACATAGCGCTCGTAGAAACTATTGTCGCGCTTCTTCTCCAATTTCCCGCTGAAAAAAAGATCCAATTTCGGGATGATATCTTCGGCATTCTCTGCGCAATGCACCCGCTTCTTAAGCGCGTCCAAAGCGCCCGCTTCGATGGGCCTTACAACATTATGGTTCACTAAAAATATCTCCACGTCGCAGGCGATGGCTTCGTAAAGTGCCGTCGTGGCATGTTCCAGCAATACAGCCTTAACATCATAAAAATTAAGCGCATCCTCGAACGAAAGATTATTTATTAATTTGATATTCTTCATTCTTTCAAGAGCCGGCAATATCGCCAGATTATCGTAATTGGAAAAAGGCATGGGCTTTACCACTATATTGCGCCCTTTTACCCCGTCCAGGTATTCTACCAGCTTGAGCTGATTATTTAAAATGGTGTCCGGCATATCCCTGATCATGCCGCCCTCCAGCATAGACAGCGTTATCGTCGGTGGAATGAGTAAATCAATGACCGGCCTGCCTCGCCTTTTTTCCTTAAACGTTTTTGTCGTGCCGAATTCATGAATAGTTACCATGTCGAATTTTTTTTCGGGATAAGTTTTTGCCAGATCATTTTTATTGAACCCGTAAGATATGTAATCGGTGCACCTGGTCGCGTCCGACATATGGACGTCACTATTATGAAGATTGCCCAGAAGGCCGCCGTGTTGCATACCTATGACGGGCTTGTTATTTTTCAGGAGATATTCGGCCACTAAACCCCTCGGGCCAAAAACCGGCGAGATGCCCCATATTCCCAGCTTTATACCGTATATGCTATTCAATCGGTCTAACTCCTTAAGGCATCCTATGTATCTACCGGCTCCTTTATTGAACATCTCTTCCGCGTTTTTCATTATAATATCTCTGAAATAACGCCGGCTCTTGTCCGAATCGGTTCCCGCAAAGCCCCTTGGAACGATAGATATCTTATAATCATGCACAAGCCCCGCGGCGGAACCTGCGGGCAAAGGAGAATTGATATCATAGTATATGACATTATACCGTGACAACGCCAGCATGCGACGCAGGAAAGACAGGTCGCATAACGGTTCGATCAATACTATGGTTTTTCTCCCCTTTAACATCACAGAGTATCTGAGTTTAAGTAAAAGCTTTTCGAGGCGCGAGAGCAACTTCAAAAATACTACGTACGGATAGTCTATGACCTTCCGCCACTTTAAAATATCCGGATTGCCGATTACCGCCTGTGTCCGCGCGCCGGCCATGATAGCCGTTAATTTAACGCCGGAAAGCGTCTTCAACACATCCTCTATAGTAATAGCGGATTCTTCGTATTCATTTATCTTTTTGTTAAAAAAAAGTATCTCGCTTATACCGCTCTTCTCTATAGCCGCTTTAAGCGAGTCGTGCAGATTAAAACAAGTCAAAAACTGGAAATAGATGATATATGAAAATAGCGGCCGGAAAAGTCTGACGTCCCTTAAACCGGATCTTCCATTTATTCCTGCGGAATGAGCCGCGTCCAGAAGATCCACCGTTTCGTTCGCCATTTCATCCGACAGTTTTATATTCCGCGCCGCCTGCTCCGGCGCGATATACTTACACAGGGATATACACTCTATCCGGAACTTTTCTTTCAGAAACACATCCACGGATACGTGAGTGGAAAAAATAACGGTATCGTCCCGTAATAAAAGATCTATATTTTCCGCCGCGTAAAAAGCGTCTTTGGTATCATTGAGTATCAAGGCCCTGCGCATTATCTATTTTTCCTTCAAAGTTAACGGTTCATACTTTTCAGTACTATGCAGGGATCTGAGGCAATTAAGGCAGGCCTTATTAAGGGGTTTTTCCCCGCACAATTGCAACCTCAGGTCGCGCATATATTCCGAATTCCATGCATCCAGTATACTCATATCCCTGATATTCCCTATCGTCAGGTGCTTACAGAATTCGGAACAGCACGGCTTGTAATCCCCGTTCCAGGTGATATACAGCATCCTCTTGGGATATATGCAGTTTATTTTTTCGATCTTGTCATATCGCAATTCGTCTATGTTTTTTATATCGATAAGCGGCTGTACATCGACTTCATCCGCTATTTTGCTCCAAAAGTCTACGAATAAGCCTATCTCGGGTTCGGTTAGGTTATATTTTACGGCGGTCACCCTGAGAACCGGTAGTTTCGTTCTACGTTTTTCTCTTTTGTCGAGAAAATTGAATATGTTCGACATCAATTTATTAAAGTCTCCGCCCCTGGTTTTCCTGTAAGTCTCGCCGGTTACAGCGTCGACCGATATACTGAGGCGCGTTACATCACTATCCAATATGAGATCAATGCGTTCATCGTTCAAAAGCGTACCGTTCGTATATACCCACGTGTCTTCAAACTTATTTTCAGATATCCGCTTCATCACATCCGCTATCCGCTTATATACAAATACTTCGCTTTCACTGCCTATCCCTATAGAATATACACCTATCTTTTTGCATTCATCTATAAGCCGTACGGCTTCGTCGTATTCCAGTAAATGTCTCTCCGTCTTATCCTTATTAAATGTTCTGTAGCAGTGCGCGCATGACAAATTACATGAATCGCTGAAACTGAATGTCACAAAATACGGGAAGTCCGGCGTCTTACTGCCCTCGCTCACGCTTTCCCAAAGTTTTCTGTATTCGAGAAACTTTTTCGCCCTTTCGGGATGCCCGCTTTCAATATAGGAATCGTGTATAAAGAGATTTGAATCTTTTTTCCCGAAATGTTTTAAGTGGTCTATCGAATCTTTCCTTTTAACCAATTCTTTCATGCTATGCCTCGAAGGTTAAATGCGTCATTTTTTTCGTCCTACTATCCACATATGCGAAGATAGCAGATTATCCGCCAGGAAATCCTGGAATGAACGGCCCGCCTCATCCCATCGATCGAGGAGTACGCGCTTAAGGAAAGGTCTTCCCGATAGATCTATCTTCCCGCCAAGCGCCGCCTTCCTAACAAGCTCAGCATCGAGCCTGCCGGGTGTCGCTATATCCACAACATCGAAACCGGATCTTTCAAGAAGCCTTGAGAGAGACTCCGGGTGAAAGTAGTTTAGATGCTCATTATCGAATGTTGCCGAAAGTTTACCCAGCACATCTACGTCGAATCCTTTGACGTTAGGGCACGTTAAAATGATAAGGCCGCCTGTCGAAAGCAGTGACGCGCAACTGCGCAAAAAACCTGACGGATAAAAAAGATGTTCGATAACTTCGAAGGAAGCAACGACATCGACGGAAAGGCCTTTAAGCTTAATCTTCTCCACCGGCTTCTCTATTACTTCTATGCCTTTCTTCCTGCAAGTATCGGCCAAGCCGGGCGTCGGCTCTACTGCTATGATCCTGCGGAAAAATTTCACCCGCGCGGCCTCTTCGCAGAAGGTACCGAAACCCGCGCCGACTTCCAGGAGCGTCTTTGGCCGTAGGCCGTAACGCTTACAGAACTCCACCAGCTTTTTCACTCTGGGTTTGAATATTTTTTCCCTCCTGGCTGATTCCGAAGCCGGGAAGATATAATTATTCCAATATTCATAATTCTTGGAAGCCGAGTAATACTTCTCCAGTATCTCCGGCGTAGGCCTGGGGTTCACATATACCGTCCCGCATTTTTCGCACTTAACATATTGAAGCCCATACTTCGTAAACATCTTCCGCGAAGAACCGTTTTCGCAGGCAGGGCACGCGACCTTCACAAACTTTTTCTTGTACGACAGTAGCATCTTTATGTCCGAGGCAAGTAATCCTGCCTGGTCCGCCTTCAAATACTCCGGCCTTATATCTTCTTCGCTTATGATATTACTTTTTTGTTCGGCCATAATTTTCCTCTCGCATAAATTTAGCTCTCTGGGGGCACTTTAGATGAACCGGCCCGTAAGCGGAAGAACCGCCCCAGATATCGTCCTTTACCCATTGGCCGCCTTCTATGCGCCAGGCCCGCGGATCACGGAAAGTATCGCATATGGCGTCAAATTCCTCTTCGGTCATATTTACATATTTAAGCCACCGCTCCAGGTCACGCCGCGGCTTTACATGGTCGTACTTACGCACCATCTCTATTCCTTTTTCGCGCGTCATGACGCCTGCGCGTATATCCTTGGAAGCGTGATCGCTGGCCCTGCCATATCCGAATTTCACGAACTTCAGATAATCATGGATACCGTTCTCGTGCATATCATCGAGATTTGAAAAACTGCGGTAAGTGCGCTCAAAGGGTTGTTGTGCCGCCCTCCACCCGTATAGCTTCGTTACCAATTCGGCGTTCTTCGTGCCGTCCCAATCGAGATAGTTACTTAAATATATGCCGCGCACTCCCACGGAAGCTATCTCTTCATCAGGCGGATATTGCGCCCACAGAAGATCTTTAGGTCTTAGACCTTCCTTGAGTTCACTGCGGCCGAGCTTCTCCAGTCCTTCATCCGTAAAATCGTGCCAATCATATCCTCGCAACCCGTGTTCAAGACGGGTCTTCGCGGTAAATTCCACAAAATCGCTGTAAGAGTACATACCACCCATATCCATGAACCCATGTTCCCCCCACATCATAAGAGGTACTTTATGCCTGACCGCCTCCTGGATAGGAACCGTAAATATTCCGCAATGATTATGCCAGTTCATATCCCCCTGCAGTTTGAAACCGATGCGGTTCATTTTTATCAATACATCGACGCCGGGTTTGACAACTATGTGATCGCAATCGAAGAGTTCCCGCATCCGCGCGAGATTGTATTCGCCTTCCGGAAGATAATTATTACCGTGATATGTAACCAAAAGAACCTTCAGCCCAAGCTCTTTGCTGGCTATATGCGCCTGGTAATAACTGTCTTTTCCGCCGCTTACGGGGATAAGAATATCGTAATTATTTTTGGCTCGGTATTCATCCGTCAGTTTTTTCAACATCTGGAATCGCCCCTTCCAATCGATAACTTTTTTCTGACCCGCTACCCTGCATCCGGAACATACCCCTTTGTCGTCAAAGGTCAGCGGAGTGGCCGCCATAGAAGGATACATACACCTGGAACAGAACTTCATCCTATACCTCACATTCTTATATTTACGCCGCTCTTCGACAGGGCCCGTTTCCCGCCCATGTCGGACAATTCCTTAAAATGCCATATATTTGCCGCCGCGGCCGCGGAAGCTCCGGCTTTTATACCGTCCGCGTACTGTCCGTAAGCGCCGATTCCGCCCAGCGCTATGACCGGTATAGAAACAGCTTCGCTTACCGAGCGTATCATGCCAAGGTCATAACCATTGCCCATGCCATCGCGATCTATACTCTGGAGTAATATCTCCCCGGCGCCAAACCCTTCCGCTTTCTTAGCCCAACCCTCGGGACTCATCCCGGTCGCAGTACGGCCGCCGTCGATAAAAACTTCCGGGCTCCCGCCCTCATAGCGCTTCGCGTCTATACATACGACAACCGCCTGACTGCCAAAAATCTTTGCGGCCTGCGTAATCAATTCCGGCGTCTCGACCGCGGCGGTATTGATAGTTATCTTATCCGCCCCTCTTAAAAACCGTTGTCTCATGTCATCGATGGTACGTATCCTGCCGCCCCACGTAAGAGGCATAAAGCAGGTCTTGCTCACCTCTTCCAATATAACGAGAGGATCTTTAAGTCCGCGGACCTTGCCATCTTCCCGACGAAGGTCGTAATCATCCGATCGGCTTATATCCAAATAGATAAGTTCATCCACGTTCCATTGGTTGAATCGCTGTACCTCGATTATCGGATTACCGATTATCTGATGTATACTAAAAGCCTCACTGCGAACAAGCATCCCGTTTTGCAATAAAAGAACCGGTATCAACCGTTTTTTTAACATAATCTTATCAATTTCCGCTCAGAAAATTCATGAGCACTTTAAGCCCTGCCTTATGGCTTTTTTCCGGATGGAATTGTATCGCCGAGATATTCTTCAATTTTATACTGGCAACAAAATCGCCTTCATAGTCGCAGATACCGCTTACGATGTCTTTATCATCCGGCACAAGAACATAACTATGCAAAAAATAGAAGGACTGCGGATCCGGAAGGCCGGCATACAAGCCTTCTTTTTTTATAACCCTCACATCGTTCCAGCCTATGTGGGGGACACGAAGCCCGGGCTTCCCCTCGCCGAGACGGATCACTTTACCCGGGATCCAGTTCAACCCGGAACATTTGCCATGCTCGGTGCCGAAAGTCGCCAATAGTTGCATACCGAGGCATATGCCTAAAAAGGGTTTCTCTTTACCCAGCACCTCTTCTTCCATCACTTCGACCCATCCGGCATCGCGCAGGTTCCGCATGGCATCGCCGAATGCGCCTACTCCCGGCAATACGATCCGGTCGGCTTTACGAATATCCCCCGGATCTTTTACAATGACCGGAGAATGGCCGAGAACATTGAACGCATTGACGACGGATCTTAAGTTTCCCATCCCGTAATCTATTATCGCTATATTTATACGCATACGCCTTTATTCACGAAAATTTGCTCCCGACAGAAAGGTCTTGAACTGCTCTGCCATTTTCATATATTACATCCGATATCCATATATCGCCCTTCCCGGTTTTAACGAGGAACGACCGGTTATCACTTCTTCCCGTTACCTTTATTATCTCGCCGGGCCTGCCAGGCCCACACCTCTTCTGTCTCGAGAAACGCGAGCGCCATATGAAATATTTTTTCTCTCCGCTATACGTAAAGGCGCCCGGGTAAGGCCGCGTCAGCGCGCGGATCCAATTATGTATCACAAGCGAATCCTTACTCCAGTCGATTCGGCCATCCTCCGGCCTTCTTTTGGGCCATAAAGGATATCTATTTGATATATTCTTTTTCCGCTTTACCGTTCCGTCTTTTATCTTTGAAAGATACCCGTGCAATAATTCACAGGCGGCGCCGGCCGATTTACCATAGACCGTCCTGCAGGTATCTGTGATCATTATAGGAAAACTCTTCTGCGCGATAATGTCGCCCGCGTCAGGGTCCGGACAGCAGTAAAACATAGTAATCCCGGTTTTTGTCTCCCCTTTTATGATCGCCCAGTTTACCGGCGCACGGCCCCTGTATTTCGGTAAAAGCGACGAGTGAAATCCTACCGTCCCCGACCCTGGAATATCCAATATCTCTTTGCTCACTAAGCTTTGGCACCCGCATATGATAATAAGGTCGGGGTTTATCTTGCGAATTCTTCCAACATTGACCGGATCATTCACGTTCTTTATTTTAAATACTTTGATCCCGGCCTTTTTAGCAAACGGTGAAAAATCCACATAGCCCGACGTCGTGCGCGCATATTTTTTCGCCAAAGTAAATACAGCGGCAACTTTCCACTTATCCCGCACAACCTGCCGGAGGCATTTCAATCCTATCTCAACACTACCGATAAAAACTATCTTCATATGCGCTGTTCTCTCCCTCGTCTGACTATGAATCTCATGTGATTGGCGCATCCCGCCTTGTCTATGACAGCCTGCAACATATCGCAATTGCGGTATAAAAATTCAGACGCCTCGATGTCCTTCGCCTCATCGCGAAGATATGCATAGATATCCGGTATATCCATACCCTTTGTCGCGAAATATATCACTTCCAAATTATTCTCTTCCAGAATAGCCCGCAGGGAAGAAGGCGTAAAATAAAAAAGGTGCTCCGCCGGCATAACAAGATTCGATTTTTCCTTCATATACCGGAATGCCAGCGAATCGAAGTTCGGGGTATATATCATCGCAATACCGCCCGGCTTTAAAAGCTTACGGATATTGCGCACCATGTTCTTCGGGTCCGGTATATGCTCTATCACATCGAATAATGTAATAACATCGAACCCGGAGACATCCGGTTTTTCCGATAGCGGAACATCCCAAACTTTTATATTCAATTTTTCGGACGTGAATTTTGCCAGGCCTTTACCTAATTCCTGTCCTGCGATATCGTATCCCCTCTCTCTTGCCGCCTCAAGGAACCATCCCGTGCCGCATCCGACATCCAATAGCCGCGAAGATCCCGGCTCTGTAGCGGCATACTTCTCGATCAGTCCTAAACGCTCTGCGGCAAATCTCTTCTTCCTGTATTCGACATTGTCAAGATATCCGCTCCGGGCGAGCCCTATATAGCTGTTATCGCTGTAAACATCCGCCGTGTCGATCGGGAACTTATCCGTGTAGCCGCAACCGCACCCGCCGCACCTGACTATATTTACATCGAGCCGGCCAAAGACGATCTGCCTTACTCCGCTTCCGCAGAGCGGGCAACTCGTAACCGAACGCCACCCTTTTCCGCGCGATACATTATCCACGCAGATAGCGTTATCCTGCACCACTTTTTTAAAAAAGCCAGGTGGGCGCATCTCTTTAATATCGATTGGTATGAAATCTTCCATCACGCCATCCAGCATAGGTTAACTTTCTACCCCCCGTATCAACCGGAACGCTTCTGCGTATTCGACCCCGGCCTGTATTCCCCATCGCTTAGCATATACCCGCAAAGCCTCGGGTGATCTTGGATGAGGATACGGCCTGACTTCGCTTTTATAATACGTAAAAGCTTTTATCTTCTTATCTATGGTCTGGTTTATCTCCACGAATACGTTGGGTATAAAAACGCTTTTTTCGTCAACATCGTTATATTCGCTCGACGACGGCACAAAATACGTGAAGAGCCCCTTTATTTTACCGCCGGGTAACGGCCTTGCCGCAACAAGCGTTGCTTCATAAACAACAACATGATCACGATTGAGATCCCCTTTATCATGCGTATAAACCATATCCGGCGCGGTTTCTTTTATTATCCCCTCTATCTCTTTTATCACTTTCGTTATCGGCATAGCGTCGAGAAGCTGATTGGGCAGATTTTTAAAAATGATCCTTGAAACACCCAGCGCCTTTGCGCATTCCGTCGTGTTCGCCTTAAGAACCTTGGCCATGCCTTTCTTGTAGCGCGTAACAGCGCCATCCGTCAGAATCGCCACCGTTACTTCATCACCTTCTTTGATACGCTTTGCTATCGTACCGCCGCAACCCAATACCTCATCATCCGGATGAGCCGCCAATACTAAATGTTTCATATCACCACCTATGTAATATTGTTTTTACGCCTTCCATCCTGGAAAACCCATTCTTCATATAAAAATTCAGCGCCGCTTTGTTGCTAACCTGTGTTTCCGTAAAAATATCCATAGTCTTAAACTTTTTTGCAACATATCCTATCAGCTTCGAGCCTATCCCCGTATTGCGAAAATCGTTCAGAACGGCTACGAACGACAGTACCGCTTTTCGCGGATTTTTATTCTCATTAACAAGAATAACGCCGCCCACCCTGGCGCCTACGGTTACGGCAAATATATGCCTTAGCGGCGTTACTTTATAATTCCTCAGGTAGTTTATCCATAAACGATCCGCCTTATCCGGCGGAATATTCACATCGTTATGGAATCTGGTCTTTGTGAATGATGCCCCCAGCTCTTCATATGGCAAGTTCTTATTATCTTTTAACTCCACAACCCTGATATTGCCAACCTTTTCGTCGACCTTAGCGGACATCTGTCGCAAAGACTGATATTTAAGGATAACTTCCGTATCTATATATTTAAAACCCGCCTTCTGCAAAAAATTCACGATACCTTTACCGCAAGACGAGCAGACCTTTGCCGTGACAAAATAATTTTTTAACGAAGAGGCGGCAGTGTCCGCCATTTTATCGGAGATATCTAAGCATGGTCCGTCCAAATCCAGGATAAAAGATTTTTTACCGAAGAAGTCCGTATCCCATGCCAAATATCTGAAAGAGAGCGTGGCGTCTCCTATTTTTAATCTAATGTCTTTCGAGTATCTCATCCACAGCCTTTCTTATTTCGTCCGTCCTGTATGTCCCCTTCGGTGGAATCCTGTCCGGCTTCTCCAGTTTTTCTAAAAAAACGCTTTCGTTGAAATCCCGGAATCCTAAATAAGTGGCCCACCTCATCTTGTCGAAATACACACATCTTGCCTTCTGATGCTCATACGCCGCGACAAGTAAAGAAGGTGTCCGCGTCGCAATAAGTTCAAATGACGTCAGTCCGCCGGCGCCTACAGCCACATCGCAATTCATGTACTCGGCGAACATGTCGCTCACATTCTGCTTTACCGTATATTCGGCCGGATAATCCGATAGGGCGTCTTCAAGGCTACTCCGGTACCGGTATCCGCTTCCGACAACGACATGCAGTTTTAAATCCACCCTGTTCCTGCACAGGCTGACAATGACTTTTTTGGTAAGATCGAATTCGTCCGCGCCGCCCATGGCAACTAAAAGAGTTTCCGGTTCTTTCCTGTATATTCTTTTATTTATTTCGTTAAAATCAAAGCTCGCAGGTATAACCACATACTGAACACCGAATAATAACTTGGCCAACGGACACTTTTTACCGGCAAGCGCGCTATCGGCGTCAACATCCCAATTTACGGCAATATCCGCCCATTCGGGAACTGCCGCATCGAATATCACGCAAGCCCTGACGGCTTTTTCCGTTATGCCGCTATAATCGGCCAGGCTTCTCTCGGTAATCTCGAGCATAACAGCGTCGATATGATTGGCGGCTATATATTCATTCATCAAGGCCACTTCTTCTCTAATGGAAATATCTTTATCCAGCACCAGGTGGTTCGATAAGCCGTTTTTTTCTATAAGAACCGTAGATGCGTTACTATTTCTTACGATAAAATGCGCCTGCCATCCCGCGCGCTCAAAATACTTTGAAAGATTTATAAGCGACACAAGATCCCCGATGCCAATAGATGGTTTTGCGTCCGCCCTGAAGAGTATCTTCTTCACTTAAGTATCGAGCTCCATGTTATAGGGTCTTCAGGGCTCATGTCCCGCTTTGCGGTAACAACAAAATCTTTAAAAAGACTGACATATTTCGGTTCGAGGCCATGCGCCTTTTTACCCGGGCGCAGTATAGAAATATCCGAACACCTGATCCTGTCGCCTTTTTTAATGCTTCTTTTTGCGAATAACTTCATGAAAGCGAAGTCTCTTAGATATTTTTCATTGCGCCCTACTATCTTCGCGGTGTTGCCGTAAAATGTTTTGTCGATACGGAACCCGCATTTTTTTACCGCATCGGCCGATGCTTTCCTGATGTCCCCAACCATCTGCTTCAGTTCGCGAGGTTCCAGCGCAAAAAAATGATCCGGGCCTTCCATCTTTTTATCCAGCGTAATATGTTTTTCTATTATCTGCGCCCCCACATAGACGGATTGGACCGCGGCTTCGGATATACCGGCGGTATGGTCCGAAAAACCGATCATCAGATCAGGAAACGCCGTTTTTAACGTGCTTATGATCCCGAGATTGCAATCCCTCGGGGCCGTCGGATAACTTATATTACAATGGAGCAATGAAAGCCTGCCGTGGTGTCGTATCACCGCATCGACGGCCTCTTCGACCTCGCCAAGCAGGGCACCTCCCGTAGACAAAATTATCGACATTCGCTTTTTCGCGCAATGTTCTATAAGCGGTATATTCGTCACCGTATAAGAGCTGAGTTTTATCCGTTTCACTCCTTTTTCGGCCAGAATATCCGCATCCTTCATATCAAAGACGGATGAAAGGAAATCTATCTTCCTTTTTTTGCAATATGCTATCAATGGGTCGATCCAGCTATAGGGCAGTTCGAAACCCTTTACCGCGCCGTATATATCGTACGAGTATCCACCCCTTCGGCCCTTCCACTCCAGCTTCCCGGCGCTCTTCGGATAAAGAGATGCCGCCCGGAAAAGTTGAAACTTCGCCGCATCGCATCCCGCATCGGCAGAGGCGTCTATCATCTTAATACAATTCTCGAAACTGCCGTTATGATTTATACCGATTTCCGCTATTATGTACATCCGGCTTCTCCAGTATATAACGATGTTCTCCGTCTCCCCACATCACTGAATCCTCGGCGCTCCTGTGCGCAACTCTGTCCAGGTCGAACATGCCTTTTGATATTATCTTCCGGAATCTAAGGCCCAGCTCCTTAAACATACACTCAAGGTCTTTTCTGGAGGTATGCTCCTCTATGGGCACATGCCACGTATCCGCGAATATAAATCTATTCGATGGCATAAACATTATCTTCAATACTTCATTGGTGTACCCGGAGGGTACCTCTCTGAATATCTCGCGCATCTTCTTACGCGTATCCCAGAAAATACCTCCTTTTGCATAAATATATACAAACCCCTTGTGTCCGGGCTTCAGAACCCTTTTAAATTCCGCCAGACTCTTCCTGATAGAGGTGGAGTGATGCATCGTACCGTTGCAAAAAATAAAATCAAAGTAGTCGCCGGGATAAGGCAGATTATGGAAATTACCTTCGCGAAACTCGATGTTCAACCCCTTACCGCGAGCGATTTTCCTGTATGCCGCAAAAGATTGTTCAAAAAGATCGAGCGCGTAAACTTTCTTCGCGCCAAGAAGCGAGAGCGCGATGGAATACCTGCCGCTACCGCACCCCATATCGAGAACGACCTTACCTTTTATACAGCTCTCGATGATCTTACCCGGTATGCGACTGGAGATCAGTTTCTTGCTTTCTTCAATAATAGCCGTGTGCTCGAATTTTTCCCAAAGGGACGTATACAGGTCCGAGGTCTTCTTCTCCAGACCGGTATCGGGCGAAGCGCCGGCGCCGAATTTTTTAACATCGAAATCGTAAAACTTGATGGCCCTCGAGCTTTTATCCAAAAAATCATTAAGCTCGACTATCTTATTTGCTATGAATTTAACGGGCATCCTGTTATGAAAACCTTCATAAGGTTCATACGGATAAAGGAACCTGTACAGTTCATGACTGGCTATAATCACCAGATATGCTCCGCCGGATCTGTTCAGTTTTTTACAGACCTTCACAAACTTTTCAAGTTCGCTATAATATCTGGCCTTGTCCCTTGCTATCCCACTCATCGGCTAAGCTCCCTTTACCGAAAAAACCTTTTTCCAGTCCTCAAATACCATATTTTTATACGCCGTCCTGTTATATTTTCCGTTCTTATCCCACTCGAACCATTTATTCACCGGCGCCGAGAACCCGCGCTTATCGACCCTGTTCACGATCGCTTCGGGAATAAATTTCTTCGCCACTTCCTTGATAGCCCATTTTGTCACACCGTTGTGTATTTTATATTTCGACGGCATTGAAAAAGCGAACTGGATAAGCCGATGGTCAAGGAAAGGAGACCTGTTCTCCACGCTGAACGCCATGCAGGTCCTGTCATACATCTGGAGGAGCACCTGCATCGTAGTATAAAAATCATTAAGCCCCATCGAATGCATCACATCATTATTTATCTTGTCAAAATAAAACCCTACACTTTTATTCAGATATTTATTTACCTCTTCATCGAACTTATTCTCACACCTGTTTATTAGCTTCGCGTATCTTTCAACGGGACTGCCGTAGTATCTGTCGATCAGGTATGTATATTTTTCCATGGCCTCCAGTTTATGTATCTGCTCGTCGTGATACAGAAGAAAATATCTGTGATACCCCGAAAACATCTCATCCGCGCCGTCACCGGTAAGCACCACCTTTACGTCTTTATGCGCCCTCTCGAGGAGCATCCACAAAGAGAATGTAGTCCATATCGACGGAGTATCGAGGTGATATGCTATTTTATCCCTTGTACGTAGAAAATCTTTCTTGTTCGGCCTTACTATCGTCAGTTTCTTTTTCAACTTTTTTGCCACAAGCTGGGCATACTCAAGCTCATTGAAGTCATCGTAATCATAATGAACCGTATACAGGCGCGCAGGCTTGGCTATACAGGCAACGAGCGCGCTATCCACGCCGCCGCTTACAAAACAACCGTAACCATGAACGCTGTTTCCGGTCCTCAGGAGAACCGCGTCTTCGATAAGATCCGACAGTTTGCTTAAAACGGTCTTTTCGTTATCTTTCATTTCTATCAGGTTATCCCACGCCTTCCAGTAATCGCGCCTGGTTAATTTGCCGCCGCAAATCTCCATGTATTCGCCGGGGCCCAGAGAATATATGTTTTTGAAAAGGGTCTCTTTACCGACCGTAAACTCATATGTCTTGTACGAAATGGCTTCCTTGTTAAATTCGGGCTCGACCAATTCAAGCAGGCACTTCATTTCGCTGGCGAATGCTATAAAATCTTTGCCTTCCGTATAGAAAAGCGGTTTCTCGCCAGCCTTATCACGCACGATAAATACCTTTTTTTTGATATCATCGTATAAAGCGAACGCGTACATCCCGTTATATTCTTTAAAAGACGCCGGTCCGTTCTCGATATAATTATAAAGAACTGTTTCCGCGTCGGAGGCGGTCTTAAAAGCATATTTTTTTACCAAGCGCTTCCGTATATCACCGTGGTTGTAGATTTCGCCGTTATATACTATGGCGTAATTACCGGTCGAATCCTCATATGGGATCGCATGTTTCTCCCGATCAATGATACTAAGCCTGGCCATGCCGAGAGCGACGCCGTCATAAACCTTGACGTCTTTTTGATCCGGACCGCGGTACCGGATGAGATCCAACATCCCGGATACCAGCTTCTCCGAATCAAAACTTCTGTTTTCCGATATAAATCCTGCTATTCCGCACATTTTATAATGCTTTCAGTTTACCGTCACCGATCGCGTGATAAAGCGTAGAATCCGAAAATTTAAATTCTTTAAATATCGGAACATTGTCGATTATTATCGATGCGTTATAAATAGGTGAGCGCTTTATGTCAGCCTGGGTAATACGTTTATATTTGTTATGGCCCGTCATGACAAAAAAGGCGTCGATCTTCGGCATCTTTTTAAGGATATCCGCGTTCCTGCTAAACGGAAGTATCCGGGATAGCGCCGCCTTATCGTAAAAAGGATCGTCTATATAAACCTTTATGCCTAATCTGTTAAAATACTCCGCGAGTACGACTGAGGGCGAAAGCTCGATATTCTTCTGGTTGCCTTTTATGGAAAGGCCCATCAATAAAACGCTCCTGCATCCCATATTTTTTATGATATCGGCATAGGTCAATATCATGCTCATGTTGCTGTCTTCGGCCGTCTTCAAAAGCGAAAGGAAGTTCGGGTTAGCGCTCCCCCCTATTATATTCTGCACCGACGACAACATCTTGTATCCGAGCGCGCCTATACTGAGATGCGATTCATTCAGCTCAACGTCGTTTAAAAGATACTTTGTCATCTCCCTTATATTGGTATCGGGATAGGCGAATGCCAGCTGGTTTATGAACATCGAGGCAATGAACTGGAATCCATTCTTCGCGTTCTCATATATCTCAGCCTCTTTTATGGAAGACAGCGTTTTGTACCTGATGCCCAGGGCATCATAGAGGGCTTTGGCTTTTTCCAGAGATTCTTTGTCGTTTGCCGCCAGGACACGTTTTCTGTTCCGGGACATGAATTCTTCCAGGGTCCAGTCGCTCCTGAAAGCGGAAACAAAACTGCACCTGATCTTATGCGCATGAAGTATGCCGATAAAATTTTTATCGATACTTCCGGGCATCCCGGCCGATTCGAATATTACCAACGCGTCTTTCAGGCGTTTCTTATGTTTTTTAAATATCCCCGCTAATTCTTTAAGCAGGCTGTTGCCTTCCCTGTCCGCAGTGGGAAGCGCAATGATATGTATCTTTGCGTTAAATATCGTGTCGCTATTGGCGATATTTACATTAGACATATCTATGGGCGGTATATGACCGTTCTCCGTCCATGAATAGACCTGCTGTTTACCGGGGTATATATTCTTTTTAAAATTATTTCCGATCGAAGCGTTCGTAGGATCGAATATGTTGACCTTAAACCCTTTCGATAAAAGCCGCATCGCCTTGGTATATCCGAGATACCCTATACCCCAAACAGAAACCGTTTTACTATCCAGTAATTCGTTTTTAAACTTATCCATCCTGCCTCCTCAAAAGATCGTTTAGATTGGTAATGACATAGCCCACGTCGTCTTCATTCATAGAAGGGAACATGGGAATAGATAATATTTCCGAAAATACTTTATTCGCGACGGGAAAATTCTCTCCCGGGAACCGGGATCTGTAAAAACTATGCATGTGCAGAGGAATAAAATGCACACTTGTGCCGATATTGCGTTCTTTCAGCTTATTTATTAATGCATCCCTGCCCGGCACTTTTATCTGAAATATATAATAAATATGGAAATGCTCGTCCGAATCTTTAGTAAACCGGATGGGGGCAATAAGCTTGCGCCTGTAAATACCCGCGATCTCCCTGCGCCTGTCATTCATCGCGTCCAATTTGCGCAACTGCGCCAGGCCTATGGCGCCATGAAGATCGTCGAGATTATACTTGTAGCCCATCTCCTCTATATCATAAAACCAACTGCCGGATTTTTCGTAGCGCTTAAAGGCCTCTTTATTTATTCCAAAATAGCTCAATCTCTTTATCTTGTCGATAAGCGCCTTATCCCTGGAAACGGCCATGCCGCCTTCGCCCATCGCCAGATTTTTCGTCACATAGAAACTGAATACCGTAATATCCGAAAAGTTACCTATCTTTCTGCCGTTGTACCTGGTACCGATCGCGTGAGCGGCATCCTCTATCACTTTCAATTTGTACTTTTTAGCTATCCTGCTTATCTCCGCCATATCGCACGGATATCCGCCCATATGGACCGGGATTATGGCCTTCGTTCTGGCGGTGATAAGCTTCTCCGCCTTTTCCGTATCTATATTCAGTGTGTCTTCGTTTATGTCGCACAGCACTAATTTTGCGCCGACCCAACCAACAACCTGCGCCGTCGCCGCGAATGTCATTGTCGGCACTATTACCTCGTCACCTGCTCCTATACCGAGAGCCAGAAGCGCCAGATGCAACCCTGCCGTGCATGATGAAAGCGCCGCCGTAAATACATCGACGTCTTCCTTAAGATACGCGGACATTTCGCTCTCAAATCTCGCCACGTTCGCGCCCGTCGTCCACCAACCGGACTTTACCACAGCCAAAGCGGCGGATATCTCGTCGTCCGCAACGCACGGCCTTGATAAAGGTAGGAAGTCTTTTCTAAGATTTTTCGATAACATCGCCCGTCCCTTGTTTGCCGATCTCCGCGTACCAACAGTCGCAATCTTTACATACCGCATCGCTGAACTTAAGCTCCCGCTGTTCTTTTCTCAGGCTCGAATACCGTTGGCTGTGCCATATTTCCGAGATCGTATTGGCATTTACATCCCCCATCGGTTCCCCATCCCAGTCGTGGTTGCACCTGCCGGCCCGACCGCTGTCATAGATCAGCAGTTCGTAGAAAGGCATAACGCAGGTTTTCCTTTCCCGCCTGGGATTATTCATAGCGCCGAAAACACCGCCAACTGAATGCTCCTCGTATATGCGGACCCTGTCAACACGCGCGCGCCAGACATCCTTGAATATCGCGACATCCGTTTCTTTCGTTTTTTCTGTTTTGACCATGGAAGCCTGGGTTCTTACCCTTCCTTTATTAAATTGCAAAAATTTCAATATCCTGCTCTCGACGATTTCATAACGCGCCGGGATACGAGTCTTGTCATAATTGCCCGGCGTATCGAGGCTGAAGGAGATAAAATTCAACCCCTTTACTATCGCCTCGAATTTTTCTTCGGTCAGAAGCGTAGCGTTAGTGGCGAGCTGTATCTCTTTGAATTTTCCGGCGATATAATTTATTATGTCGTTAAATCTGGGATGAAGAAGGCTTTCCCCCCTCCTGTGCAGGACTATTATGGTCTCCGGATACGCGCTTGCCTCGTCTATTATCTTTTTGAACAGGGTAAAATCCATATAACCGTTCAGATTATCCAGGTAACGGCGCGGGCAATACGTACACCGCAGGTTGCAACTGCTGGCAAGCTCCAGCTCCAGTCTTTTCGGGAATTTCGGGATATCTGTCATCGCTTACCTGTTTTCTCTTAAAGCGTTAAAAATATCTTCGGATCTGAAGGAATATCCATCCCCTATCGACTTCAGCACTTTATTGCACAGATCCATGTCTTTCTGATGATCGACCGTTACCGATATGGCATTCAGGTCGCGGGGTTTTAATTCCGTTTTTATATACCTGATATTGAAATTATCAGGATTATTCCTGATATTGGATGTTACGTGCTCAAAATCGTTTTTAGAAGTTGCGGAGGTGGCGCTTCTCTTTAAGGCTTCGGTCGCTATTACCTCCGAATCAAGCCCGGCCATGCAATTTTTTTTGTCCGGGGCGGCATAATCAACCCCCTCCTTTTCGACCATATCGAACATCGCGTCGACCAATTCAATATCCACAAATGGCGAATCGCCGCATACACGGCATACCAGATGCGAGGCATAGGCTTCAGCCGCGGATATATACCTGTCCAATACGTTGTCCAGAGAGCCCCTGTAAACACATAATTTTTTAGAAACACAGTATTTAAAAAGTTCGTCGTCGCTTTTATCCGTCGAAGTTATAATGGCGATGATACCGGCTTTTTTGGATATCTCACAACGCCGATATACGAATTCGGCCAACGGGATACCGCCCAGCTTTAGCATCATTTTCCCGGGAAGTCTTTTTGACGACAAACGCGCCTGTATTAAAATAGCCTTGTTCATAATGCATGCCCGCCTATTATAATATCTTCTCCATAAGACTTAATGCCGTTGATGCCAGACTCTTCATATCCTCTATCTTCTTCATCCTCTCCCGGTAAAGCGCCGCTATCTTCCTCTCTTCTTCAGTCAACTCCGCACTGGCCGAATCAACTATCGTGTTGAATTCGCCAACCATCCCGGAGATTTCGCCGATCCGCTTCTGGACAGCCGTCCTGATCTTGTTGGAAAAGACTTTTTTGATATCAGTATCGGCTTCGTAATAATCTTTTCTCGAGCCTTTCACCCAAATATTCTTCACAGCCCCCCATTTTTCAAGTTCCCTTATATTAAGGCTGACATTGCCCTTACTTGCCGAAAGTTTTTCCGAGAGCTCATCGAGCGACATAGGCCTGTCACTCAGATATAGAAGGGCATAAAGTTGAGCGATGAATTTGTTGAATCCGAAGCTATCGCATAGCTTTCCTATACTCTCTATAAATTTATGTTGCGCTGACTCTAATTTTTCATTCATGGCCATCTCCAGTTTTCATTGTTTAAAACGTTTTAAACATAATACTACATCTTTAACTTATTGTCAATATTACGATTAAGATAAATCCATATCTGAATCCCCATTGGTAAGGAACCATGTTCGAGGATCTTTTGCCACAGTTACTAACCCATCCCTTCCATCCATATTATTTAGTGGATACATAAGAAATCTGCTATTGGAAACCGTATTAAAAAACCCATTCTTAATAACCACGGTTTTTACGCCTTCGTTCAGGATATCGCATTTTATAATATCCGCCCTGCCTTTAAAATAACGTGCGGCCGTGGCAATAAGCGCGCTACCCACTCCTTCTTCAGAAGGATCGAAAAATATATCTGAGATGGTTCCAGCTCGTAAACAACCCAGCGGGCCTTTACGCTTGATGCTCTCCTTTAGCACAACATAACCCCTCATAGATCCGCCGCGTGTCGCCGCAAAGATGCGATATCTCCAATATGGCTGATTGACGAACCTCCACTTCACTCTTTCGCTATCTCTTTCGACGGCGCAGGTAAAACGCCCGGAAAGTTCGCGCCACAATTCATTAAAACTCTCGCCTATATCCTTAATCTCATTTATCTCTAGAGCGCTCTTGCAGGCGGTAGTGGTAAAAAACGCGGACAGCGCATTTACATATATATTTCGACCGATATGCCCCATATCGGTAAACCCAAGCGTTTTAAAAAGAGGGTAAGATTCTTCATTGGTTCCGGATACCATCGCTATATCCAGCGACGCCGTTAATTCACCAAGTACATGCTTAACGAGAAAATAGCCTATTCCGGTATTTCTGAATTCCGGAAGCATGATAAGATCCTGAAACCATCCGCCCCTGAAATAGCTATCACCCGTTTTTACCATTACCGGCATGACGCAAGCCTGGCCGGCGATGGCGCCTTTTATCCTGCATATCCATATATACGGCCCTCCGTCGCGCGCATCGGGATTGTCCAGATATTCCCAGCGCCACAACCTGCGGGCCATTCCGGGATCTTTAAAAAGATAACCGTTAAATCTCCCCTTATGCGCCGTAACAAGAAATTTTGTATATTCCTCGTCATCCTTCATGGACAGGCGGCCGAATGAAACATCGGCCGATGCCCTCGCCTGTGCATCTGCGGCCATTTTTAGCGTAATGTCGTTATTCTCTGCCATAATCTGTACCAATCGTATGCGCCGCAAAGCTGTTTAGAAAACTCCCGCGTATCGTCCTGCCATGATATGCGCATCCTTTTAACAAGATACGGATCGTCGCCGGAGGAATTAAGCCCGGCTATGGTTGTCACCGCCGCCTTATAACCGCTATCCCTGACCGCTGTTATGGATCTGTCATCGAACGAACCGTAACATCCGAACGGATAAGCGAATATATCGACGGGGGTTTTGGTTCTGTCTTCCAGGATCTTCTTTGAGTCTCCGATCTCTTTGATAATCTCATCATCGCCAAGCAAAGACAGCTTCCTGTGACTCATAGTATGCGAGCCAAAAGAAAATAGCCCCGTCATGGCGAGTTCGTCGATATCTTTCCAGCCAAGGTACGAATCGTCCTTGCCGATAAAATCGATCGTCAAAAATATCGTCGCTTTAAAGCCGTACTTGCGCAACACCGGAAGTGCGTTAACCAGATTGTCCTTAAAACCGTCATCAAAAGTTATACAGACCTTCCGGGACGGCAAAGACGCGCTTTTACCGACTGCGGAAAACGCCTCCTCGCATGTCAATACTTTATAGCCACTCTCTTTAAGGAAGCGCATCTGGCCGTCAAAAAGCTCTCTCGGGGTAGTCATCTGATAATGATCGGCCGAAACCGGCAAAGCGGTTATCGAATGATAATTCAGCACGCGGAGCCCGTCTTTCTGAGGATTATTTCCAGAGAAAGCTCCGGCAAAAAGCACTATATCTGATATACTTTTTTTGATCGTTCGCCTGTTCACTATATAAACCTCACATCACACTGCCACCGCACACCGGTATATTAACTCCGGTTATATAATCTGAATCGCTGGAGCACAAAAAAGCCGCGACACGAGCTATGTCGACCGGCTCGGCCAGCCTTTTTAGCGGCGTTGTATAGGAAACTATCTCTTTCATCTTCGCCGGTAGTTTTTCTGTCATCGCAGTATTTGTCATGCCCGGCGAGATACAGTTTACCGTAATGCCCGACGAGCCGAGCTCCACGGCAAGCGCGCGGGAAAACCCCAGAAGCGCGTATTTGGCCGATATGTAATCGGCGAATTTTGACGGCGGCACACCCACGGTAACGGAAGAAAGTATATTTATGATTTTGCCGCGGCCGCGGGCGGACATGAATGGGACTACGCGCTTCACCATATTTAAAGCCCCCCGGAGCGTCACCTCATAATGTTTCTGGAACGACTTCCATTTTATATCCGAAAGCGGCGTGTACTCTATAGGCGCGCTGGCATTATTTATCAGCACATCTATCTTCCCGAATTTTTTCACGATCAGGTCAATCAATTTACCGGCCTCGTCTTCCCGTGAAACATCGGCTTTTACAACCACCGCGCGCCCTTTACCGGCTTTCTTTATGGCCGCCGCCGTACTTTCAGCGCCGGAGCGGTCTTTGTTATAATTTATTACGACGGACGCGCCGCGGCCTGCCGCAAGACGCGCCGTTTCGGAACCTATCCCCCTGCTGGAACCTGTAATTAAAATTACTTTTCCGCTCAGCATCTTTCACCTCATAACTTTTATATTCGAAACACCTTCTATAAGAACCTTGCCGCTCTTAGATTTTACGGCATGTTCCATAACGATTATTTTCAGAGCGTCGACTTTTCGTATAACTTTGCCGGTTGCCTTGACAATACGGCCCGGCCTCACAGGGCTTAAATACCTTATCTCCTGCTGTAATATAACGGCGTTTCTGCCGGGGCAGAGCATTCCTATCAGAGTCGAGAAAAACGAGGCCGCGAGCATGCCATGGACGATCGTCCCTCCGAACATCGTGGAGCCGGCGTATTTCTCGTCCAGATGCAGAGGATTGAAATCACCGGAAAGCGCGGCGAAGTTTTCCACATCCATTTGTGATATACTCCTGCTGAACGAATATCTACTGCCGATCTTTATATCCTTATATTCCAGCCCGGCGCTCGTTTTATGCTTCTTCAATCTTCACCCCGTATTTTTTTAAAGCCTTCTTTATGTCTCCCACATTCCTGACGGATATAACATCGTCCATGCTAAACTTAACCTTATAACTATTTTCCAGCTCGGTAACCAGTAAGAGGCCATGGAAGGAATCCCACTTTTTCACATTCTTGGGAGAGGTATTATCATTTATCTTGTTGGGGCTCACGCCCAGAACTTCGGATAATATTTTTTTCAGTGTTTTCATTTTGTAACCACCTTTATGTGCCCCGGTCTTTTAAATCCCCGCTTCACCATAAAGCGCCAAGTTTCGCCGTTGCCGGGCATTTTTACCCGCGCGAAACCGGATGATTTTAGGAATTTTTGTACCATGGAATTTTTCGCCGTCGGAATATATCTGCATATGATATGATTAAGATCCGACTTGCGGGCCGTCTCCACGAGAAAAGCCAGCACGGATTCTTCGACACCTTTGCCGAGCACTCTGCAACTCAGCAAAAGATCCTCGACCATGATAGCATCCTTTGACGCTTTAAAAGAAACCATCCCTGATATACCGCTATCCCCGAACCTGTCCTTTACGCTGATCGAATAGATCTCGGCGGCCTTATCGCTTGTCAGAGAGCGGACATCCGTATCCGAAAAGCGCCGTGTGGTAAAATTGAACTGATTGGTTCTCTGCGTAAGTTGCGATATCCTCGGAATAGAGAACGACCCGGAGCGTTCGATCCTGACCTCTATATTGAGATGAGCGAGAAAATCTCCTATATCGCCGAAAGATTTAAACGAGTCTTTCCGTTTTTTCTCCTCGGCATACATAGCGCCCCGCTTCATGTCTTCTTCGGTAATATGGAGAGTATCGAGATCTTTACATTCCCTGATCGTCCGCACATACAATGCGGCGTCGGGCGGCATCTCCAGCGTAAGCACTTCCGGCGCCATCTCCCTGACGAGCTGGCGATTTGCCTTATCGTCGTCTATATATATAATACTGTCGAGGCCGATATTTATCTCTTTAGCTATATCCACCAGGTTTCGCACTTTGTTTTCCCAGTTGATCCGTATCGCGGCAAAATGTTTTTCCCGTAGTATCATGTGAGGATGTTTTCTGATGACCGCGAGCGAGTCCTTTTCGTTGTTATTGCTGTTTATGGCAAGGATGATGCCCCGCTCGAAAAGGTTTAGGATATATTTCTGGAACTCAACGAACGCGTTGCCGGGCGCGGTCGGGCCGAGTCTTAAACTTGCAAAATCATCCTCGCCTACGATACCACCCCACAGCGTATTGTCGAGGTCGAGGACTATGCATTTTCGCATTTTAGCCTTAATGGCTTTCACGTATCGCATATATTCATCACAAAGAGCGGGTACATAGCTCTGACTTATCTTCATATCCGCTATATACCGCATCTTATCATCGGAGCACTCCATCTTTCCGGATTTGCTTAAAAAGGCATCATAATCAAATATATGCAACTGAGGGTTCATCCTTGAGGCCTCTTCCAACGCCCTGTTAAGAGCACGGATCATTTCGAAGAAACCGAATTTTTGCTTGGGCTCCAGTATCCCCATCGGAGAATAGGTCGGTACACTGAAATTATTGATGAGAAGTACCCCGTCGCAGTCTTTGGCGAAAGCTTTTGCCAGAGATAACAACTCCTTCCGCTTGGCTTCGACCAGAGATTTGCGGCCGCGTTCGGATAACCTGTAAGGAAAATAATAATTCTCCCCCAGAAGATCGATTATATCGATCATCATTATCGTCAGGTGCGGTTTGAATTTATACAATCCGCTCCCTTTATCAAGGATCTCCTGATTATACTGCGCATATTCCCCGACATAAGATTTCATAACGAGCCCTGCCTGACTGCATTTTACATTCAGCGCTTCTTTGACGCCTTTTAATGTGGAACTTCCCAATATGGCAACCCTTACTACCTTAGGATCCGGCGAAAAAACTGGGAATACCCTGTTCTTCCTATCGACCTTCCTGTCTTCCGAGTGATAATAAGCTACCGCGTTCTCCATAATTACCCCTATCGCGCTATCCTGGTTATGACCGAAAATGCTACGGCCTTGGTTTGCGAGTGTGAAAGGCTGATAAAAAACGAAAACTTTTTATTAATACCGTTTTTAGCAATGTTCACAACCGGCTCTCCGCTGTTTTTCCTGTTAAGTATTTCTATATCGCTAAATCCTGTATTTTTACGCGCTGAGCCCAAGGCTTTCAAAACGGCTTCTTTGGCGGCAAACCGTACCGCGAGATGAGGCCCGGGCTCGGAAAACGCATTACAATAACTAAGCTCGTTCTTTGTATATACGCGCCGGGCAAACCTCGAGTTACTTTTAATGGTTTTGAACCTGCGAACCTCCTCTATATCAACACCTATGCCGTGTATTGCCGAAGATATCATGCGGCCTTACCCTTCTCCAACCCTATCGCTTTCTTAATCTCGAATAATATCCTGTTCATTGGCATCTGTTTGGCGGGACGAAGAGTCTTTCCTTCCTCCACCGGCTTTAAACTATAGTAAAAATTCCTATACGGCACTCCTCCCCATGTCATATCGCCACCGATAGCCTTATCGATTATAGATCTGTCCCTTATTATATCTTCGATGGTAGCGATCCTGCCGTCGTTGGTCTTAAAATACTTATAGTAATAGGCATCGAAGGCGTGCCATGAATTGTTAAATTTGACAAACGCTATCGGATATCGCGCCTCTTTCTTATCGTTATATGTATCTTCATAAAATGCCGGTAAACCGCTGTATGCGCATAACGTGGTAAAAACATCCTGGAACTGATCGGCCACCCCATACCCGCGTATGATTATATTGAGCACGTGGTCATCGACTACGGGCCACTCCGAAGGTGTTTTTCTTATATTATCGTGCGTCCATTTCAGTATCGCCAGCGTCTTATCTTCGTCGGAACGGCAACCCGCCGTAACCTCTTTGGCAATCCTCGCGTATTCATAATGGCGCGATAAAAACTCTATCCACTTTACATAGAGCGGCATCGTTATAGTCCTTAATCGGCCGTCAACGCCCTGCGTTATCGAAACGTTGATATTGGCCAAGACTATGACAGCCGCCAAAAGGATCGCCAGTACTAATAATGAAAACTTTTTGCTCTTATTCATGACAGATTCTCTTTGGCTTTTTTATAAAACACCGTTATCCCGTATGCCATGAACAACATTATTACCGGGAGGACAACGCCTCTATATCTGGCATTCAGTACCCATACAAAACTGTATTGGAACGCTATCAGGGCAACGAATGATACAAGCGCAGTCTTGGCCGGTATATTTTCTTTTTTAAGAAACGCTGAGAATAACCCGAATATCGTGAATAACAGTCCGTAAAACTGCACGAACAGCGGGAATCCGAATACATATCCGCTTCCCGGATTTACAAGATAGAATGGATCGAAGGTGCCGAAATTAGGTTTGAAGAAAAATATTATAAACCGCTTTAAAAAACCGAACGTCATTAATCGCGCCACTTCGGCCGGATGGCCGAAAAACACCGCTATCGAACCTCTCATATCCTTGAATGGATTGAAACCCATACTGTCCAGCGTCTTATTTTCATCAATGCATTGCCCATCGGAAATACCTCCTGAAAACGCTCCTTGCAAACCGGTGGACGGCACGACATAAAATACGCCGTAGTTTCGATAGGTAATAAACCCCTGCACCGATATGAGAATAAGGAATCCTGCGAATAAAAACACGATCACCCTGAACGCCTTTTTCAATTTCATGCCGTTTTTTACAAAAATGCATATCAATGCCGCCAGCACGAACGGGAACAATAGTAGTTCAGGCCTTATTATCTGCGCGAGGCCGAAAAGACAACCTGCAAGAAAAGCCTCCTTCGTAGATATATTATAGATACGACTAAAGAGGCGCACCATATACCATATCGCGCATAAAACCACCGGTATGTATATCGCCTCCATCCCTATAACAACGGAAAGGAATATAAGGTTCATATCGATTGCCACAAAGGCGGCGGCTATGGACGGAGCCGATCTATTACCAAATATCGCCCTCCCGATACGATAGGTGATGATGGGTACCATGGCCCCCAAAAGCGACTGTATGAGCACTATCGCCTTAAAGTTGTGCACGCCAAAGATTTTGTAGGCGGCACCCAGAAAGTACCAGTAACCGAATCCGCTGACGTACAGGGCATCTTCTTTCGGAATGATGTTCCCTCCAGCCAATATGGTCGCAAATCTATCGTAGGAGACACCGTCATCGCTGGCGATTATGAAATTGGCGCCGGTTATTCCCAGGAGCCGCATGCCCCAGAAATATCTGATCGCTATCGCGGCTATTAACAGGGCAATTAAAAATATTCTTTCGTCTTTTAAAAATCCCGGTGCGCGGCGCCATATCTCTTTTACGAAAAACCGGGACCGGTTCAATAAAACCCCTAAAACAAAAAAGATTATAAAAGTAAACGCATAAAACCAAAGGGCATTTACCAGGAGCATCGACTCGACGACGACAAACGAAAAAACGGCAGGCAGGCAAAATACCGGTTTCAGCCGCCACGATAACGAAACCCCTGCGATTAAAGAGAAGGCGGCCGTCACTACCGTATAATAGAATATGCCGTAGAGCCCGAAGATACCCCTATTCCCGCCGAATGGGTCATTCTTCATCATCCCCAGCTTCATATCGGTCAAAAGATAAAATAACGATATATACACAGCGGCCGCGATCGCGGCATATGCTATATTTTTTATCTTTTTATTCATCAGCCGTGCATACAAAAAAATGAACATGACCGTTACTATAATATAAGGTAAAGGCACGTTGAATATAACACCAGCGCTAAATATATTCTTTATATAAAATATCCCATCGAAAACCGCTAAGTATGTTACAGCTGTAATGACGAATGCCGCTAAAAGCATCTTCTTCATATTGTGTCGACCTTATTTTTAATATTTTTCCTGGCTACCGAGATCAGAAAAGACCCTATCCGGCGGATAAGCGGATTTACTATGGATAGTTCTTCAAAAAAATTGTATACTGGTAAAAGCGCCGATGGGCCGTTCACATATCTATAAGTTATACCACCTATCGCGAACACATCGGACGCAAACCCAGCCTTCATGAACGCCACCCGCAAATCTTTGCGCGATAAAAGACGTTCGTTGGAAGTTATCCCCTTTGAAGAAAAAAACGGCGATTTTCTGTTCCTATATAACCACATGAAAGGATTGTCATTATTGGGATCGTAAGCAAAACATCTACCATCTTTTTTTAAAACCCTGTACGCCTCCTTCAAAACCGGTGACATATCAATAAAATGGTGTAGGACTCCGCTGAATACAGCAATATCAAATGTCTCTGCGGGGTAGGGCAGGTGCTCGATATCCAGAACGGCGTATTTTATGTTGGGATTTGCTTTTTTCGCCTTATCTATAAGCACCGATGAAATATCGACTCCCACAATATTCACGTTCGGATAGCGCTTCGCCAATCTCGCCGTAAAAGCGCCGCTACCGCATCCGAGATCAATTATTCTATCGCCCTCAGTAGGATGTGTCACCCTACTGAATGAATCTAGTATCCTGCTATACGCTTTTTCGGTCAATACATCATAATCATCTCCAAAATTATTGAAAAATTTCGCTTCTTCTATTTTATTCTGCATATGGTCAGGGTCTCCTAAGTTCATCCTTCAGCAGTATTCGCTCCAACCAAACATACAAAACCGTAAATAAATATTTTCTGCCCATCTCTTTCATGCGCAATTTGGAGACACCTGACTTACGGCCATACCAGCTAATCGGCATCTGTGCCACTTTAAACTTTCGGTTTACAGCTTTTAAGGGTATCTCGACGGTAATGTTAAAATATGGCGCCAAAAACGGTCGGCACGCTTCTATCACTCCCCTCCGATATATCTTAAAGGCATTGGTAATATCGTTTTGTTTTACAAAAAAAAGTGTACGGATAAAATTATTCGCGAGGCGATTTATGAAAAGTTTAAGCGGTGGATAGTCTTTGACTATGCTTCCTTTTATAAACCGGGATCCGAACACGCAATCGTACCCCTCTTCGATCTTGCGGAAATATCTGACTATGTCCTTTGGGTCGTCCGACATATCCCCCATTACTATCACGACCGCGCCCCCGGTAGCCGCGTCGAGCCCGTCCCGTACCGCCCTGCCGAACCCGCCGGGCGGCGTCCTGTCGATAATCTTTATCCCTTTAAACTTTGCCTGGAGTTTCCTCGCTACCTCAGGCGTAGAGTCGGTACTGTTGTCATTTACCAGTACCAGCTCATACTCTATCGCGCTCTTCACCAGCTCTTCGACCACTTCAGTTACCGCCTGCTGGATGCAATCTTCCTCATTATGCGCCGGCATTACTACAGAAAGCTTCATACGTCACCTCTTAATATTTTCACCATATTAAACGATGCCTTGGCCAGGAATTTTACTCTTTCAAAACTTTTAAGTTTATTTATTTGGCTCAATATCTTTTTGGGCCTGAAATAGAATGCCTTGTACGCCGCCTTCTGCGCTTTGATCATATCGTCCTCTGTCAGTCCCGGCAGTCTGTGGACTGGCCCGGTATGTATGCCATACCTGTCAAAATCCATGCTCAATAAACAGCCGTCTTCTTTAAGTTTGTCATAAACCTCTGTGCCGGGAAACGGCTTTAATATATGGAACTTAGCTATATCAGGGTCGAGTTTCACGGAAAAATCTATCGTCTCTTTTATCGTCTGCTTATCATCCCCGGGCAGGCCCAGCATGAAAAATCCCCATGTCTCAAATCCAAATCTCCTGGCCATAGCCACAGCTTTAATAGAAGTTTCGAGTTTTATGCCCTTCTTTACTCCGTCAAGAACCCTCTGACTCCCGGATTCGATGCCAAAAGCGATTGAATAAACCCCCATCTCCTTCAAATATCCCGCCATCTCTTCCGTAAAAAAATCGACCCGGACGCCGTTAACAAGACATATCTTGAAAGAGAGGCCGCGTTTTCTCATCAAATCCTTTAACTCTACTATGAATTTTTTATTGGTAATAAAATTGTCGTCCCATACATGTATTTCCTGAGTGCCGAAATTATCTTTAAGATAGGCGAGCTCGGCCACTACGTTTTCAGCGCTCCTGTATCTTATACGCGTCCCAAAAGTCTTTTTTGTACAGCAAAATGTGCATCGGCCCGGGCAACCCCTCGATGTCAATATAGGCGCTATCCTTTTCATGAGAGAATTGGGATAAGAATAAAGGTTTTTGTTCAGTTTATGCATTATGGGAAAAGGCAGGCTGTCCAGGTCTTCTATCAGGGGTCGCGGCGGATTATGTAAAATACCTTCCGGGCCCCTGAACGATAGCCCCAATATTCCACCCAGCGCCGCATCCTTTCCCAGAGCCTCGGCTAATTCTAATATTGCATTTTCACCCTCACCTCTTATCGCAAAATCGACATCATTACATTCGAATACATGATCAGGAAAAAGCGTCGGATGAACGCCGCCCAGCACTACGCGGGCATTCGCGCCGGATTTCACGAACGCGGCCAATTTGAAGGCACTCTTCACCGTCGGTGAAGTCGCGGTTATGCCTACAAGGCCATATCCTGTACGATCGAGTATTTCTTTAAGGCCCGCTTCGGTAAGACCCTGGGCATCCATATCCACAAGAGTAACTTCGTGCCCGCCCTTCTCCAGTGAGGCGCCCAGATACCCGAGCCCCATAGGAAAGAACGTCGGCACATCGGTAAACTTGCCGTATGCGGCTCTCTGCGACGGGTTTATCAGTAATATTTTCACCCGGACACCTCTTTTGAGTCCGATTTCGCGATACCAGATACAAGCGCCACAAACTTCGGGGCATTGCTCTTTACCGAATACAACCTCTCCACGGTCTGCCTGCCCCTGTCTCCCATTTTACGGCGAAGCTCCTTATCCTCTATAAGAATGGTGAGTTTCTTTATCCATTCTCTGGTGTTGGAAGCGAGAAAACCATTATCGCCGTCTTTTATGATCTCCGCGTTGACGCCGGCATTTGCCGCGACAACCGGCACGCCGCATGACATATAGAGAAGCGCTTTAAATCCACATTTCCCCCGGGTCCATTCATTGTTGGGCATTGGCATAACGCCTATATCGAAACTTTGCAAATCGGTTATCTCGTCTTCCATGGCCCATCTTTTATTTATAACATTCGGAAGCTTTGAATTGAAAGGCGACGCTCCTACCACCTTAAGGAACATTTTAGGATACCGGCCCGATAGCTCTTCGAGCGCCTCTTTAATAACGCGAAGAAAACGCTTTGTCGTATCACTGCCAATCCATCCTATAACGACCTTATCGTCCGAACCCGGCATCACGGGATGAGTATAACGCGCGGTGTCGACGGAACTCGGGATTATATGCACGTTAGCGCTATAATGTTCCGCATATTTTTTTAGATAGCCATTACCCGCGATAACCAGATTCGCCATTTTTATTATACGCTCTGTCTTACGCGGATTCTTCAGCCGTTCGATATAGACATTATGCTCGCTTGTGTTCGGCAGGTATATAGCGTCGTCGAAATCATATACTATCGGCTTGCCCATCATGTGCAGTATGCTTTCGATAATAGCTCCGCCCAAAGGATAGGCCTCTCTGTGTATAAATATCACGTCATATTTTATTGCTCTGGCGATATCCAGAATCCTGTTAAAAGTACACAGGGAAAACCAGAATATTTTTTTCATATAATGTTTCGGAAGATATAATACCTCGTAAAATTTTTTGTTCACAAATGGTCTGACTCTGGTCACTATCCCGGCGGAATTCAGGTAAGGAATAAACTGTTCAACCCTTATGCGATTGGAGGCTCCTTCGGAAGGATATGGAACTAAAAATAGTATCTTCATCTCAAGCTCCTGTATATTTCCAGATATTTTTCCACGCCGCCGGCGAGCGAAAACTCCTTAACGCCCGCATCTCTGCACCGTTGCCGTAAAAACTTGCCTTCAGCGTGCATTTTAAGTAATTCCAGAGCCGCCGACCTGTAATCATCCTCACAAAATCTATCGACGATCACTCCTATCCTGCCGCCGCGAACCAGTTCTTCCGTGTCTCCTATCCCCGAATTTATCACTACCGGTACCCCGCACGCCAGATACTCACCGAATTTCGTAGGAGAAGCCGCGGTCTTAGCAAAACCCGGTATCCTGAATATGATCCCGGCATCCGCCTCGGCAATATACCCGGGCATCTCTTCGTACCGGCCACTGCGGACAGTGTAATCCTCACGTTTCAAACGGCCGCCGACGGTATCCTCGACCATCCGGACAGGCGATTGCGTAACTATGGAAAAATGCGCGTTATTTTTATGCCTTTTTAATTCGCTAAAAAAATCCACCATCTCATTAAGCATATTCCATGTCCCGAGAGAACCGCTGTACACGAGTGTAAAACTGCCGCGATCGCCTGAGGCGTCCGGCCGGGCAGGCACAAACTTATCTACGTCAACACAGCATGGTATAACTCTCACCTTATCGTTTTTCTTCGACTTAAAAAAATTCTCCCCGAGGAAATCTTTCATCTTCCTCGACAGGACTACCACATGATCCGCGCGATTCAGGAATACCCTGTCGAGAGCATTTATAGACCTGCATAAAAACTTTGTCATCGCCCTGTTTTTCGGCCATAGCCCACCCTCCACATAATCGTATGCCATCACGCCGCGCCTGTCATAGATAAACCTTATCCCGGGTATAAGCAGAGCCGGCAATGCCATAGTGGCCGGCATTTCTGCCCTCACATGTATGATCCCTATCCTATTTTTCAAAACTACGAAGAAACAGAATATACCACCCAGGATAATATCAAAAAATGTTGCCAATACTTTCGGCCTCGCATGGTATTTAAGACGTAGCCACACTATCCCGTTTCTGGCCATACCCTCAGCCATTCTGGAAAGATATGCCTCGTCGCGCAGATTTTCTTTCTTTTCAAAAGAAACGAGATAAAATTTAAAACCATCTTTAGCCAGACGGCGTATATAATTCAATACCTGGGACTGCGCTATCGGCTCCAGCGCACCGTCGTAAGTTATGTAAAGCGCTCTTTGCTCGCTCACTATCGCCCCGCCCTGATCTTTTTATTTATACCGTTCAGCTTCGATATACTGCGCAGTGTCTTGACCAGCACTCCGCCAAATTGGGTCATCCCTACTTTGAGAAGCCGCAACGGATGCGCGGCGTTATCGAGTATAAAGTTCCATAAGTTTATTGGTAATATGGTCTTGAGCCGCGCCTCGTAATACATCTTTTCGAAAACACCTTCGGGCATGTCGGCATAATTTGTACCGGGTGATTCCTGGTCGCCGACATCTTCCCATCTGGGTAGAGGAGTGCCGTTCGTCTTCAGTTTTTCATAACTTGGCGTGCCGGGAAGCGGCATAAAGAGGTTGAAGCCTATCATATTGGCACGTATCTTCTTTATGAATGACGTAGTCTGTCTAAAATCTTCGATACGCTCTCCCGGATAACCCACGATGATATTCGCCTGGAAACGCAGGTGCGAACGCCTTGTGAGGGCCGCCGCCTTAACGCTATCTTCTATGCTCAGCTTTTTGTTCATCAGGTCAAGCACCCTTTGCGAACCGGATTCAAATCCATACTCGACGCCTACGCAACCAGATTCCTTCATAAGTTCGAGCAGTTCTTTCGTTATAATATTCGCCTTTGCCTGCGCGATCCATTTTATCTTTTTATTTATACCTTTTTCTATAAAAAGGCTCAGGATGTCCTCGGCGCGTTTCTTCGAACTTAGGAACATGTCTTCGGCAAAGTAGAGCGCTTCGACGTCATATTTCGTAATAAGCTCCTCTATCTCTTTTATAACTCTCGCCGGAGAATGGAATCTTACCTTGCCGCTAAATACAAGCGGACCGGCGCAAAAATTGCATCTGTAGGGACATCCGCGTGCCGTAAAGATCGACGTCGTGCGTAAGCTTAAGTTTCTGCTCGTAAAACGGCTCGGCCGGGTATATAGCTTCATATCTAAAAGATGGCGGGCTGGGAGCGGAAGCTCGTCTATGTCGGCGATAGGCATCCTATCGATATTAGAAACTGCGGAAGAGGCGGATCTGTAAGAGATACCCGATACGTCCGTCAAGGACTTCCCGTCGGCCAATTCCAATAGCGTAAACTCTCCTTCTCCTCTTACCGCTACATCGCATGAAGGCGCCTCTTTCATAGTCAAAATCGGCTCGCCTGATACATGCGGCCCGCCCACGACTATCATAGGTTTTTTAAAAGAGCTTTTTATCAGGTTCGACAGGTAAGCGACATCCGGCATATTGGGCGTTGTTACGCTTATGCCTAATATGCCCGGAGAAAATTGCCTGATCCTATCGAGTATAAAAGCGTCCCCCTTTTCGAAATCGAGATTATTTTTGCGCAATATCACATCCCTGTCCAATATCTCAACCTCATGGCCGCCCCTCTCTAATACGGAAGCTATATACGCAAGCCCCAACGGCGGCCAAAACTGTTTGTTCTCATCGACCTTGGCCCGCCGCCTGGAAAGAAGCGGATATATGAGCATGATTTTCATTTGAGAGATTTTTTTGCAACCGCTATTAAGTGCCTCGATATGATCCCTGGTCTTTCAGTTCCTCTCTCCAGAAGATAAAGAAAGCTCAGCATCTTAAACCATATAGACCTGAGAAAAAACCACACTAAAAACTTCGGACGAAATTTTAAAGATGGGACTTCGCCGGATATCTGCGTTTCTTCAAATCCGCAAATTTTTAGCACCTGCCGCAGGGATCGTTCAGTAAATCCTATCTCGTGCGTAAAATCTATATATCTTTGAAAGCCTCCCGACAATAACGCCATATTAGGCGTTCCGATAATAATCTTGCCGCCTGGCACAATAGATTTTTTTATAGCATCCAGGTATAAATATACTTTGTCCTTGGGAAAATGCTCGATGACTTGATTCATAACCACGACATCCCAGCCATAATTTTTGTCTAAGTAGTCTGGCAAATCATCGATCTTATCCGCCTCTATGCCGAGCTTTTTCGTCAGATCTATCTGGGCCTGTCCAAGATCCACCCCCTTGATCCTATTATAGCCGTGTTCCCGTAACATATAAAGGAGCTGGCCGCATCCGCACCCTACGTCAAGTATCTTTATGTTTTTATCGGGTGGTATGAATTTTAAAAACATCGCTTCACAGCCTTCCAAACTCCTTTTATTAGGAACTGTATGGTCAAGTTCTTTCGGCAGATCGTTCTTAAAAAGATAGTCCTTAAACAGCTTTTCCCTCATAGTCATTTGTGCCATCCGAGCCTCCATTTTTTACCGACATAACATACGATACCATAAAACATAGCAATATCTATCCAGAACATCAATGCGGTAAGTAAGGCGAATCTTCTTAAGTCAAGAAAGTATGGCAAAAGTCTGCCCGGCGATTTCTTAACAAGGATCAAGGCTGATCTGGCCAGAGCGCAGAAGACGAGAATAAAAAACCACGCCGGAGAGAAGGCAAAACCAAGCATAAAGAAAACCAATCCGGCCAGGTACATAAGTGTGACGGATCTGTGCCAATCATTGAATCTTCCCGCTATCAGATCGTGCATCGAATATAACGATACTTTTTTAAACACCTGTAAAAAATCTCCCGGCAGGTTCCAATGCACTATCGCTTTTGGATTCACCGTTGTTTTAAAATGCTTTTGCTTTATCCTGTCCATGAATATCTTGTCCTCCGCCGAGCGCAGATCCGGGAAACCGCCTACGGAGCGCCATACATCTTTTTTTATCATCGACGATGCGACAAAATATGTTCTCGTCCATCTACCGCCCAAGGATACCGGAGCCGATAGGGCAAGTAACGCGAAACATTCTTTAAAAAGAGAGTCTGTAACAGGCTCATACGAACCATAAGCCACTTTAAGATCAGGGTCAGCGCTGAACATTTGGGCAAGTTCCTCAAGCCAGTTCTTATCCAGGGTTATCCCCGCATCCGTCATGGCGATAAGCTCATTACCCGATGCCTCGATGGCGAGATTTCTGCCCTTACCCGGGAACGCGTCGTCCGTACGTACCATCTTTATAGGAAACCCCTTTTTTATATAATCTTCTATTGCCCTAACGGTATTATCGGTTGAACCACCGTCTGTTATAACTATTTCTTCGGGCACAAGTGTCTGGGCCATAATAGAAACCAGGAGAGGCCCTACAGCCTTTTCTTCGTTCTTAACTGGTATTATGAGAGATATGTTCATAGCGTTCCTATGACATGAAACATTTATTACAAATATCTATTTTGCCGCGTAAAAGCCCTTTCCTGAACTGCCTGTACTCCGGTGAATTCCATACTTTCGCGATATTCTTATCCTTTATATTCAGTCCGCGCAGTAAAGAAGCGTTGGAATCTATACAACATGCGGCTATGTCACCGGTGGAAGCTACGCAGATAGCCCTGTATACCCATCCGCACGAATTATTCTTGCTTCTTATAATCTTCTTTTTTGTATCCCTGTCGAGGACAAGCTCCTTTTTGGACGGCGCCATAGAATACGCTTCCTCATCGGATAGTTCAGTAAACTCGTGAAAGAACTCTTTAAATACGATCCTGTCCGCGCCCATCTCCGATCTCATAGCCTTAAAACGCTCCATCCTGTCTTCGGAGTATTTTGTAAGAATCATCTGCACCACTATCTCGGGTTTCATGACACCGGCTTCTTTTTTTGCCGCCGACAGATTCTTTATGAACTCAAAAACAAGCTTAAAGTTCCCGCCCCGCCTGAAGCTTTCATAAGAAGCGCTGTCGGTGCCATCCAGCGAAATGCTTACCAGATCAATACCGCTGGCGATAAGGCGGGACGCTATAGCTCCGGAATCCGCTATATTACCGTTAGTATGCATCTCTATCCGCGTATACGGATAGACGGTCTCCCGAAATTTCCGGAGATAATCGAATATATTTTTATTCAGTAATGGTTCACCATAAAAAAATGGGTATATTATATCGAGATACCGGAAATTTTTTCTGCTGTCCTCCATAACCCTCTTGATAACCTCTTCGCCTATCATGACCGGTGGCCTCTTAAGCTGACCCAGTCCGGTCGGGCACCCTATGCACTTGAGGTTGCAGGCGCTTGTTGTTTCGACAAAAAGTTCTGACGGCGACCCCATACTTACGCTCATCCGCAAACGTTTAGAAACACCTATAAGTGCCTTGTTGAAAAAATACGGCATCTTACGGATGAATATCCCTAAAAACCCCGCTCTGCCGATACGGCGCAACTTGCCCTCTTTGTCCGGCTCTACGATATAGATATCTTTGAAGCCAATAAAAAATAATAAAATCGCATCGTGAATGTTAAAACCATGGTCTACGACCGCCGCGCTGAACTTCATACTATTAATAACGCGCGCCTCGTTAAAAAACGCTGTAATATTTTTTGACTTGAAACTATTGAGGTCTATGACCTCCATCCCAAAATCATATTTTTCGCACTTCTCTTCTGTGGAAAATGTCAGAAGCGACAGTTCGGCGCCGGGAAAACACTTCCTGGCTATCTTAGATGACGTATATGCCCAGAAATAATTCGAAAAAACGGCTATCTTTATTTTTTTATCACTCATGCCGCGCGCTCCTTTACAAACGATAGAACAAATGACCGGAAACCATCCATCTCTTTTTTTGTCGCCGATAAAAACAACCACGCCGGGATAATAAAAGATTTTACCAGGAACGTCATGATATTAGCGCCCGGCAAATACCATAATATCATCAAAAGGATGACGCTCTTTATAAGAAGCCCCTTATTCTCTATTGCCAGTGAAAATCCGGTGTCCAATTTATAATATATGGTGTATATCACGGCAAATACTACGTTCGCCGCGGCTACGGCCATATTCAGGCTCTTTATATCAAGTCCGCACAGCTTCGCAAATATGAAATAAAAACATACAATGGCCAGGTTATACCCGAGCATCGAAATCCATATAAGCGCCTTCACCTTTTTTCTCGCCATGAGTGAAGTGCTGAACATACAGCACAAGACGAAGAATATATCTCCTGTTACCTGTATGGCAAGAAGCCCCGACGCGCTCAAAAAATCACGCGAGAAGACAAGGAGCACTATATACTTACTGAAGATTATGACCGGCGCGGCGATAGCCGTAGAAGCAAAGAGCGTAAACCGTATGTATTGATTCACTTCATGATTGATGCCGGTGTTATCTTTGATAGCGCACATCTCCGGATAGAAATGACCCCATAACGCGTTCATCACAAAGGGCAGATAGTATGAGCTGAGCGCGTAGGCAACCTGATAATATCCGTTCGCCGAAATGCCGAATTCTTTTATAAATATACTGCGTAGGAAAAGTATGGTAAATGTGGTCAGCATGCCCGGCAAAAAAGTTATCAGGCCGTATTGGAAAAGTTCTATCGATATACGCCTGGCCTTATCGTTACCGAGAATGCGAAGATCGACCTTTTGCTTTACAAAAGTAGCTTTACGTATGAAATAATTCGCAAGTATAAATCCCAGTACGGATACGATTATAACCTGCAATATCGCACCATTCGTCTTAAAGAACCATACCAGGATAAAAAGTATCACAAGGCCGGCTAATGCGTGATAGATCATAAGCTTCGCGTATTCCGGTATCTTCTTGAAACTATAGAATATCGAATCGGCGATACCGCTCATATATACGGCAAAAGGCGTAGCCAAAGTGATACCGATAAAAAATCCCAGATATCTCATATCCGAAAATAGGAACTTGGTTACCCTGCCCGAAAACGGCAATATGGAAATTATAAATACAGCTGATAACACAAACTGTAGGGTAGCGGCTATATTAATCGTCTTTGAAACATCCTCATCTTTTTTTTGTGAAAGCGATTCCGAGAGATTCTTCGTCAGGCCCATACTCATATTCATCGAGCATAGCTGTATGGTAAATATCGAATACATCATAGCCTGGCCAAGACGCCCCACCCCGGCCGGCCCTATCTGCCATGCCAGAAATTTTGCGCGGATAAGGCCCACGGCCATCTTTACGAGGGTCGCCGCGCCTAGAACCGATGTAATTTTAAGTATCCTCTTCATTCACGCCTTTATTTCCACGGATATACTCCGAAATTATCGGGGCACCATAAACATGGCGCAGGGAGAGCCGCCCTGTCATCGGACAAAAACCGTCTTCTGGCTTCCTTAAAAAAATCGTTATTCCACACATCCTTATCTTTATAATTTCCCTGGTTTTCCATGTTCAGGAGCATCATCGAACAACTCGAAACGTTGCCGTCACCATCAAATCGTATCTGAGAAAAATGTGAGCGACATGCGCACTCCCCGGCGTTCTTATCCAGAAGCGATGGGAATGTTACCTTTCTTCGGGCGCTATAAGGCATCTTGCCTGCCATATCGTTTATTTGCCGTATCACCTCACTGGAATTTTCCAATACTCTTTCGGCGGCATTCAATCCGTCGTAAGGAGCCGCGAGAAAATTACATAAAAATACATGATCCGCCCCAAGATCAAGGGAGGCCTTTATCATCTGGGGGATGAACTTATAATTATATTTGTCGATTATATGCGACAGCTTGACTCTGATCCGCGAACCTGTCCGGTTTCTCTCTTCGATCAATTTTTTTACGGAATTATATATATTTTTATAGATATCTTCCCGCATCCCGGTCATCCTTTTAAATTCTTCCGGGTTATGCCCGTTCAGGCTTATGGTGATGCCTTCCAGGCGTGAAGCAAGTATCTTGCCGATATTATCACTGATCGTCGTGCCGTTAGAAAACGTCTTCACGACCATAGACCTGCCGGCGGCATAATCTATCATCCTGAAAAGATCTTTGTTTAAAAGAGGCTCACCCGATCCTATTATCTGTAGCGTAAGCGCGTTCTTAAAACGGTCAACTATGTCCGTAAATAACGCGAGGTCGATATCCTTTGTGTTTTTCTGTATATGTTTATAATCTTTGGGCACGATGCGAGAATGGGTCGGGCACATATCGCAACCCAAAGTACAGCGTCCTGTAGCCACTATCGATATAGTCAACGGATCGTATCCCAACACCTCGTTTCCAGATGAAAAAAGATATTTAAGATAATTCAACTTCTGGCCGGCGGTATAGTCCGACAGCATAGTGTTTACAGCTTCTTTAATAGCGGCGATATCCATGTTTTCTTCTCAGGGTTTTATTGCAACAACGCCAAAAGAGTATCCAGCATTTTTTATCACAGGAAAAGCGCCGACCTTTAAACTAAGACGGCCTGCTTTTCCGGCGGCCATCTTACCAAGCGATGAATTCAATATACCAAAAACTCCGGCAGGAAAGATTTCGGTAGAAAAGGTGCTTTTTATTATAAAACCGTTCTTTTTAAAAAGACTCTTCCAGGCCCACGGAGTATGGCGAAAAAGCTCTTCAATGAAACTTCCGTAACAACCATCCGGCTTTAGCGCTATATAGCGCAATATACCGCCTGCGCTTACCCTCCGGGCGCCTGACGCGATTTGGCTGGAACCATATTGCGTCGCTCTTTTTCTACGAAAAAGTCCCATCAATCTACGCGAGGCCTCGGCGATTATATATTCGAGTTTCATCACAGGCACAAAAAGACGCTCTGTAAAATTCGGCATTATCATTATAGCCCTGCCGCCGGGTTTCAAAACCCTGCGGATCTCACTCAGTGCCTTGTCTTTATCCTTCACATACTGGATCGCGTATGCGGAAAAAACCAGATCGAAGGAACCATCTGAAAAAGGCAGGCTTTCGGCGGATCCTCCGACAACGTCGATCTTATTAATTCCAAGCCGCGCAAAAAGCTCCCTCGCAATATTTATCCCGAGGGAATGACTGGATTCCGCCTTGCCCGGAAGGTCGAACGCAACTACTTTGTCCGCAACCGCGGAAAGCATGGCTGAGGTAAAGCCATTGCCGCACCCTATTTCAAGAGCACACCGCGCATTACCTATATCGCAAAAGTTGGAGACTATCCCGAATTCCATGGCCTTGGCATCAAAATAGTTCGGCCACGGCTGAAGATCACCGGCCGATTTATTGGCCTTAGCGCCTATGCTTTTTATTTTTTCTCTCATTTCAGCGGAGAAAGCGGTCACGCATTTCATTTAGATTCATCCATTCTATTGTCTTTTTACACCCTTCCAGTTCGCGCACATTCAACCATATATTCCGGTAATACTTCGCAATATCCCAATCGTGCAAGGGAAAAATAAAAGATAACTGCCGGTCAACGTCTTCTTTAAGATACGGCGACAAATGCCCCCGCATAATGGGCGGCGGCATCACGGGACCGAAAACGCTCTGTATCTCTACGATGTTTTTTGATGGCGGCAGTATAAATGGCTGGCCGTATTTCGGGATAATCGCATCTTCAAGATATTTACCGCCGGCCGTATCGATTTTCCCTCTTCTTATCGATACGTCTATCAAAAACCCGCAGCTTTCAAGTTTTGCGACTATATCCGCCGTCAAAAACCACCAGCCGGCTATATACACCGCAGGATAAATACCGGAGACTTTAAACCACGCCATCTCTTCATCGATTTGCGCCCTGATGGCCTCCTTGTCGTAATTCATGTGCGAGATCTGCGTAAGAGTACTACCGCCGGTTAAATAAAAGTGCCCATGGTACCCGATCTCGGCAAATTCCGATATAGCGGTAACTCTCGAGCGGAACTCTCCGTCCGAAACACCCGCCTTTTCCATCGAAGATCTTATGAGCGGGCAGGCGGGTGTCATGATACAAACAGCAATCTTCTTGCCGGTATACGCGTTGAATTTCTTCGCGAACTTCCTGACCGAATTATATGTGTCGTCGTCGTGAATCATCTCTGTGTGAATACAAAAATTAAACCCCGCAGGAAAGCTTCTTGCGGGAAACTCAACTTTTTTAAGATACCACCCTATCTTCGAGATCTTATCCGGAAATATTGACATTTAAAATGGGCTCTTCGGGTTGTAGTACCTGTTAAAATTATAAAGCACCCATATTTCCCACGGAAAAGCAAAGTGCCTGCTCCGAAGTCTGGCTTTGCTTAGCCTGTAAAACAACTCTTTTGCGCAACTCCGCACCGGGCTTGACGATTTGGAATGCGTAAGAAGCTTTCCGTATTTGTCAATCCTGTTAAATATCTCCTTGGTGTTTTTATTGGCCCACGGAAGCCACGTGAGATCCATGTCTGTCCCATAGACATTAAATTTGCCGTAACCGGTGATGTTTTCCGGCGCCTTGTAACCGCTCTTTATCGCGATATCGTACAAGTGCGATCCAGGATACGGAAGAAATGTCTGATACTCCACAACCGTACTCGGCACCATCTCGGCCAATTTAATGCCAAGGTCGATCGTTTCACATATCTCTTCCCACGTTTCGGTAGGGAATCCTATTATACCCGCGGCCGTTACCGCTATGTCCGGGAAATCCGCCAGGAGCTCAAACTGTTTCAATATGGTATCTTTGGTAAGATCTTTATTTATGAACTTCAAAACCCTGTCATTGCCGGATTCCCATCCTACAAATATGCGCCTGGTTCCGAGTGCTCTCAGTTTTTTTAATATGTCCGTATTCAATGCCTCCAGCCTTATCATGCAATTGGTATTCGCGATATCCATCTCCTGCATCTTCTCGAGGATACGAAAGGCGCGGGGCATATCCACGAAAAAATTGTCATCGTGCAGTTGTATCGCCCGGACACCGTGTTTTTTATTCAGATAACCCAGTTTTTCGATAACATATTCGTAAGAATGTTTCCGCCATCTTCTCTTGTTGAATTTTTGATTGTAACAGAAGGCGCACCTGTGCGGGCACCCCCTGGAAGTTATAAAATCTATCTGTCTGCGTCCATCCGGTAGGACGGATATGCACTTCTCGGCGTCAATAAGCGTCCAGTCCGGCTCATAGAGGTCAAGGTTCGATATAAAATCCCGCGCGGGATTAATAATATTACTTCCCGCCGATTTATGCCCTATTCCTTTTACGCCGTTAAGGGCCGAGCCCCGGAGAAAAGAGTCGGCGAGATCCACTATTAGCTCCTCCCCCTCCCCTATGGATACGATGTCGATATCTTCATCTTTTAAGCAATCTTCGGGAAGCATGCTCGGATGAACGCCTCCCCACACTATCTTGATGCTTTTATCGATAGCCTTGATAGCTTTGGTTATTTCATAACTCTTCTCCGTCTGCAATCCCGTCAACGTCGATATTCCGACAAAGAGCGGCTTAATAGCGGCTATCTCGCGGGCGGCGGATGGGATGCCTTCGGGAAATACATTGAAAAGGCGGACATCGTATCCGGCCTTTTTCAAAGCATCTCCGAGATACAAAACTCCGAGAGGATGCAAAACCCTGTCGCTTTCCATTATCACCAGCGCTATTACGGCTTTACCTTTCATAAAAACTCCCCTTGTTCCTGCGAATTATTTTTCACAAGAAACCGGTTAAGAACAGAGATCTCCATATCCTTTATTGCCTTATCATTGAAATATTTAAGCCCGAAAGCCCTGGCTGAGGCGCCCAGTTCTGATGCCAATTGCCTATCCTTCAATAATTTTACCGTCAATCGTGCCAGCTCCCCGCTATCTTTGAATTGCGCCACAAGCCCTCTCTCGTTATATCCTAAAAATTCACATGCCCAGTCATGATCATACGAAACTACAGGTTTTTCCGATAAAGCGGCCTCGACTATAGTAATACCCGCATGGGTAAATAATATAACGTCCGATGAGAAATAAAGGTCTGCCAGCCTATCGTGCGATACCTTCCCGAGGAATATCAAAGAATCGGATATACCGAATTCCTCGGCCTGCGCTTCCATCCGGCTCTTCAGCTTTCCATCTCCTGCCACCACAAGCACAACATCCCGCGCCGCTTTTCTCACATTGTTAAGGCACACCACAAGATCTTCGACGAACTTAACCTTCTCTATCCGCCCCGCGTAAAACAACATCGACTTACCCGACAGCCCCAACTCCTCTTTCAGGTTTCTGCGCGACGCCAGTTCCTTAAAGTGGGCGCCCTGCACCGGCGTACGCAATGAAAATGCCGTCGCTTCATTCGCGCCGTGGGATATGGCATAAAACCTGTAATTTATGTAGCTTGAGGTTGTGAATAGGTTGTTCTTAAACACAAGCTTTTCAACTTTATCCTCAACCGCCCTTAATAAAAACGGCGGGAATACCAGCCTTTGCAATGCTCGTGTCGATACATCATAATTATGGACGACATGTATCGTATAAGGAATGCCCGTGCACAACGACGCGACAAAAGCCGTCAGGCCAAGCATAAACGGATCCTGCGCTCTTATCAGCGATATCTCCTCGGCTTTGATCAATTTAATGCACCTGCAAAAAAGACCGAGGGCGCTTATCGCCAGATTCGTTTTCGCGAAACCTATAAGTTCCAGAATATTTTCCGGGCGCTGGGGAATATTTATAACTCTGTGCGAAGGATTATATTGTTTATCGATCCGCCTCGGATTTGAACTGGAGAACAGAACAGTAACCACTCTTTTAAAATATCCGTCGAGATCCGATTTAAAAAGAATGTTCGAGGCTTTATCCCGCTCAATATCATCTATGCTGAAATGGACCAACTGTAAGACATTGCCGGCAACCGCCTTCTTTGTCTTACGAAAATTATTTGCTACACATAAAACCGCTATACATAAAAATGTACCAATATATAGCGCGAGAAAAACAGCGATATCAATTGGGGACATAATTACGCTTAACATATTACGTTTAGCCATGTTTTATCACCGAGTTTAAGATACCGGCCAGCTCGCCGGTTCGCGCGTACCTTGTCTGTTTTAACACTTCGTTTTCATCGCCGGCATACCTTACGGAGGAGTTTTTAATATACTCGTCATAAAGTTTCAGAATAGCGTTTTTCAAAGCTTCTTCCCCGTCGGCAACTATGCCGCCGGAGACTTTTTTGATAAGGCCGGACACGATACCTCCGTCTTTGGCTATGGCCAGGATAGGCCGCCTTGCTCCTATGTAGTCATATATCTTGGCCGAATACCATCCATCCCCGCCCGCGCCCTGCCACTGAACGAACAGCAACGCATCAGCCGCGCGCTGTATCTTCAGCGCTTCCTCGCGGCCGGTCCTGCCATATTCATGTACTATTGAACTAATTCCATACCTGACTGCGAGCGTTTTTATATCCGGCTTATCATATCCGAAAACATAAAACCGGACATCGATCTTATCACTGCTTATCAGGCCTTCGCCGACCAGATCCCTCAGAGCTTTAAAAAAAGCTTCTAACGGCTGATAGGTTTTGTGCAGTTTACCGGTGTATGCGATGACTAATTTATCGTTCTTCTTGTAGCTTTTGCCTGAAAATTCGTCTTCGTCAAATCCGTTCTCTATCACCTTTACCCTGTCACAGCCGGAAGAATTAGCGCGAAGCGTTTCAGCCCAAGGTTCAGATACCGTTATCACCGCATCCGCATCTTTTAGCACACGCTTTTCCATAAACCTTAAAACAGATTTTTTAAACGGATGCCTTTGCCGATAATGGTCATCAGCCCAAAGATCCCTAAGATCGGCAACCCATGGTATGTGGCATTTCTTTTTTAACGTTCGCGCTATCAAGTTAGCCGTTTCGGGAGGCGATGTACTGAATATGACATCTACGCCTTCTTTTTCGATAATATTCATACCGGACTGAACCGCAAATTTATACCATCCTATTCTTTCGTCGGGTATAGAGATAAGCTCGCGAACGGCTTCCGCCAAATGATTTCGTCTTTGAAGCTCGCCTGCGCATTTTACATCGGCGGATCGGTTCGCCGAAGCCGGGCGTTTAAAAAATATGGCACTCTTTATTTTTTCGATAACATCCACGTAATCCGTCTTGATAGTCCTTATTTTGCCCGCTTCGTCCGCATAGTCAGAACGGGCATCTCCGCGATCTATAGTAAGGACTACGGGTTCCCAGTTATAATCGGAAAGATACTTTGCAAACTTTAATGCCCTGCCCACCCCTACGTCTTCCATGGGAGGCCACAGATACGATATCATCAGAACCTTATTCTTCTTCAAGTCTCCTCCGCCCTAAAACCGCTCTGCGATAACACAAATATTGGTGGCACAATCAACTTCCAGGAAATATGCCAGGATCCTCTTTATGAAAAATCTGAAGCGGCCGTAATTACGCCATACCAACCGATAAACTTTAAGATTACCGTATCCCTGGTTTTTCAATATGGCGCATAGATCCGTGTATGGATACGGCCTTATATGTGTAACGTCCGTCTTCCAGAAATGATTTATATGATGAATATTCGGGGTGGTGATTATAAGCGTCCCTTTTTCGTTCAAAATATCTTTAAAAGATTTGATCAGTTTTAAAAATGATTCCAACGGAAGGTGCTCAATAACCTCAAAACACAGGATAAGGTCGAATTTTTCTTTCACCTGGGATATATCCCGGTAATCGTATGAGATACCGTCCGCTATATCCAGAGTTTTGTAATTTCCTTTAAATCCATTGTCACAGGCGAATTTTTTAAATCTCAAATCTCCGGCGCCGAAATCAAGAACACTGCCTGCGGAAAGGACATGTTTAAGCCACAACTTATGCGCCTCGGAAGGTTTTCGGCAGGCCGATAATGGGTATGTCTCGATAATTCCTTTTTGTACGGCACCCCGATCTATGCCACAGCTCTTCATCTTCCAGTAATTTTCCATTCTAACCAGGCCCTTTCACGCGAAAAAAGTATTCAGCCATATCTCTAAATTTACCCAGCTCCATATAGTAAAAGAGCGATCCGCTTTACCGCTCATATGTTCATCTATAACTTTCCTCATCCCGTTTTTATCGAATATCTTCCATTTTTCGATAACTGAGGAATCCGGCATCGACATTACCCGGTCTTTTAGCTTGCCCTTGAACCATATGCCGACAGGCGTAACGAAGCCCATCTTATCGCGTCTGGTTCTGATCTTTTCCGGCAGTGAGCCTGACAGTGATTCGCGCAGAAGATATTTGGTAACCCCACCCGAAATTTTAACATCGTACGAGAGGGAGAAAACGAATTCCGCAAGCTTATGGTCCAGGAAAGGCGGACGTGACTCGACAGAATGAGCCATGCTGTTTCGATCGTCTATATGCAATAAAGACGGTAGCGGCGATACGATAGTCGAATCATAAAGCTCCTGATTTAAAAATGAACCGTACCGGACACCCCCTGTCCTATCCTTAGTTTTATCAAAGCCGGTTTCGAAAAAATCTTTGCGCAGAAATGCCGGCCGTTTCGATGCGCATACGCTCCGTGCGATTCTTTTTAATCCGTCGGGGACGACGCTTGAAGAGAATATCTTTATCATGGCGGCAATAATACTTCGTTTTGTGTAACCTGTGATCGGATCCAGTCCGGACAGGCCTTTTAAAAATGGGCCTGCGCCTGCATTCGTCAGAAGATCCAGAAAATAATAGGGGTAGAATTTATTATAGCCGCCCAGAAGCTCGTCGCCTCCCTGGCCGGTGATCAGGACTTTTATGCCTTTTTCTTTGGCTTTCTTCATAACCTCCCAATGGGAGAATATACTTGGACTGCTGTAAGGCTCATCCTGATGCCAGACTATCTTTTCAAGTTCATCTGCGAAAGAAAACGCTTGAGGATATACAAAATTCGGAATAAACTTTTCATCTTTAAGTATCTCATTAATAAATGCCCGCTCATCACACCCTTCTTCGTCAAAGCACGCCGAAAAACTTTCGATGCGGCACTTCGTCGAAGCGGACATGATAACCGCGATGGAAGATGAGTCTATCCCGCCGCTTAAGGCAATGCCCACAGGGACGTCGCTTCGCAGGCTTAATCTCGTCGACTCCTCCAGAAGACTTAAAAATTTCTCTTTTATTTTACCGAAATCGGCAGGCTCGCTATATTTATGCGGCGAAAGCCGCCAATAAGAACACTCCGAGGCTCCGCTACGAGAAACAGATAGATAACACCCGGGCTTAAGCTGTCGGATATTCGAAAAGAATGTTTCATCGCTCGTATCAGTGTAACCATAACCTCTCACAAGATAACGGTGTACGGTTTCAAGATTAGGGCTTTTTTCTATAGTCCCATGTTCAAGAATAGCCTTTATCTCGGAGGCAAATACAAATTTATCTTTATCCAGGTAGTAGTAAAAAGGTTTTATCCCGAAACGGTCCCTGCAACAGAACAACTCTCTCTTATCGCTATCCCATAAGGCGAAAGCCCACATCCCGCGGAATTTATCAAGCGCCGAGGCGCCCCACTCTTCGTAAGCATGCAACACAACCTCCGCATCGGAATGCGACTTGAATTTGTGTCCCAGGTTTTTCAAGTCATGCACCAACTCGGGATAATTATATATCTCGCCGTTGTAAACAAGCCACATCGTACCGTTTTCGTTCGATATGGGCTGGCGGGCCGCCGACGACAGGTCGATAATAGAAAGCCGCTTATGCCCGAGACCTATGTCTCTATCCGTAAAATACCCTTCATCGTCCGGGCCACGATGCGAAAGAGCGGCATTCATGCGCCGTAACGCCGGAGCTTCGATATTCATACCGTTTATATTGAATATACCGGTTATCCCGCACATAGAATATCAGGCTTTAAAATACTCCTTTAATTTGCTTACCACATATTTCATTTCATCGTCACTCATCTCCGGATATAGAGGTATCGAAAATACCTGCTTCGACGCCTTCTCGGCTTCTTTAAAATCGCCCTGTTTGTACCCCAGGTATCCATAACATTTCTGAAGATGCAGTGGTATCGGATAATATGCCCTGGACTCAATCCCGGAATCCGTCAAAAACCGCACTATCGGCTCTGCGTCCTGCCGCGCTCTGAGTGTAAAAAGATGATATGTATGGACATTGTGTGATGGAACTTCCGGCATCTCAAGAGGAAGGCCCTTCAGGTTTGTCGTGTAATAATCCGCTTTATTCCGACGGAGTTCCAGCCATTTATCGAGATACTTCAGCTTTATTCTGAGAACCGCCGCCTGTATATTATCCAGGCGGGAATTCATCCCTATGGCAGAGTGCTCATATCTTACCGAGCTTCCGTGAACTCTGAGCATTTTTACGCTGTCAGCTAAATTCCGATCATTTGTAATTATCATACCGCCGTCTCCGAAGCCACCCAGATTTTTGCTCGGGAAAAAACTTAAAGCGCCGATATCACCCATAGACCCGGCGGAACGCCCCTTATATTTCGCACCTATTGCCTGCGCGGTATCTTCGATCACCTTAAGAGCATGCTTCTTCGCTATATTCATTACAGGATCCATATCAGCGCACTGGCCGTATATATGAACGGGTATTATGGCTTTTGTCGCTTTGGTAATACTCTTTTCGATAAGATATGGGTCGATATTATATGTTTTTGGTTCTATGTCGACAAAAACAGGCTTTGCTCCTACGATCGATACTGCTTCGGCGGTAGCAAAAAAAGTAAACGGCGACGTTATTACTTCATCGCCTGCTTTTATGCCCAATGCCTTAAGAGCCAGTATAAGAGCATCGGTGCCGGATGCCAAACCTACGGCAAACCCTGTACCGCAATATTTGGCGATCTCTTCTTCCAACATCGACACCTCTTTGCCTAATATAAAATCCTGTTCGCGGACAACTTTATCTATAGCCGCGCCTATTTCCGCTTTGATCGGTTCGTATTGCCGCTTCAAGTTCAATATCGGTACTTTCACTTAATCCTCCTTAAATTGTGAATAGCGAGTATTTTAGCACCCAGCCTATATGATGTCAATAAAAAATGGCCCGTGCTTAGGCCATATTTCATTGATATAACAATCTATTTTTCAATGTGTTACAAATCTTATTCTATTCCGAAATATACCATGGTTTGCTTTATTTTAAACGATTTAAACAACTATTGTGAGGCATATTATCTTGATTGGTATAATTTATTCCCCTTCCAGTCATATATTACAATATTACTACCCTTGAGTATTGGGCGGAGTTCGTTATTAAAGTATATTTTCATGACTGTGCTATTCTCGTCCACTTCATCGTAGGATATGACCTCATTCATTTTATTCAAAGACACAATATAATAAATTTCCGTTTTAGGCACACTGGGCACGTAAACCTTTTCTACCGCTAATTTATTACGCATACGGGCATATACCGTACCCGATTTGAACCCTACCCACAATAAGACGATATAAATCACCAAGAACAACGCTATTCTTTTTTGCTTCGTTTCCATATAATCCCTCCATATAAAAGCCACAAAATAAAAGTAACGACAAAGACTCTAACAAAATCTCTAGACAAAGTTATCGAGTACATAAAATGCGCCGGTAAAAATAAGGCAAATAATAGAAAGAGATTTGCGGTCAGATCGCCGAATTTTCGTTTCGCGATCATAAAGATAAAATATACGCTCATTATGCTGAGAAATATATTAAAAAACCTGACTAAGATGGTCAGGTGCCCGAATATAAAATATATCACGCCGATAATATATATGTATATGATTGCTTCGGCCTTAGGGGCTATAAAATGCCCTTTCTGGTACTTTAGCGTATCGAAGAAAATGAATTGGGTATGCGCGTCCTTTCCTTTAAAATAGCTTTCCATGTCGGCTATAGTATGGCTATCCAATAAAAAGGCTATGTATTCTCCGGTGGTAGAATAATATTTACTGTCGGGTAATAATACATCCCTGTCCGTCACGGATACAAAAACGTCATATGCCGAAGCAAAAATAACTCTAAGAAGAAGAGCTATTATTATGACTTTTCGGTAATCAAGCGCGTAAAGCCAGCCAGTCCTATTAATAGATATATCAGATCGCATGCCATCCTGTGCCGTATGAGAGCTTCCACGACGTTATCTCTCATGCCTATATAAATCAAGAAACCAAAAAAGAATATTACCATAAGCGGTAATTTCCGGAAATAAACAATACATCCGTATATAAAGAACGGGAATAGCAGGTAAGTTAAAATAGTCTGCGGCGACAAAACACATAAGAATAAAGGTTGAAATATAGCATTGAACAGGCTATTAATTATAATACCGGATAGCATCCCCGGGGTTACGCCGTGCTTAAAAAATTCAAGGGAGCAATTTTCCGGCAATACGTAATAGTGTGTGGCGGTTGGGTATGTTTCATAGACATGCATAGACCGTTTCATGCAACAATCAACGGATGACGCAAATGAATTATAAGCAGTTTGGGGAAGATGGCGCCAGGCGAACAATATAATTCCAATACCCGCGATAAGTACTATCAAAAAAACAATTCGCGATCTTTTATCCGTAGCGCGCATAAATACCTTTATTTTTCCTACAGCGTAAAATAATCTATGGTGCGCGACAGGCCTTCCTCGAGACCAACCCTGGGCTTCCAACCAAGTATTCTTTTGGCTTTTTCAATAACAGGACGCCTTACTTTCGGATCGTCGACGGGAAGGGGTTTATAAACGATCCTGCTTTTCGACCCGGTAAGTGCTATTATTATCTTAGCGAGTTTTAATAGGGTGATTTCATTGGGGTTTCCGATATTGACCGGCTCATGTTCACGAGACATTAGAAGCCTGTAAATGCCGTCCACAAGATCCGACACATAACAGAAACTCCTCGTCTGATAACCATTACCATAAACGGTTATCGGCCTGTCTTTAAGGGCCTGACTTATGAAATTAGGGATTGCCCTGCCATCCTCTTCCCTCATCCGTTCGCCGTAAGTATTGAATATGCGAACGATCTTCGTATCGAGACCGTGATATCGATGGTAGGCCATCGTTATCGCTTCCGAAAATCTTTTCGCCTCGTCGTAAACACCGCGCGGGCCGACAGGGTTGACGTTGCCCCAATAGCTCTCCGGCTGAGGATTTACGAGGGGATCGCCGTACACTTCGCTCGTCGAGGCAAGAAGGAATATGCTCTTCTTTGCCTTGGCCAGACCTAAAACATTATGCGTCCCGAGAGAGCCGACTTTAAGCGTCGGTATCGGGTATTTGAGATAATCTATCGGGCTTGCGGGGGATGCGAAATGCAGTATATAATCGAGGCGGCCTTTCACATCTATATATTCCGAAACATTATGTTTTATAAATTGGAACTCTCTGTTTTTTGCGAGAGGCTTTATATTGCTCATCTTACCGGTGATAAGATTGTCCATGCATATCACGCGGTAGCCCTTCGCCAGGAATAATTCACAAAGATGCGAACCTAAAAACCCTGCGCCGCCGGTTATGAGTATCCTTTTCTTCGTCATTTCTTAAACCATTCTACCGTGAGTTTCAGGCCTTCGTCGAAACCGGTTATTTTTTTAATCTTTAAAAGCCGCTTCATCTTAGTTATATCCGCGCGCGTCTTTTTGACGTCCCCCCGTCTTTTCGGCGCGTATTCGCTTCTTATGTCAGTCTTCAATATACCGTTCAGCGCAGAGACGATGTCGTTCACCGACGTCGTAGTCCCGCAGGCCACGTTGAATACCTCCCCGGAGATGCCCGGCACGACGCACGCGTTTAAATTCGCGGCGACGACATTCGCCACATAGGTAAAATCGCGCGACTGGTTCCCATTCCATTCTACGATAGGCCGCTCGCCTTTGAGCATCTTGAATATGAACATCGGTATGACAGCCGAGTATTTCGATTCCGGATTCTGTCTCGGCCCGAAAACGTTGAAATATCTTAAACTCACCGTCTCCAGCCCGAACGTCTTGGCGAAGGTAACGCAGTAATTTTCCGCGGCAAGCTTCGAAACACCGTAAGGCGAGATCGGCGAGGCGTAGTCGGACTCTCTTTGTGGAAAGGTTTTGGCATCACCGTAGACCGAGCTTGATGAAGCGTAAACCACTCTCTTGATACCGGCCTTCTTACACTCCATCAAAAGATTCAGCGTACCAAATACGTTTATATCGTTTGTCGTAAACGGGTCATCGACCGATTTTGGGACGGAACGCAAGGCCGCCTGATGGATAACATAATCGATCCCTTTCAAGGCGCGTTTAAGCGCGGCGGCATCACGGATATCGCCTTTTACAATTTCAATCACGCCCGAAAACGGCGCGAGATTCTCCCGTTTGCCCGTAATAAAACTGTCGAAAACCCTGACCTTTTGTTTTCGTCTTACAAGTTCTTCGACGATATTCGAGCCTATAAAACCTGCGCCGCCCGTAACAAGATATTTTGCCACTATAACCTCACTATGTTGGACCTGTTCTTGATATCCTTCAGGATATTTCTGGTGTCGACTACCAGCTTGGAATTATCGACGATAAATTGATAATCCACGTTCGAGTGGTCTGTCACTATGATTACACAATCTACGTCGGAAAACGAGTTCTTCGCGAACTTCCGGCATTTAAGATTTATATCGCCGATCTTAAGATACGGCAGGTACGGATCATAATACGATACGAGCGCGCCCTTCTGAATAAGCATTTCTATTATTTCCAAGGCGGGAGATTCGCGCAGATCTTTTACGTCTTTCTTGTAGGCCGCGCCCACCACCAGCACTTTTGAACACATTAAAGGTTTCTTATGAAGATTCAATCCTTCCGCCGCTTTATACACCACATAACGCGGCATCTCCGAATTGACCTGCGAGGCCAGATCGATAAATCGCGCCTCGAAACCGTGCATTCTCGCCTTCCATGATAAATATATCGGATCTATCGGGATGCAGTGCCCTCCGACTCCGGGGCCCGGATAAAAAGGCATAAATCCGTACGGTTTCGTCTTCGCCGCGTCTATAACCTCCCAGGCATTAATGCCAAGCTTGTCGCACATGAGCATTATCTCGTTAACAAGGCCTATATTCACTATCCGGAAAGTATTCTCCAGGAGCTTCACCATCTCGGCAACTTTTGCCGAAGAGACCGGGACGACTATATCAATGGCCTGTTCGTAAAGAAGTTTTGCTATTTCGGTAGATTTTTTCGATATACCACCGATGATTTTTGGCGTATTCTTAGTGTCGTATTTAGGATTGCCGGGATCGACTCTCTCCGGCGAGAACGCGAGATAAAAATCCCTGCCTTCTTTCATACCGCCCTCTTCCAGCACCGGTAACATAACCTCTTCGGTCGTGCCGGGGTATGTTGTCGATTCAAGCACAATAATCTGGCCACGTTTCATGTATTTTTTTATGTTCTTGACCGCGGAAACTATGTAGGAAACGTCGGGCTCTTTTGTTTTATACAGAGGCGTGGGTACGCAGATTATCAGCGCATCCAACTTTTTAATATGGCTAAAATCGTTCGTAACCGCGAACTTTCTTTTTGTTATGGCATCTCTTATATCCGAAGACGGCACATCAAGTATATGCGAAACCCCTTTGCCGAGTTTTAAAACCCTGGCTTCATCTACATCCATGCCATACACTTCAAAACCCTTTTTGACGAATGTCAGGGCGAGCGGCAGTCCCACATAACCCAGCCCGATGATCCCGATCTTCGCTTCTTTCTTCAGTATCTTAGCCTTAAGTTTTGCCAGCATAATTATCCATCTCCTTTTAGCGCCTTACAGGTCAATTTAGCACCTTACAGACCTCCGAGGTCGCCAAAGGCGACCTCGGAGGTCAAATCACAGGTCAAGGTAATCTTTTAACGCTGTCTGCCAATCCCTCATCTTATAACCGGTCAAGCCGGTAAATTTCGCATTGTCCAATACCGACATCGCGGGCCGCGTTGCGGGCCTGTTCAGTTTTTCCGACGATATCGGAGAGACTTTCGCGTCCGACCCGGTTAACCGTAAAATCGTTTCGGCGTATCCGAACCAGGAGATAGCTCCCGAATTAGCTACATGGTATATCCCGGATCTATCCGCTATCCACCGCTCGCTATCCGCTATTTTATCTAACAGCGCATGAATCGCTTTCGATAAGTCAACTGTATATGTCGGCGACCCTATCTGATCGTCGACAACTTTCAGGTCTTTTTCTGTTTTGCTCTTTTTAATAATCGTATCTACGAAATTTTTACCGTTCTTTCCGTATAGCCAGCTTGTGCGAATGATGAAATATTTATCTAACTTTTTAACAATCTCTTCGCCCTTTAATTTAGATTCGGCGTAAATATTTAAAGGATGCGGCTCATCGGGCTCTTTATAAGGCGCTTTCTTTTTACCGTCGAATACGAAATCGGTACTTATATAGATCAAAACCGCGCCGCTCTGTCTGCAGGCGGATGCTACATTCCTCGTACCGTCGGCATTTATCGCGAAGGCTTTGACTTTATTAAGCTCACATCCGTCTACATCCGTCCATGCGGCCGAATGTATGACAACATCCGGGCGTATTTTTGAAATTATCCCGGAAACGCTGTCTTTGTTTGTTATATTGCAAACAAAGTTTTTGCCGGGGATTACATCGGCTCCGTAAATCTTATATGCGCTTTCCAGTTCTTTACAAAGATCGATCCCGAGCATACCGCCCGAGCCGGTTATAAGCACGCGCCGCTTCATAGCGGAGACATTACTGTTCGAGCGAGCGACTGCGAGGCAAAGCCGAAGCAGGAGTGAGTCGAGAACTTCTCGACTCGGCTCTGCCACCTGCGGTGGCGAGGCCTCGCTCGAAGAATATAACTGAAGGTCATTTTTTTAGCTTCTCCCACCAAATCCTATTATTCTTATACCAATCGACGGTCAGTTTAAGGCTCGCGCGGAAATCGTGGCGCGGCTTCCATCCGAGCGAGGCTATCTTCCCGATATCGAGCGAATAACGCCTGTCATGGCCCGGCCTGTCATTGACGAATTTTATAAGGCTCTTGTCTTTCCCGAGAAGGCTAAGTATAGAATCCGTAAGTTCCAGGTTCGGTATCTCGGCTGTGCCGCCGATATTGTATATCTCGCCGGGTTCGCCTTTATGCAGGACGACATCGATGCCCTCGCAATTATCGAGGACGAACAGCCAGTCCCTGACATTCATGCCGTCGCCATAAACAGGAAGGCTCTTATCATCGATAGCGTTGGTTACGAATAAAGGTACCACTTTCTCGGGATATTGATATGGCCCAAAATTATTCGAGCTCCTGGTAATTATCACCGGCAATTTAAACGTTATAAAGTATGATCTGGCTAAAAGATCGGCGCTGGCTTTTGCCGCGGAATACGGGCTATTGGGTAAAAGCCTGTCATCTTCCCTGAACGAACCCTTCTCGATACTGCCGTAAACCTCGTCCGTCGATATCTGGATGAACCTCTCTACGCCATGCGCTCGCGCGGCCTCAAGCAAAGTATGCGTTCCAAGCACATTGGTCTTAACAAAACTGTGTGGATCGGTAACGGATCTATCGACATGCGTCTCCGCCGCGAAATTCACGACGATGTCCGACTTCGCCACAAGCTTACCCACCAATTTATCATCGGCGATATCGCCCTGGACGAACCTGTACCTTTTATCCTTTTCGACATCCTTAAGATTTTCGAGGTTACCGCAATAGGTCAGCTTGTCTAAATTCGTGACGGAGTAATCCTTATACTTGCCGAGGATATGCCTTATAAAATTGGAGCCGATGAACCCGGCCCCGCCTGTTATGAGCAGTCTCTTCATTTCGATTCTCTCTTCGCTACCAGGTTATTCGCGCGCAGAAGCGATTCGAATGTCCCGGCGTCGGTCCACCATCCGTCGAGGATGCTGTATGTCAGCGTCCCGCGTTTTATATAAGCGTTATTAACGTCTGTTATTTCAAGCTCTCCGCGGCCCGAAGGCTTCAGAGTTTTTATGATATCGAACACTTTATTGTCGTACATGTATATTCCCGTAACGGCATAGTCCGATTTCGGTTTTTTTGGTTTCTCCTCGATGCCGAGTATCCTGCCGTCCTTTAAAGCCGCGACGCCAAACCGCTGTGGGTCAGCCACCTTCTTCAGTAATATCTTGGCGCCCGACGGCTGAGCGCTGAAATCATCAACGGCCTTCTTTATGCTCTTCTCTATTATGTTGTCACCCAGGATAACGACTATTCTGTCATCCTCCGCAAAATGCTTCGCCAGCTTCAACGCCTCGGCTATGCCTCCCTCGCCCTCCTGGTAAGTATAATTTATATGCTCCAGGCCGAACTCTTTGCCGTTACCGAGTAACCGCAGAAACTCTCCGGCATGCATACCGCCGGTCACGATCAGGATATCCCTTATGCCGGCGTCGACAAGTGTCCGGATGGGGTAGTAGATCATCGGTTTGGAAAATACCGGCAGGAGATGTTTATTCGTTATCTTGGTTAATGGATGCAGGCGCTTCCCAAGTCCTCCGGCCAATATTATACCCTTCATACCCATACGTTACTTCCTCCAGTCGTACGGAATGTCGTTTTTGTAGGCGTCCAGCCTGTATTCGTCCGGATCTTTGTAATTATACGATTCGGTCACGGTATTTATCACCAGCGCTTCGCAATCGCTTATGCATTTGAAGCCGTGATAAATATTTTTTGGTATCGTTACGCGCATCGGATCGTCGAGCGATATGATAAAATCGTTTACCTCTTTGTAAGTCGGAGAATCTTCCCGGGCATCATATAAAGCGAGCCGCATTTTCCCGTGAATACATGTAAAATTATCGTCCTGTTTTTTATGGTAATGCCACGCCTTCACGACGCCGGGAAACGCCGTCGTCATATAGACCTGTCCGAATTTCTTAAAAACTTCGTCATCGCATCTTAATATTTCCATGAGCCGGCCGCGCTCATCGGGAATGATCTTCAATTTTCTGACCTTCACGCCGTCTATCACCCGCTATTTCCTCCCTATGCCGATATAGGTAAACCCGAGTTTCTTCATTTCCGCCGGGTCATATATGTTCCTGCCGTCTATGAGTATCGGCTGTCTCATGATCTTCTTTATCTTTTTAAAATCGAGTTCTTTGAATTCGTTCCACTCCGTCGCGAGAAGAAGGCAATCGCTATTCTTAGCCACGGAGTAAGCGTCCCGGCAAAACTTCACATTGCGGGGCATTTCCCGCCTGGCTTTCTCCATCGCCTCCGGGTCATATGTTTTTATATGCGCGCCCTCTTTAAGGAGAACGGATATTATATCGATCGCGGGCGACTGCCTTATGTCGTCGGTATCCGGCTTGAACGCCAGACCGAGCACACCTATCGTCTTCTTCGGCAGGTTCCATAATAACGATTCTATCTTCTTTATAATAAGGCTTTTTTGATAACTATTTATCTCCTGCACCTCTTTTAACAGGCCGAAATTATATCCTACCTTATCGGCTATACGGATAAAGGCGGACAGATCCTTCGGGAAACACGAACCGCCGAACCCTATGCCGGCGTTCAGAAAATCTTTGCCTATCCGCCTGTCGAGGCCTATGCCCTTGGCCACCTCAACTATATCCGCGCCCACCTTGTCACAGATGTCGGATATGGCGTTTATAAAAGATATCTTCGTGGCTAAAAAGGAATTTGAGGCGTGCTTGATTATCTCGGCGGATTTAATGTCGGTTACGACTATCGGAGCTTTGAGCGGTTTGTAGAGTTCCACCAGTATGTCGCGGGCTTTTTTGGATTTAACGCCAACGACTACCCTGTCCGGGTTCATGAAATCTTTTATAGCCGAGCCTTCCTTTAAAAATTCCGGGTTGGAAGCAACGTCGAATTTAATATTCCTCTTATTAAAAACCTTTATGGTATGCTCAACCCATTCACCCGTATTCACGGGAACGGTTGATTTCTCTACGACAAGACGGTAGGACGGCATCGAAACGGCTATCTCGCGGGAAACGTTCTCGACAAAGCTTAAATCGGCCTCGCCGTTACACCTGGAAGGAGTGCCTACAGCGATAAATATAACCTCGCATTTTTTCACACCCTCTTTGATCCTGGGCGTAAATGATAAACGCCCCTCTTTTACATTGCGTTTTATCATCTCTTCTAAACCGGGTTCGTATATGGGTACGGCTCCGGCCTTGAGGCGTTTTATTTTCTTTTCGTCGTTATCAACACATATTACGGTATTACCAAGATCCGCGAAACACGCGCCCGATACCAATCCTACGTATCCGGCCCCGATTATACATATGTTCATATTTTTATCCTTTATTGGAGACAATATTATAGCATAAGGCAATATACCCGCTATATTTTTTTAATGAGGCTACTTACCCCAAGGTTGGACAGAATAACCATAAGCCGCTTAAAATTGACGAGCTTGCCGCCCAAAAAACCTATGACCGGACCATATTTTTTTGTAAACACCTTTGTATAATATTTGGAAGTTATGCTTTTGGTGAGCCGCTTGCCCATCTTAAGGGCCTTTATCCGGTCCTTTGCCGGAAAATCTTTTGTTTCGAATATTGGAATACCGGAATAATAGGAAAGGTGGTCCAGATAGCTGTTTTTAGCGTCAAACATTACGGCATTTTTCTTTACCCACTCAAATACTTCCGTTCCCGGATACGGTACGAGATTGTAGAAATTTATTTTATCCGCGGGCCATTTCCTGATCTTTTTCATATACTCCCGAATCATATTCAGATTTTCGCCCGGATGCCCTATTATAAAAGTCGCTCCGACGTATTCTATGCCGGCATTCTTTGCCATCCGCACCGACTCTTCCGCCTGGCGTATCTTTATCCCCTTACCCATCCTGGCCAATATGCCATCATCCCCGCTCTCAACGCCAAACATTACTATCCTGCAACCGGAGGCTTTCATTTTTTTAAGCAAAGATTCGCTGACCCTATCCACCCGTATACCGTTATCCAGGAACCAGTCTATTTTTAAACCACGTTTTATTATGAGATCGCATATATCCCCGGCACGGGCCATGTCGAAAGTAAAACAATCGTCCACAAATTGAAATTCCCCGTAGCCCAACCGGTTCCAGTGCGCGAGCTCATCTACAACATTCTGCGGAGAACGAGGGCGGAAATTCCTGCCCATGGTCAACCTGACGGCACAATAATTGCATCCGTATGGACAACCGCGCGAGGTAGCGATATTTATCCTGTTCTTTCTTACATACCGCGCTGTTTCAAAATCTTCATACGCAGGAAACGGGAGATCATCCAGGTTTTTATTGGGTTCTCTATCGGGGTTCTCAAAAATATCCCCACCTCTTTTGAAGATAAGGCCATTTATATCTTCCAATTTAACATTATCACCGCGTAAGAAACCTAAAAGTTCGATGATGGTAAATTCGCCTTCGCCCTTAACAGCATATTCGGCGTCGGTTTCTTCGAGGCTCTCTTTCCTTACCGATGAAACATGCGGCCCGCCTATGACTATCGGCACACTGGCAATAGCCTTTACGGCCTTTATCAGCGCCTGCGTCTTGCTTCGCTCAAGAGACCAATAACTTACGCCTATAACGGTAGGTTTGTAAGCCGCGACTATCTCTTTTACGGCGTCGAAGGAATATCCAAGGCGCATATCTATAACCTTAAAAACAACGGAATGTCTTTTTAATATTGCCGCTATGTAAGCAAGGCCCACAGGAGGTTCATTGGGGATACCAAAATCAAAACTCCCCATGCCTATTTTTGGCATAATCAATAATACTTTGTCAGGCATAAGGTTTAAGGCCCTCGGCAACGAAGGTTTGTAATTTATTTATCTCATCCGATACATGTTTTCCATGAGATTCGAGATTACGCAGGTTTTCATCCGCAGATTCTCCTACGCCGCAGTTTATGATATTCGTAAACCCAACCCTGGACATCAACTCTTTAAGCACTTTATAATCGTAAATAAATTTATGCCCCCAGCTCCTGAAAAAATTATTTATGACAAATGTATCCTGATAGATAGCGACATCCGGGAATATCATATCGACTATCCTTGTAATCTCACGCTTTTGCACATCGGTCTTTGACGAATTATAGAGCTCTATAAGATACCGGAGGTCTGGGGTTGAAATGCGTATTCTGCCGCCCGGCCTGAGTATCCTGAAACACTCGCCCAGCATGCGAATGCCATCCTTCAATTCCAGGTGCTCAAGCATGTGCTCGCTGAATATGTAATCGAACGTACCGTCGACAAACGGGAAACGCCTGCGCGCGTCCAAAAAAACACCGTCGGACATCTTTGGATTTATATCGGTGTTACACCACCCCTCCAGCATATTGGAACCTGCGCCAAGGTGGAGTTTCTTTACATCATGCGACTTTATGTAACGGCCGATCCTGCCGCCATTTGCCATCCTGACCAGCGCCCCGGCAAAAGACGCTGACACCCATTCGCCAAAAGCCTTTACCGGATATAGATACCTCTTGTATTTTTTCAACATCTTTTCGCCTCCATCGGCGCCGCGGGCAAGCGTACTGCCGAAAAATATAGTCCACGCCCTTTTAAACAGCGCCTTTATCTGATCTTGTGTCTTTATCTCCCGCAGGAGCCCCATGATTACTCTGGGCCGCATGTAAAAACCCACGACTGCCTTTTTTAGATATTTCGACAATAGCGCCGGCGGAATATCGGAGACAAAAGGCACTATCTGGTAATACAGGAACTTCTCCCATGAAACAGCGCGGCCCCCGAGGCGCTTCTTCCATTCGCCGTATATCTGGCTTCCCGGTATCGGCATCACCGGGGAGAAGCTCGCCTTATCGAGCTTGAGCTTCCGGGAAAGCTCGAGCGTTTTCTTGATATCATCGACGGTCTCGCCCGGATACCCTATAAGGAAAAAACCCGTGACGCTCATGCGCGAATTACGTTTTATCATGTCAACCATGGCGCCCACGCTTTCGGCCCTCAGGCTCTTTCTCATCATCCCGAGCACCCTGGAGGAGCCGGACTCTATCCCGAGCGCCACCGAATAACATCCCGAGGACTCCATCGCGGCGAGCATCTCGGCGTCGACTTTGTCTATACGGATGCCGTTAGGGCAGGCCCACCATATCTCGAGCGACCGCTCCTTGATGCCTTTGCAGAACCGCATGACATAATCTTTCTCGATCGTAAAATTATCGTCCTCTATATGGAACTCCCTCACGCCGTATTCATTGCGCAGAAACGATATCTCGTCGAGAACACTCCCAACCGTTCTCCGGCGCACTTTTCTGCCGAATATCCTGAACGCCGCGCAAAACGTGCACGCGTAAGGACATCCTCTCGAAGTTATTATAGGAGCGACCGGATACGACCGCGAAAATGTGCCATGCGGCGATATCCCGTATGTCCTCGGGTCGATAAGGTCCCACGCCGGCATCGGCACATCCTCCAAATCCTCTATCGTCTCGAGGGGGCCAACCATGATTTTACCGTCGGGCCTCCTGAACGCGGTATTCTTGATTCCTTCGAGGGCAAACGGCATATCCTTTCTCGACAACATCGCGATAGCCGCGATCGCATTCTCGCCTTCACCTACGACGAGACAATCGACATCGGGAATGCTCCGCAGGGCGTGCTCCGGGTCGCCGGAAGGATGCAGACCGCCGGCTATTATAACCGTGTCTTTATTGACCCTGCGCGAGATAGCCGCGACGTCGTTAGCGCTACGGATACTGCTGGTATATACCTGCAAGCCCACAACCGGAAAAGAATGCTCCGCCATATATTTTTCGAAAGCCGCAACGCTCAAGCCGGGCTTATTCAAATCCATTATGTGCGGCTCAAAACCTTTTTTCCTTAAAGAAGCGGCAAGATACCCGAGCCCGAGGCTCGGTATCACCGCGTATGAGTATTCGTCCTTAGGCTTTACGAGTAATACTTTTTTCATAGTGTTTTATGCGCCCGTATAAAACGGCCGCGCCGTAACCGAGAAAGGAATAAAATATCGGTATCGCCACCCCTCTATGTCTGGCATTAGTGACATATATCGCGCCGTATATCAATACCAGAGAAAATATGAACGAGACCAAAAGCGTCTTGATAAATATGGCCTTTCTATCCATAAAGGCAAAGACAGCGCCGAGCGCGACGAGAATATACCCATAAAATAAAAGATAGAGGGAGTAATGATATTTATATCCGCTACCGGGATTTATCAGTATCAAAGGGTCAAAAGTGCCGAAGTTCGGGATAAAAAGAAATAGCGCGGCGCGTTTACAGAAACCATTAAATAACAGCCCCGCGACATCGCCCGGCCTGGATTTAAACGTCTCGACCGAACGTTCCGGGCTCTCGAAGGGGTTGAATCCCATGTTGTGCAACTTTTCATTTTCCGTTATGCCATGGGCGGCCTTTTTAAAACACGCCTTGGCCTGGCCGGAAGAAAACGTAAACTTGCCGTAATTCGCGTGGTTTCTCACGGCATGCAATGTAAGCGGCATAAAAAATCCTGCCAAAAAAATAGTTCCTATTACCGCCGCACGGCGCAGGCCGTTTTGTTTTGCGAAAAATACCGGGATAAAGACGGCCGTGATCACCGCAAAAAAAACGAGCTCCCCCCTTACGACGTTCGCGAAACCGAAAAGGATGCCAATGCCCGCCGCATAGAGAGATTTCTTTGTTCCCTGCCGGCAGAAAAATACCGTCAGGGCCGACAAGCTCAGATAGAACATGGGGATATACAGCGCCTCCATACCTATTACCGTGGAAAGAAATGTGAGGTTCAGGTCGAGCGCCGTCAGGGCCGAGGCGATGAAAGCGGCAGGTCGGGAAAATACGGTTTTCGCAATATAAAATACCGCTACAGGAACGGACGCGCCCATTAAAGACTGTATGAGCGCCATGGCCAGATGATTGCAGTCTCCGAATATTCTGTATATACTGCCTAAAAATACCCAGTATCCGAATCCGCCCCAGTAGGTGCCGTTCTCCGGAATCCTGCCGTGCGCCCAGTCGAGCGCATACGGCGCGTACGTAAGCCCGTCGTCACTCGCCATAAGAAACCTGTCGCCGGCCATGTGCAGTAGCCTTTCATAGAAAAGAAATTTCATGGTAAATGCCGCGGCAAATATAATAATGACATATATATATTCTTTTTTATAAAACACCTCTTTAAAGCCCGACGCGGTACCGGAGATTCCAAGGCCCGGCTTTATCATAACCACTAAAATAAATAGGAATATAAAAGCGGCGGCGTGGGTATATTGGGCGTTGGCAAACAGAGAATATGCCGCATAAAAAAATAAAAAAAGCGCGGGAGAATAGATCATAGCCTCTTCCCGGCCCTTAAAAATATTTCTTATCTTCTTTGCAACATAAGCGGTAAAGATACCCATCATGATAAAAAAATATACTTTCGCGTAAACTTCGTATATACCCCTTCCGCCCAACACAAACGGATTGAGTTTATCTATTGATATCCTGAATATCAGCAACCAGTACACCAGCTGGCAAATGATTGCCTGCGGGATAAAACGGCTCAGCGTTTTCCGCATCGCCTCTTTTGAATAAGACCTGATGAGCAGAAAATATATTAACGCCAGCGTCCAGTATAGTATAAAAGGTTTGATATAATAGGCCAATCGTTACCCCTTAAAGTATATAACGCAAACGACGAAGATAGTGTAGAGTACGATATTTACAAGGAATGGCTTGTCTTTTACCAGTATATCTTCCGGGTTACCGCCCAGATTCTTAGAGTAGGTCAGATAAAGATACCTGAATATCCCATACAGTATAAATACGGTGGAATATTTCAAACCTTCGGCCCCGAAACGGGTCGCCGTTTCCGAATAAACCGTATAGAGTATGTAGCATATGAGAAATGTCGAGGTCGTAAATGATATAAGCTGGTCTAAGAGGAGCGGACTATATTCGCTCAATGTCCTGCGATGAATATGGGCCGTCTCTTTCATGAGCAAGGCCTCGTGCCGTCTTTTGCATAAGCTCAAGAACAGCGACAATAATATAGTGCAGAATAATAGCCAGGAAGACGGCGCCAGGTTTATCGCGACGGCACCTGCGAACACCCTGAGCACAAAACTAAATGCTATAGCAAGTATATCAAACAACACTACATGTTTCAAGAACCGGGAATATGCCAGCTGGAGAATAAAATAAATAAAAAGAACGGCCGCCACCTTCCATGACCATAATACACATATTGCTATTATTACCGGACCGGCTATTCCGGCGATCTTCATGGCCGTACTTTCTTTAAGCGCTCCGGAGGCTATCGGCCTTTTAAGTTTTTCGGGATGGATATTATCTGAATCCTTATCATATATATCATTTATCATGTATGAAAAACCGGATATCAGACAAAAAGCTATAAAAGTAAGCGTTGAATCAATGACGGCTGAGGCGTCAAAAAGAGATCTGGAAAATACGAGCGCTATAAAAACGGCGATGTTCTTCAGCCATTGCCGCGGCCTCATGGCTTCGAATACATACCATATAATATGCGTGTTTTTCATGCCGGCCTTTGGTATTATTATATATTTAGTTAGATAACGAGCTACGGCTTGCCACAGAAGCTGAACCGAATCTCGGACGGGAATATGTCTGTTTCAACCCTATAGGCGTTTCCGGGAACGCCTTCAGCCGGATGGCAAACCATAGGCCGATATTATCGCGGTCGCTTGTACTGCTAAAATCGAGAGTCAACTCGGCAATGAAACAATGCAGGTCCCTGTATATCGTATATTCCTGGTCGGTAAGAGACCCCTTGAATAAACTGTATGTCTGATAGGCCCTGATCCGCCATTTGTCGTTAAACTTATACATCGTATCCGCCGTCAGTAAATTATTTATCCCTTCGATCTCCTTTTCATAATCATATCTGGCGCTCACAGACCACTTATCGCTTATACCGCCCGTTATATCGATACTCGCCGTACGTACAGCGGCGTTCTTTGTGCTATAAGACAAGCGCGATACGGAATACAGCCAGTCATATGGTATTAGTTCCAGTTGCAGATCTACATTACGGAATTTCTCCTCAAATATAGTTCCGACATCTTTCTTCATTCTGAAATGATAGTCGGAGTTGATCATCAAAGTTGCCAGATCCACGGACTTATTTTTTCTCTTTGTCTGCAAACGGTTCTCTAAGCCCAGGCTTATATAATTCTGCTTATCTACGGCGTCTATCTCGTCGAGCTGATAAAGTTTATTAGGCCCTATGGCGGGCTGATGGGTATAAATATAGTTCGCGGTAGGCGTAACCACATGCCGCAGTTTATTTATGTCCAAGCCTAAGAAATTTGTCGAGAAATCGAATGTCCTGTAAAATTTTATGGTATTATTAACACCTGCATTAAGAACCGTCCTTATCTTATTGGACTCGCCGCCGTTAGTTTTGGAATAATACGTTTCTTCACTGCCGATATAAGGCGTCACGGTGAACGTCCTGAAAAATCTGAATACATATGAAAGCTGATTATTGGTATCAAAACGCACTACATCTATACCCTTCTGATTAGTCCCATCGGCGGGAAGACGCTGTTTTAAATATACGCCGCTTGTCACGCCGGTATAATATAACGGCACATCTTTTATAAGAGCGATATTGTTTATATTTAACTTATATTCCGGAAGGCGCTCGACCACAGACTGGAACTTATTAACACGTTTCCTGATGAGAAATTCCGTCGTATACTCTGGTTTCTTGGTTAGAAACGTAACATAGTTATCGGGGTCGTCGCCGAGTTCGGCATATTCATTATAAAAGTAATCTTTAATAATATCGCGATCGCTTAACTTATTAAATTCCATTATTGCCGTCGTGTCTGTGCCTTCTCCCATGTCCCAGATGTGACGCAGTTGATAACGGTACCTGTGTATGATCTCGTTGGGGTGATCATTATCATCCCCCTTACCGTCTTCTTTAGTGTAATAAACTTTAAAGGCGCCCTTACCCATCTTTCCAAAATCGTGATAATTATTTATACCACCGGCCAGGCCAAGACCATCCTTGGTCCTGTAGTCCAGCATGGCGTCGCCTTTAAGCGCATCGTTGACATTATACCGGTAAGATGTCAGGGCGTAATAACCCCATTCCTTCTTTTTTCCGGCCATCACATTTACATACGACTTCTTCTGCTTTAACGGTTGGACATAGTAAGGCCAATAAAGCACGGGAACGTTACCTACAAATACAACGATGTGTTTAGCCACTACCTTGTCATTAAGATATATTTCCACGCGACGGGCCTGCAACCTGTAGTGCGGTTCGTCCAGATCGCAGGTCGTGGCGTATCCGCGCTCCATGATATATTCGTCTTTACGCTCGACTTTCTCCACTTTTTCAGCTTTGCCGTAAAATGGCCGCGCGCTCAGATAACCGTTCAGTACCGTGCCCTTTTTTGTATCAAAATTATAATTCATCCGCTCGCCGGTAAAATACGCGTCTTTCTGAGTAACGCGGACATTGCCCTCCGCCAACGCTTCCCTCGTATCTAAATAAACCGTTATCTTGTCGCAGGTAAGCTCTATGTCTTTATATTTTATGGATATATTGCCGGCACCGGTAACCATCTTCTTTTCGTGGAAATATTCGACGTTATCGCCATTAACTATTATCGGCTCTTTGGGAGCCTGGGGGACAATCTCATTGGGAGACGCGGCGTAAACCGCGGAAGACGCGCATAACAATACTAATATGAGCGCGAACGAAATGAGGTTATTTTTTCGCAACACTCTGCCAGTCCTTTAGGAATTTGCTTATTCCTATATCGGTCAGCGGATGTTTCAGCAGTGCCATCAACGTGCCATACGGCACCGTCGCTATATCCGCCCCTATCCTAGCCGCATCGAGGACGTGGAGCGGATTTCTTACGCTTGCCACAATTATCTGGGTCTTGAAAGAATAGTTGGTGAATATCGTCTTTATGTCCCTGATCAGATCCATACCGGTCAGGCTTATATCGTCGAGCCGGCCTATAAACGGGCTGACGTAAGTAGCTCCCGCCTTGGCGGCCAGTAAGGCCTGGGTTGGAGAAAAACACAAAGTCAGATTGGTCTTTATCCCCTCTTTCGATAATATCTTCGCGGCTTTTAAACCTTCCGCAATAAGAGGTATCTTTATTACGATATTCTTGTGTATCTTCGCGAGAACAGCCGCTTCCCTGACCATTTCATCTGATTTTAAACTTATGACCTCGGCGCTTATGGGGCCGTCTACTATCGAACAGATCTCTTTTACTACCGCGATGAAGTCCCTGCCTTCTTTCGCTATCAGGGAAGGATTGGTGGTGACGCCGTCTATGATGCCTATAGCGTTGGCTTCACGTATCTCATTTATATTCGCGGTATCTATGAATAATTTCATTGGGATATTATACTATCTTTTGTACCTGCACACAACATTTTTGCCTGATTTTTTCGCGTCATACATAGCAATGTCGGCCTTCTCTATCAGGGCATTCACTTCATCCGAATCTTGCGGATAAGCTGAAACGCCTGTCGAGATGGTGATTTTGAGCGCCTCATCGTAGGCTTTGAATAGATGTTCCTCTATTCTCTTTCTAATCCTGTCCGCGACGAGCATAGCGCCCTGCGGACTCGTCTCGGGCAAAACCACGGCGAACTCTTCCCCGCCATATCTCGAAACAAGATCTATCTCGCGAACGCTTTCTTTTATCAGATGCCCCAGATCTTTTAATATAACGTCTCCCACCAAGTGCCCGCATGTATCGTTTGTACGTTTGAAATCATCTATATCTATCATAAGAAAAGCGAACTCGAATTTATACCTATTCGATCTTTGTAGTTCCTCGGCAATCCTTTCATGAAAATACCTTCTTAGATAAAGGCCGGTCAGGGAATCCGTTATGGCCAATTTCTCGACGGTCTCATAGAGAAGCACCTTCTTTATTTCGAGGGTAAACTGCATCGAAAGTATAAGGAATTTTTCCAGTTCTTCGGTAGGCAGATTTTCCACCGTGAGCATGGCGGCTAATTTCTGCTCGTTAAATAGCGGGATCGCTGTGAACGTAGCTACGCCGGGGTCTTCTACGCCCATCTTTTCAAACATATCCTTATCGGAATCCATGGAGGCATGTATCTTCTGCGGATTATGGAGAAAATTTTGTATGAGCTTGCCGTAGTTGGCTATCTGTTTCGACGCAGTCTGACTGTCTTCCTGCCATACGCTGTAGCTCCTGTCCAGCCGCGGAAGCCCGGACGAATCCCAGTTCAGCACAAGAAGATCGCACTTCCTGAATGAGAAGTTGCTTTTAAGAAAAGTGCTAAAGACGTTAAAAATATCTATGAATTTTAGGCTCTCCGACATCTTTTTCGTTATCTCGAAGAGATTTACTATCATGAGCTCGTCTTCTTTCATCGCGCGCTCTTCATCTTCAAGCGCCTTCAGTTTTTCCTGAAGACCAAGCTTCCTGCCATTCTCCTTCTCCAGTTTTAAAGAAAGCTCGCCGCGTTCTTCTTCGATTATTTTTTTATAGACTATCGCGCTCGCCTGTATAAGACCGAAAACAGCGGCGGCCAGAAATGAATTTAAAGGATCAAGCCGGCACGCGAACATAAGCACGGAAACAACGATCGCGGATATTATAACGATGATGCGGTATGAAAGGAAAAAATACGCCAGCGGCGCCGCCATTAAAAGCATTATATTCAGGAATTTCAGGCTGAACAAACTCTATCCCTCCCCTGGGCCTTCGCCTTATAAAGCCGCTCGTCCGCTATTCTTATCAGCCCCTCCGCGGGTAACGCATCCTCCGGATAACCCGCGAGGCCTATCGACACGGTGACATTGGCGGTATGCCGCCGCAACGTGATCGGACTCTCCTTGATCGCCACGCGCATCGCCTCCGCTTCGCGGGCGGCCTCCGCCTTGTTCCTGCCGCACAACATGACGACGATCTCCTCCCCGCCATATCTGGCGACGATGTCCCCTTCTTTTACCAAAGCGCCGAGCGTCCTGGCCATGTGTTTCAATACGATATCGCCCGCCGCATGCCCAAATTTATCGTTGTATTCCTTAAAACGATCGATGTCGAGCATAAGAAGCGACATGTGGGATTTTTTTATCGACGTACGCTTCACTTCTTCGTGCAATCGTTCCATGAAATATCTTCTGACAGCCAGGCCTGTCAGGGAATCCTTTATCGCCAATTCCTGCGTCCTGGCATAAAGCATTGCGTTTTCTATTGAAACCGCGCCCAGGTCGGCTATTATACCTAAAAGCCGGAGATCGTCCTGCGAATAAGCGAATTCACGGGTGTTGTCCATTCTCAGTATGCCGATCACTTTGTCACCGCTTATTAGAGGCGCGGCGATAAGCGACCTGAACACTTTCTTGAGATCGCCGTGGTTGTCCGTAGAGAATCTGAAGTCCGTAGCAATATCTTCCACTATCAACGGACGCCTGTGCTTGAATACCCACCGGTCGAAAAGATCGCCCTTTTTCGCCGCGGCGCGCGCCGTAGCGCGTGATGCCGACAATATAAGCTCCTGCTTCTCGGTATCAACAAGGAAGAGTAGTATCCTGCCGGGCTTGCTTAAAGTTTTTGCTGTCTTCTCCATTATAAGTTTCTTTATGTCGTCAAACATGAGCTGGGTACTGAACGAATCGATAACCTCCTTGAGAGCAGAATATCGCTGGAGCTTTTCCTCCACGGAAAATATCCCCTTACGCCTATCCTCCATACCGGTGGTAATGATATTTGTATCCTCGCGTAGCTTCTCCATCTTCAGCCTGTACGAATCGTAAAGATGGTTCCTGCGGCGGCGGCAAAGAAAACCGAAGAAAGCGGTAATAAAAAATGGCAGAGTAAATATCGTATGCCCGACGAGCCCTATCCTCATATTCAGGAGCAATACGAGGATGGCCGAGAGCACCGTTATAACAATGCCAAAGATCGTGCCAAACGCGATCCACGCGAATATGATCGCGATGTTGTAGGTGAATATCAGATTCTCCGCAAGGTTAAAATAGAATAGCGACAGTATGCTATGATTGGCGGGCAAACTGAATAACAGAAATGTCGAAAGAATAAATGATGCTATGGAAATAACGCCGAGGGCCGTTCTTTTTATGGAAGGTGTCATCCGGATCCGGTTTAGATTATCGTGTTCTCCGTATCTCTATCGAAAAAGTGAACTTTCGACATATCGAACACGAGATCCATATCCTGGTTCAACGTCGGCTTGTTATGTCCACCGACTTTTGCTATAAAGGAGCTTCTGCCTGTGTTCAAATACAAGTATGCTTCGGAGCCCATGGGCTCTATAACCTCGCAGGTTGCTTTTATCGTATTGTCCGGAGGAGCTTCCGACACAAACAACTTATCGTATATATCCTCGGGCCTTATGCCGAATATTATCTCTTTATCGATATATGGTTCTATGGATTTCATCATAGAATCGACGATGCGGACCCTGAACTTGCCTTCGTTAAAATAGCACTTCCCGTCTTTTTTTATTATAGTGCCTTTGATAAAATTCATCGGGGGACTGCCGATAAAACCGGCGACGAATTTATTTATCGGCTTATCGTAAAGCCGGATGGGATCAGCTATCTGCTGAATAATGCCGTCCTTCATGATGACTATTCTGTCGCCCATCGTCAAAGCTTCCGTCTGGTCGTGGGTCACGTACACCATCGTCGTCTGGAGCCGCAGATGCAGTTTCTTTATCTCGGTCCTCATCTGGACACGCATCTTCGCGTCGAGGTTCGAGAGAGGTTCGTCGAATAAGAATACGAGCGGCTTCCTGACTATGGCACGGCCGACCGCTACCCTTTGCCGCTGTCCGCCCGATAGTTCCCTGGGCTTCCTGTGGAGCAACTTCTCTATGCCGAGGATAGTGGCCGCCTCCCTGACCCTGGAATCTATTTCGGTACGCGGATATTTCCGCAGACGAAGTCCGAAGGCCATATTTTCATATACGGACATGTGAGGATAAAGCGCGTAATTCTGGAACACCATGGCGATATTCCTGTCCTTAGGCGGCACATCATTAACGCGCTGGTCGCCTATATAGACGTCGCCCGAAGACGCTTCTTCGAGACCTGCTATTATTCTTAAAGTGGTGGATTTGCCGCAACCGGAAGGACCTACGAGGACTACGAATTCTTTATTTTCAATTCCCAGATTAATGTCCTTTATAGCCTGGACATTGCCGGGGAAGAACTTCGAGACATTATTTAAACTTACCTGCGCCATATAGTTAATATCCTAACATAATAACGCTCGTATGCAAATTAAAAATACGTGAGGAGCTTCGACAGCGTCTCCTTCATGTTCTTACGGGGCACTATCATGTCGATGAGACCATGGCTGAGCAAAAACTCCGCCCTTTGGAAACCGGCCGGAAGCTTCTGTCTTATCGTCTGCTCTATGACGCGTGGGCCGGTAAACCCGATAAGGGCCTTCGGCTCCGCCATTATTATATCGCCCAGCGACGCAAAGCTCGCCATAATACCCGCCATGGTGGGATTTGTAAGAATCGATATGAATACACATCCGGCCCTGTCGTGCTTGCATAAAGCCGCCGATGTCTTGGCCATCTGCATAAGCGAATACATCCCCTCATACATTCTGGCGCCGCCTCCGGAGGCGGACACTATGATAAGAGGAATGCGCTTGGCGGTAGCGCGCTCGATCGCCCTTGTCAGTTTTTCGCCGACTACCGAGCCCATCGAACCCATAATAAATCGCGAATCGGTAACACCCAGGACTATGGGAACACCGTTCATAGTGCCTTCGCCGGTAATGACGGCGTCTTTAAGTTTGGTAAGTTCCTGGTCTTTCTTTACCTTTTCTTTATATGTCTTTGGCCCGGCGAAGACGAGCGGGTCGAGCGACTCCATGTCGGCGTCCATCTCTTTAAAACTGCCCTCATCCGTCAGGAGGGCTACCCTTTCTCTGGCTCCTAAGCCGAAGTGGTAATTGCACTTCGGGCATACACGCATATTCTCGTCGAGCTTCTTGTTATAAATGAGCTCGTTGCAATCCTCGCATCTGGTCCAGAGATCGCTCGGGATGTCCCTCTTCTTCGCAACTCTGACTATCGTATATTTCGGTTTTCTAGGAAAAAACGGCATATCTGTCCCTACCTTTTTAACAATTCCTTCGCCTTGTCTACGGCGAGCGCGGCGTCCTTAGCGTAACCATCCGCTTCTATCGACATGGCGAACTCCTGAGTTACCGGCGCTCCGCCGACCATTATCTTTATTTTATCGCGGAGGCCGGCTTCTTTCAGGCCCCTGATGGTATCTTTCATCGAACCCATCGACGTCGTAAGAAGCGACGACATGGCCAGTATATCCGCGCCGCTATTTCTGATCGCCTCTATAAACTTCTCCGTCGGCACATCTATACCGCAATCCGTAACATCGAAGCACGCGCCTTTAAACATCATACTGACAATATTCTTGCCTATATCGTGGAGGTCGCCTTTTACCGTCCCTATAACGACCTTGCCGACCGGCTTTATGCCGCATTTAAGGAAATGCGGCTCGATAAGAGCCATACCGGCATGCATCGCCTTGGCCGATATCAAAACTTCCGGAATGAATATCTCGTTATTTTTGAACTTCTTCCCTATAGTCTCCATGCCGGCAATGAGGCCTTTATCGAGAATATCGGGTATAGCAATGCCGGCGTCGAGAGCGTCTTTGGTAAGCTTCGTTACGCCATTCCTGTCGCCGCGCATCAGCGCTTCTTTAATATCGTTTAATATTTTTTCTTTCATGTCTCTCCCGGGCATATTAATTAAGATTTTCCGTTCTGCCGGATGGCGGAATGGAAAATCTTACATCCATCTATCATACCACATTTCGAACATAAATAGTGTCCAAATTTCTTTCCTGGTATCTTCTTTATTATTCACGAATTCGTTAAGCATATTTTCGATATAAGAATAGTCGAAGATGCCCTCGCGGGCGATCTTCTCTTTGGCGAAAGCCTTAAGAAGCATCGGTTTCAAATCTTCCTTCATCCATTTCGCGACCGGAACGGCAAAGCCCTGCTTGCGCTTGGTCAGGATCGATGCCGGCAGATATTTCTTCATGGCACTCTTAAGTATCCATTTGGTGGTAAGCCCTCGTAGCTTGAACGCGGGCGGTATCCCGGCGGCAAATCCTGCGAAATCCGGGTCAAGAAATGGCGCCCGCACCTCGAGCGAATTAGCCATACTGGCCCTGTCGACCTTGGCGAGTATGTCATCCGACATATATGTTTTAACATATATGTAAATAGCCCTGTCAAGCGGCGAAAGTTTCCTCGCATCATGAAAAAGGCGCTTTGTCGTTTCATATATATCATCGCCGGATTTATTCAATTCTTTACGGGCCAAAAATAGCTTATTCTGCTCCGGCGGCGTAAACGAACCTATCCACGCCTGATGGCGCACATCATCCGGAAAATCCATCCCCCTGATAAAACGCTTTATCTTGAAATTCAGGCTCATGTAGTCGGTAGATGCGGCTGTAGCGCCTGCCAATAATTTAAGCGGTATATTGCGTAGCGGCGCGGGTATCTTCTTCAGATAGCCGTTCAGCTCATGTGCCAGAAACGACGGATAACCGAGAAATAACTCATCGCCGCCGTCTCCGCCGAGGGCTACCTTCACGTGATCGCGGGTAAACTTCGAGACCAGATACGTCGGGATTATGGATGAGTCGGCGAACGGCTCGTCCAAAAGGTCGAGGATATCCGGAAATACTTCCAGCATCGTGCCCGGGTTCAGTATCTGTTCATGATGGTCGGTGCCGAAATATTTTGCGACGAGCCTGGCGTCGGACGACTCATCGAAAGATTTTTCTTTAAACCCTATCGAGAATGTCTTTATCTCCTTCGGCTCCATAACCTGCGCCATCATAGCGACAACACTCGATGAATCTATCCCGCCGCTTAAGAAAACACCGAGCGGGACATCGCTTACCAGCCGCTTCTTTACCGACTCCCGCAGTAATTCCACCAAGCGCTCTTCGGAAGCCTTCAGATCGAAACGGCCCTGCCGCGGAAACTCCATGTCCCAATAACGCCCCACCTTAATGTTGCCGTCTTTAAGGACGAGTTTGGAGCCCGCTTCCAGCTTACGGATATTTTTGAATATGGAATACGGGGACGGCACATATTCATACGCGAGATATTTGCTGAGGGCGCTTAAGTCTATCTCCCTTTTAATCGAAGGATGCTTGAGTATCGCTTTTAATTCCGAGCCGAATATGAACTGATTGTCGAACTCGCCGTAATAAAGCGGCTTCTTCCCGAACCTGTCCCGGGCAATAAAAAGGGACTCTTTTTTAGAGTCCCATATCGCGAAGGCGAACATGCCGTTTAAAAGTTTAAGACAGTCCTCGCCGTATTCTTCGTACGCGTGGACGACGACCTCGGTATCGGAATGCGTCCTGAACCTATGTCCTTTTTTTAAAAGAACGTTTTTGATCTCGGTGAAATTATAAGCTTCCCCGTTATAGACGATCGCGATGGAGTTATCTTCGTTGAATATCGGCTGGTGGCCCGTCTGGAGGTCTATTATGGAAAGGCGCCTGTGGCCAAGCGCGACGTTATCTTTTATATAAAGGCCTTCGTCGTCGGGCCCGCGCATGGCGAGAGTATCCGTCATCGCCTTAAGGATAGATTCGGACGGACGTTTCGTTTTATCTAAATGGATGTAGCCGCAGATTCCGCACATAATTTTTGATCGCTAAAATTTATTGAACACCAGCCCGGATAGCTGTTTTGGATAGAAGTACGTCGCTTTCCGAGGCATGCGTTCGCCTATTTTCGCTATCTTCTTAACCTGAGCCACTTCGGTAGGATTTAAGAAGAATGCCGCTTTAAATTCGCCATCATCTACGGCCTTTTTTGTTTCTGACGGATCCTTCAGGAATCCTATATTATCGTCGGTATCTTTTACGCCGAGGAGGTGTTGGAATATAAACAGGTGAAGTATCGAGACATCCAGCCTCTTCCAATCCTTAGGCTTATCTTTTATAGCCTTATCGGATACCGCTATGTCTTTTAATTTTAATATGCAGAAAGCGTCCTTACCGAGATACATCCCGAACGCGTGCGCCCCGGCGAGTTTGGCCAGGCGAGTCATCATATCTTCAAGACCCCACACTTTTTCAATCGTGAAGAACTCTTTCAGTTTAAGCGTTATTCCGTCTTTTTCGATATTGCCCAGATCCTTTATGAGACGGTGAGCGGGCAGAACTGTGAGCATATCTTCATCCGCCTCGACGAAATACACCATGATATATTTCGGATTTGCCTCTGACTCTTTCGCGAACATCTTCGACACCTCGTAACGATGGTGGCCATCGGCTATAAACGCGCCTTTGGCTTTCATGCGTTTAGATATCGCCTTGATGATTTTCTGGTCGGATAATTGCCACACCATATGACGTACGCCTTCACGCTCTACGTTTATGACAGGCTTCGCTACGGTACAAAAACTTTTAAGAAGCTTCGTTACTTTATTATCGTCATGCAGAATAAATATCGGCTCAAGATTGGCCCTGACACTGCGCGTAAGCTTCAACCGGTCTTCCTTCGGCGCGGCGAGCGTATTTTCATGCGGCAGTATCTTCTTTTTCCCCTCAAGTTCAAGTTCCATAAGCCCTATAAAACCGACCTGCTCTACCTTTTTCGAGCCGCGCTTATAACTTTGCGTATATATGTAAAAAGATTCCGCATCGTCCCTGGCAAGAACTCCTTCGTCCATCCATGCGTCGAAGATTTGCTTCGAGCGCGTATACCGGTTGTCGTCTTTGGTGTCCGCCGGGGCTATCTTATTCAGTATGAGCCGTACGACATTGTGCGGATCACCGCGGTAGAGTTCGTCCTGCAGTTTTTCGGATATGACATCGTAGGGCGGCGCCATAACAGCGGAGATACTGGAAACTCTCGCCTTATTGTACCGCACCGCTTTAAATGGTTTTACTGTAGGCATTCTTTTTCCTTTAACTTTTACCGGTAATTTTAATGGCTCGAGGGGCAACCCTTACAGCCGTCCGATTTCGGTTTGTGGCAGGACCCGGAAGCCTTATTTTTATAGTCGGTCTGGTAGAACCCGCTTCCTTTGAATATTATACCACTGCCTGTCCCCAGAAGGCGCGTAACATTGCCTTTGCATTTCGGACATTTCTTCAAAGGCTCATCCTTCATACTTTGGAACTTCTCGAACTTCCCGCATTTCCCGCATTCATATTCGTAAGTCGGCATCGTTTCCTCGCTTATCTGAACATCCTCTTCATCTTTTCCACAAACGATCTCGTAAGCGGCCCGGCGTTCTTCTCGGACGCTTTCGCGAAATCTTTCAATGTCCTCTTCTGCTCGGAAGACAGGTCATTCGGCACATCTATCTGCACCTTCACGAGCTGGTCGCCCCTGCCGTAATCGTGCAGGTGCGCTATACCTTTACCCCTCAAGCGGAATACTCTGCCGCTCTGGGTTCCCGCAGGTATCTTCATCATTATCTTGCCTTCCAGCGTCGGTACTTCCGTTTCTCCGCCCAGTACAGCCGTAACAAAACTTATCGGCGCTTCACAATATATATCGGCGCCATGACGCTCGAATATTTCATGGGGCTGTACCTCCAGCAAAAGGTACAGGTCGCCGGGCTTGGCGCCCTTTTCTCCCGCCTCGCCCTCACCATGGACCCTGAGGCGCGAACCGGTATCCACGCCCGCCGGTATCTTCACCTTGATATTCCTCTTCGTCCTGATCCGGCCTTTGCCGCCGCATGCCGGGCATGGCGTTTTTATGACACTGCCTTCGCCGCCGCATGCCGGGCACGCCCTGATAACGTTGAAGTACCCGCTCGACGAGCTGACTTTGCCGCGCCCGCCGCACTCGCTACAGCGCTCCACCCTTGAACCGGGCTTGGCGCCAGTGCCGCCGCAGACCTCGCACGTTTCATGCCGAGGTATCGCGATCGTCTTCTCCGCGCCGAACGCCGCCTCATCAAAAGTTATCGCGATCCGGTACTCGAGGTCGGAACCCCTGCGGCCCCCGTATCGGCGGCCCGTGTCCTCCTCGAAGGAGTCGGTGAACATATCCGAGCCGAACCCGAACCCGCGTAAAAGTTCGTTTATGTCGAATCCGCCGAAGATGTCTTTTAAATCTTCGTAGTGATGGAAGTCCTGCCTCATATCGAAACCACCAGGCCTGAAACTGGAATCTACGCCGGCGTGGCCATACTGGTCGTAGGTCGCCTTCTTCTGCGGATCCATGAGCACTTCGTACGCCTCGGACACTTCTTTGAATTTTTCCTCGGCCTCTTTCTTCTTATCCGGCAATACGCGGTCGGGATGGTATTTTAACGCGAGGTTGCGATACGCCTTTTTTATTTCGTCGGCTGTCGCCGTTTTCGCTATTCCAAGTATTTCATAATAGTCACGCTTCGCCATCCCTTAACTCTTTTCTTTTTACTTACTCGCCTATTATTTTTATGAGGACGCGTTTCTTGCGCTGTCCGTCGAATTCTCCGTAAAAAATCTGCTCCCACGGCCCGAAATCGAGCTTGCCGTCTGTAATCGCGCAGACTACTTCGCGGCCCAGGATCGTACGCTTCAAGTGCGCGTCGCCGTTATCCTCGCCGGTAAGATTATGTTTATACTTGTCTTTCCCATAGGGCGCCAATTTCTCGACCCAGGCCATAAAATCCTGGTGAAGGCCGCGTTCGTTATCGTTTATAAATACGCTCGCCGTAATGTGCATAGCGTTGACCAGACACAGGCCCTCTTTTACGCCGCTTTTGGCGACCGCGTCTTCAACCTCGCCGGTTATGTTCACTATCTCGTAGCGGTTTTTCGTGTTGAGCCAGAGGTAGTGCGTGTATGCTTTCATCTATATCTTCTCTTGTTTAGTGCTACCAACCCTTAGCTGGCGATAGGACTTTTACTCCCGCGCCAACCGTGGTCTTTTATGAATTTTTCCTGACGGCATAAGTGAAATGCGAAAAATATTTCCGCCACGAGGCGTCCGTGGAGCCGAACTGGTTCGACCCGGTAAAATAATCTACCATCGCTTCACGCATACGCGCAAGCTCTTTTAACCGCGTAAAGCTCGAAATATTTTCTAACGTCAAATCTACCAGATCGAGGGCGCGCTCAAAAGCATTCCTGCTATAAACAGTATTTTTTTTCGCCCGCCAGTTCAACGCGCGCTCAACCTCACTGCCTATATTGGCCATCTGCTCACAAAATGACAGTTTCTTCCACCGTCCCGCCGCAAGCTCTTTGTGTTTATAAGTCATTTCTTAACCTTTTTCGTGACTATCCTTATGATCTTTGAGCGCAGAGCCTTGTCTACAACGCCGAGGCTCTTATTGCCCTGGCTCGGGCGCAGATTTATCATCGAATCGAATTCTATAAAATCGTCTCCGGCCTGCTCCGGGTAGATATTGATCCCCCAGATATTTTTTTGCTTCGATCCGCCATCAAGAAGAAGCTCCTCAAGGTCGGAATGCAGTTCGGCGTCGACAGCCATTTTTCCGCGCTCGACATCTACGACCGCCTTTACCATCTCGCCGAACAAACCCGCCGCCATCGTCTTGATTTCAGCTATCGTTATCGTGCCGGTTATTATCTTCATATATTACCTATACACTTCCCTGCGATGCCTTATCCGATAGATCATAACCTCTTTCGCAGGATCATCGATGCGGTATAATACCCTGAAATCTCCGCATCTAATCCTATACCCTTCATCGGCGGTCAGTTTTCGACATCCAAATGGCCTCGGATTTTCCGATAAAAGAAAAATCTTCCTCTTAATAAAGTCGAAATCTCTGCCGGATACGGCATCCAGGTCCTTTTCTGCCTTGGCTATGACCTTAACGCGGTATTTCACGACTTCCTTTTTTTAAGGTAGTCTTCGAACGGCAGAGCGTCTTTCTCTTGAGGACGAAGCTCTTTCAATTCAACTATGTCCTCTATCATCTCTTCTCTCTCAAGCTGGCTCTGGATGGCCTTTTCGACGAAAAAGCCCTGCTTCAGCCCGTGCATCTGACAAAACTCCTTGATCTTCTGGATCAACGACTTTTCGATCTTTATAGATAGTACGCTTTTCATATCAACACCTCCTGTTGCAAGTATATATAATAAAACTTACTTTGTCAATATAAAAGTAAGTTTTTAATTACTTTTATTAATTATTCACTTGCCATTTCAACCCGGGGTGCGAAATTTGATTAGACCATCCCAACCTCGCAGGTTATCTGAACGCTAACACGCGGCCAACCTGCGAGGTTATTTCGCATTTTTGCCGGGTTAGATTTTTTCGCTACTTACAGCAACAACAGCCTTTTGTCTTCTCGGGCTTGTCGATGCATTTGTTGCATATGTCAGCGTCTTTATCGGAAGGTTTCACACCGAATATCTTCGACGCGATCATTTTATATAAAAACCCTTCGAGCGGAACGCCGCATTTTTTACATTTCTTAGCCATCTTCATGCATCTCCTTTTTTACCTGTTTTCTCCCCGACGATAAGTATTCGCCGGTAAGTAAAATTTTCGATTCCCATCAGAAATGTGATGTGGCGATGTGGTGAGCTCCGGCCTTAAAATTGGCCGGCAGTGTCCGGACAATTTTACGGAGCGCGATTTTTACATGGTTAAAAATCGCGCGTCCGGAGCGAAGCACTCGACACAGCACATTCTATCGCTATGCTAAATTTTTACTTCTTACCCTTCTTATCGTCATCTTCCTTCGTATATTCCGCGTCTATGACGTCGTCATTCTTCTTCTGCTCCGCGCCGTCACGTTCGGCCTCCGATCCCTGCTGAGGACCACCGTACTCAGGCCCGGGCCCCTGCTGTGCGCCGGCGCCCGCCGCGCCTTGCGCCTTTTCCTGAGCCTTCTTATATATCTCCTCGGCAAGCTTATGAGAGACCTTTGTCAACTCTTCCGTCTCTTTTTTGATCCTGTCCGCATTCTTATCCTTCATCGCCTGTTTTAAATCATTTATCTTCGCCTCGATATTGCCGCGTTCGGTCTGGCTGACCTTGTCGCCGTATTCTTTCAGGGCCTTTTCGGTCGCGTAAACGAGCGTGTCGGCCTGGTTGACGAGATCGACCTGTTCTTTCCTCTTCTCGTCCTCTGCGGCAAACTTCTCGGCTTCTTTGACGAACTTGTCAATCTCTTCTTTGGAAAGCTTCTTCGGCGCCGATATCTTTATCGACTGCTCCTTGCCGGTGCCGAGATCCTTGGCGCCGACATGCACTATGCCGTTTGCGTCAATATCGAATGTTACCTCTATCTGCGGTATGCCGCGGGGCGCGGGAGGTATGCCTACCAGGTCAAATCTGCCCAGCTCGACGTTGTCATCGGCCATCTTGCGCTCGCCCTGCAGTACGCGGATGGTAACCGCGGTCTGGTTGTCCGCCGCAGTCGAGAATGTCTGGCTCTTCTTCGTAGGCACTGTGGTATTCCTCTCGATAAGCCTCGTGCACACGCTTCCGAGTGTCTCGATACCCAGCGAGAGCGGAGTAACGTCGAGGAGCAGTACGTCCTTTGTATCACCCTTTATAATCGCCGCCTGTATCGCCGCGCCGAGCGCCACGCACTCCATGGGATCGACACCGCGCTCGAGTTTTTTGCCGACGTAATCTTCCACGAACTTCTGGACTATCGGCATCCTCGTAGGACCGCCGACCAAGATTATCTTATCCACCTTCGCGGCGGTCAGCTTCGCGTCGGAGAGCGCGTGGTCGATGGGATGTTTACACCTGTCGATGATCGGCTTTATAAGATCCTCAAGTTTGGCGCGGTTTAATGTCATCGTAAGATGCTTAGGCCCCGACTGGTCGGCCGTAATAAACGGCAGGTTTAAATCGGTAGAGAGCGTGCTCGAGAGCTCCACTTTCGCTTTTTCGCAGGCCTCGCGCACTCTCTGCAGGGCCATCTTGTCGTTCTTTAAATCTATGCCTGTGTCTTTTTTAAACTGATTGATGATGTAATCAATCAGAGTATTGTCCATATCGGTGCCGCCAAGTTGCGTATCGCCGGAGGTGGATATTACCTCGAAGGTAGCCGCCTTATGCTCGTCGTCCCAACCCATCTCGAGGATGGTAACGTCGAGCGTGCCGCCGCCGAGATCGAAAACCATTATCTTCTGTTCTTTACCTGCCTTGTCAAGTCCGTATGCCAGGCACGCGGCCGTCGGCTCGTTTATTATCCTCAACACGTTCAGGCCCGCTATGGAGCCGGCGTCTTTGGTAGCCTGGCGCTGGTTATCGTTAAAATACGCCGGGCACGTGATGACTACATCGTTTATGGTGTCACCAAGGTAGTTTTCCGCATCCTGCTTTATCTTTTGTAAAATGAACGCGGATATCTGCTGGGGCGTGTATTCTTTCCCGTAAATATCGTACTTAAAATCAGTGCCCATCTTGCGCTTTGCGGCGAATATCGTGCCCTGCGGGTTGATGGATGCCTGACGTTTCGCCGGTTCTCCGACGAGCTTCTGTCCGTCCTTAGTAAACGCGACAAACGAAGGGAATGCCTTCCCGCTCGACACGCCCGCGCCTTCGGCGGACGGTATGATAACCGGCCTACCCGCCTCCATATATGCCGCCGCAGAATTCGAAGTACCCAAATCAATGCCTATTATCTTTGCCATATTACGCCTCCTCTTTTTTCTTAGCTATTTTTACCGAAGCAGGCCGAAGCAGCCGGCCGTTCAATCTATAACCCGGTTTCAATTCCGCGAGGACTTTCCCGTCGTCCGCATCCGCGGTTTCCACTATCTCGATAGGCTCATGGACATGCGGATCAAACTTTTCCCCCGCCGCTTTTATCCGCTCCACGCCTATATCTTTCAGAAATCTCTGTATCTGCACCTGTATCATATCCACGCCTGCCTGCACCGCCTTAAAATCCTTTGCTTCTTTTATGTGCCCCTCCGCCATCTCAAGATTATCGAGTATCGGCAGAAACTCCAGAATAAGCGAGTCGTTGGCAAATCTCGCGTAGTCGATTTTGTCTTTTTCCATACGCCGCCTGGCATTCTCAAACTCCGCGTGGGCCCTCATATACTTATCGCAATAACTATCCCGATCGTCGGCCTTGGCCTTTAATTCATCGTACTCTTTCTTTGATAAACACACATTCTCATCAAGCAGTTTCTGCCCCTCATCGCCGGGGCAAGCGCCATCCCGCCCACCGTTTTTATTCTTTGCTTCCTTATTATTGGCCATTTATACGTCAAGCTCCTCTAAAAGTTCCGTCATCGCGTCGGCGAGATACTCCACCGTCGGGATAACCTTTTCGTAAACCATCCGCTTAGGCCCGATAACACCCAGCCGCCCCGATGGTTTGCCCTTCACTTTATAACCGCGGGTGACTATACTGCAATCGCTTAAATAATTAAACCTGTTTTCCTTACCTATATGTATTGTGATGGTATCCGTACCGAAATCTCCGGCCAGAAGATCCAGGAGATCGCGCCTTTCTTCGAGATGCCTTAATATGTGATACAATTTTTTAAAATCCCTGAATTCGGGCTGTTCGACTATATGGCTCGTCCCGTCTAAGTATAATTTTTGGTATTCTGAAAAGAGTGTAATGCCGACATAATTAGTAAGGTTGGATATCAGATGGCTTGTGCGCTCGAGTACTTCTTCCAGGGATCTCATTGTATGAGTATATTCGTTCCTGACTGAAAGCGCCGTGGTATCGTTAACTGTCTTCAGGTGCATCAATGAATCTATGTAGTAACGGTAGCCTTTGTCGGTCGGAGTTCTCCCGGCTGATGTGTGCGGATGGGTTATATAACCGAGCTCTTCTAAGTCAGACATGACGTTGCGTATCGTCGCGCTCGATAGGCCAAGCTGTTTAGCCACGAACCTCGAACCGACAGGCTCCGCCGTCTCGACATAGCGTTTTACAATAAGCGAAAGGACTTCGCCATTCCTGTTTTTAGAATTTTTGAGCATAGTCATACCTGCGTCTCCTGCACAACAGACAATTAGCACTCTACCTTATTGAGTGCTAATTGTCAAGAATTTTTCGAGTTGGCGCGGGATCTCGGCTTCGATGGAGACAAAGTCGCCTGTATACTCTTTTTTGATGATATTGGCGTTCTCGTAGATGATATTCAGAGTCTTTGTATCCGATACGGGTATATTCAATTTAACGGGGATCATCATCCTGTTTGTATACCGGGTCACCTTCTCAATAAGGCCGCTAAGACCTTCCCTCTTGAGGGCCGATATAACAACGGAGTTATCGAAAAACGCCGTGGCCTTAGCGATAACCGTAGGATCGGTTATCTTATCCGATTTATTGAGCGCCGTAATAACCGGCTTATCCTTCACGCCAAGCTCATCCAGGACTTTATGAACCGCGCCGGCCTCTTCGTATGCCTTCGGATGGCTCACATCGACAACGTGCAGGAGAAGATCGGCCTCGCCCACCTCTTCGAGGGTAGCCTTGAACGCCTCGATAAGGTGATGCGGCAGGCGGTCGAGAAATCCTACAGTATCTATGAAAAGCGCCTTCTGATTATTGGGCAGGAGAAGCTTCCTCGTCGTCGGGTCTAGTGTGGAGAAGAGCCTGTCCTGCGCCACCACATCGGATGCGGTAAGCGCATTCAAAAGCGTCGATTTGCCGGCGTTCGTATATCCTATTATCGCTATGGTAAGCGCAAAAGCGCTCTGCCTGTTATCCCTCATCATTGAGCGCCGGCGGCTTAAACTGTCGAGCTCTTTTTTGAGATGGGATATCCTCGAGCGTATCCTGCGCCTGTCTATTTCCAGTTTCTGTTCGCCCGGGCCGCGCGTTCCTATACCGCCGCCGGGCCGCGAGAGGTGTATGCCCTTATCTGTAAGGCGGGGCAGTAAATACATAAGCTGTGCCAATTCGACCTGTATCTTGCCTTCATTGGAATGCGCGCGGCGCGCGAATATGTCGAGAATAAGCTGTGTCCTGTCTATCGTCTTTACCCCGAGCGTTTCTTCGAGATTCTTCTGTTGAGTGCCGGTCAGGTCGTTATTAAATATCGCGATATTAATGTTTTCGGCTTTACAAATAGCGGACAGCTCTCCCACCTTACCTTCGCCGATAAAATATGCGGGCGATAATTCATGCCTCTTGGCTATCTCTTCCCTTATGACCTTGGCGCCCGCCGAGCGCGCCAGTTCAGCCAGTTCATTTGAACGCTCCCCGGCCGTCCATTCTTCGCGCTTGCCGAGATCGACCGTTACAAGCAGTGCCCGCTCCATATATTCACCTCGCCGTTTTCTCTATATATTGCATGATCTTCCGCGTACTCATTTTCCCGACATCGAGCCATTTTATCCTGCTATCGGCGCGAAACCACGTGTATTGCCGCTTCGCGAAACGGCGCGTATTCATCTTTAATATCGCCTTCGCCTCGTCTAAGGAATATTTCCCGTCGAGATAGCCGGATATCTCGCGAAGTCCCAGGATCGAACCCGCCGTCTTTGACAATCGCCGCTTCCGCAGTTTCTTCACCTCGGCAACCGCGCCAGCGCGGAACATCTCGTCCACCCTGGCATCGATCTGAGCGTAAAGCTCCTCCCTGGGGCGGGTGAGGGCGAATATCTTTATATTATACCGGTCTTTTAAGCCACGCGTCAGAGATTTTAATTCCGTCATCGTCTTGCCGGTCAACTCATATATCTCGAGGGCGCGTATCACACGGCGTTTGTCGTTAGGATGTATCGACCCGGCCGATCGCGGATCTATATTCGCTAATTTTGCGTGAAGCCTGGGGGTGCCGTATTTCGCGGCGAACGCCTCCATCTTTGCCCGGAACTTCATGTCGGCTTCGGGCGACGGAAAAAGCCCGTCGATAAGCGCCCTGACATAAAGGCCGCTTCCACCGGCAACTATCGGCACTTTTCCTCTTTTTATTATTGCGGCTATGGCGCTCGAGGCCTTCTTTATGAATAACGCTACGCTGTATTCTTCCTCGGGGCTCAAAAGCTCCACTAAATGATGGCGTGCGCGCTTCTTGTCGGCAGGGCCTGGCGCCTGGCTTAATATGCGCATGCTCTTGTAGATTTGCATCGAGTCGGCGGATATCACCTCGCCGCCGGCGCGCCCGGCGATCTCGGAGGCGAGCGATGTCTTACCGATAGCCGTGGGGCCGACTATGAAGACTACGTTTTTACTGGCAGGTGCTGTCATCGCAGATCTTTGTCCTGTACCCTTCACTGACCAATTTCGCAGACAACCCTTCCGCCTCAGACTTCGATTCAAGCCTGCCAACCCTGACCCTATACAGATTGTCGCCGGCATCTACGGGAAGCTGGACGCGCGCGTCGTAACCTTTAGCGCATACCTTCGCGGACAATCGCTCAGCATTCCTTCTATTTTTAAAGCTTCCTATCTGGACGGAAATATCTTTTTTTGGCCCGGCATCCCCGGAGGCATCCGGCTTTTCCGCGATAGACGGTGTAATAACGGCAGGTACCGCAATGGCCGTCGGCGCAGACGCTGTCATGGGTACGCCTTTTTTACGGCAATCCTCCAGCCGCGAATTGACTAACGGAATATTTCCGCACGAAGGAAACTTCGCTTTTATTTCATTGTATATTCTGGCCGCGTTCTCAGTATCCCCGGCCAAAAAATACGAATCCCCGATGCCGATATGCGCGTCGAAAAACCGCGCCGACTTCTTATACTTCGATATCAGCGCATCGAAACTCTGCCGCGCCTCTTTGAACCGGGCGAGCCTTAATTCGCTTATGCCTTTCAGGTAATATATCTCGTCCCTCTGGCGGGCGCGCTCGTTTATCGCATGGTCCGCCTCCCGCACCGCCCTCTCATACCGGCCTTCCAGAAATAGCTTCTCGACGGAAACGACATCGGCGCCGGCAGTAGATAGCCCAAAGGCCGCAGTTGAAATGAATATGAATGCAAAACCCATTAAAACTTTTACTTTTACCATAACCTTCCCCCTCATCCCTTCCTACCTTTTAACGCGAACGCTGTGGCGGAAATTATTTTCACGTTTACCGTTTTACCTATAAGACGCGAAGACCCGTCGAACACGGCTACCTTGTTGGTTCGCGTCCTGCCGGTGATTTTATCCGTGTCCTTGCCGCGGCCGTCGACTAATATTTCGACCGTCTTTCCTGCGAGCAAAGAGTTCCTGGCGAGTGATACCTCGCACTGGACATCCATTATCGCCTTCAGCCGTTCTTCTTTTACATTTTCGCTGACGCTGTCTTTTAGTTTACACGATTTCGCAGGAGGACGGGGAGAATATTTGAAAGTAAAGGCGCTGTCAAAGCCTATCTTTTTCATAAGCTTCAGCGTGTCTTTAAAATCCTTATCCGCCTCCGAAGGAAAACCGGCTATTATGTCGGTGGTTATCGCCCCGCCCGGCAATATTTTTCTGTAATCCTCTATTAATTTTTCATAATGTCCGGCGGTGTATTTCCTGTTCATGAGTTTCAATATACGGTTTGAGCCGGATTGTAGAGGTAGATGAAGGTGCTCGCAGACTTTGCCGAGGTCCCTCATGGCTTTGAATAACTCAGGCGACGCGTCCTTCGGGTGGCTCGTCATGAAACGCACGCGCTCGATGCCGTCGATCCTCTCGATCCCCTCCAACAATTTTACAAACCCGCCCTGCGCCGGGCCGTACGAATTGACATTCTGCCCGAGGAGCGTCACTTCTTTGAACCCCTGCCCTGCCAGATCATTAACCTCCCGAATAATATCCGCCGCCTCGCGCGAACGCTCCCGGCCGCGCACATAGGGTACGATACAGTACGAACAGAAATTATCGCACCCCTCGCCTATAGAAACAAAAGCTTTGAATGGGGCCGCCCGGTATCGCGGAAAAATCTCCGGCTTCTTCGCGTTTACTTTGTCGACGGCAACTATGCGGCACCGGTCTGCGGCAACACTGCGGATTATCCGCCCGATCTCGCTCTCATTGCCCGTCCCGCATACAAAATCGATGAGCGGCGCCCTCTCCAGCGCCGCGGCGCCGTAACTCTGCGCCGTGCATCCCATAAGTCCGATCACAAGGCCGGGTTTTTTCTTTTTGAGCTTCCCGAGATCGCCTATGTTGCTGAAGAGCCTGTCCTCAGCGTGCTTTCTCACGGAGCAAGAATTGAATATCACAACATCCGCCGTCCCGATCGAATCCGCGATAGCGAATCCTTCGTCGATGAGCAGGCCTATGACGAACTCCGAATCCCGGAAGTTCATTTGACAGCCAAAAGTTTTAATGTACACGCTGGGATTGGTTTTTTTCATAATCTTTTCAAGAAATTGCAATCTATCCTTTTGATATTACGGGACGGTTCTCGTCGCCATCCCAGACCTGTCCCCATTATACTTCTGTCATGTAGAAAGGGACAGGTCTAATCTCAGCCTCAGAACCGTCCCTAAATCATACCTATTCAAAAGATCATCAATGCACTTTTTACCATAAGAATAACCGTCGTAAACATCGCCCATTACGAGCCCTTGATCTCGAATACTACTTAACATCTTCCATCGCCTAATATGGGGGCAAATGGGGACACATCCCATTATCACCGGATTGCTCATTTTACTGCGACAACGAGCATCTCGAAATCGTCAGTAGTAAGCTTATCATTTCGTGAATATGCGCCGAGTTTCGCGCCAAAAATTTCTATCTTTTTATATCCAAGCGAACGAAGTAGCCAGGTAATTTCGCTGGGAACATAACATCGTTCATTGCATTCCAATACTTTTTTATTTCCAGAATCATCTTCAAATTCAACGCGATTGTGGTCCCGGAAAGTCAAGAGATCGAAGGAGCACTCCTTGCACTGGGATTGGCCTTCTTTCCCGGCCGATTTATAGAATTCGCTGACCGAATGAAACAGCGGAAACAGCCCGTTTAATGTGGTAAAAATGAGCTTGCCTTTACTTTTAAGCGCTTTTGTGGCGCTCTTGAGTATCTCAAAATTCATCTCATCTGTTTCCATAAGAGAGAATCCGCCTTCGCACAACATAATCGCCAGATCAAATTCACAGTCAAAAGAGAGGTTGCACGCATCCTGTACCTGGAAATCGATGGTCAAGCCTGCCTCTTTGGCCTTTTCCCTTGCCCAATTTATCTGATTCCCGGAAAGGTCAACGCCGGTAACGTTGTACCCCCTCTTTGCCAGTTCAATCGTGTGGCGGCCGGTACCGCAACCGATGTCCAATATCTTTAGGGACCTATCCTGCCCTATTTCCTGCTCGACAAAATCACATTCGCCCGCAGTGCCCTGAACGTAACATTCTTTGTCATATTTATGGGCGTAATTTTCGAATAATGACTCGTACCACTTTTTCACGATTTACTCTCCGTTCTCTGTTATGGAATTACATTACCCAAACCATTATTTGATCCCGCCATATACGGCAAAATTATAATTTTTCCAAACCACTTCCACATCGCTAAAACCGGTTTTACGTAAAAGATCAATTTCAAAAATAAGCTCGGCCGGCCTGTCTTCGTCTTTATGTTTTGTCAGGATATCGTTAATCTGCGCGGGCGAAAAACTCTTGCGCATAAATCTCTTCCACTTCTCAATATATGCTTTAGCCAAGTAATCACTCGAAGGCAATACAAAATCAGCGCTATAAAATACGCCGCCTCTGGGTAAAGCGTTAAATATCTTACGGTAAAACAACTTTTTGTTTTTCTTGTCCAAATGATGTAAAACCAAAGACGAGATAACCGCGTCGGGCTTATTGGAATAATCATATTTACATATATCGCCTACCCAATACTCAACATCTTTATGCCCTTTAAGTTTGGCCTTTGCCATGTCAATCATATTTTGCGCCATATCGAGACAGACTACACGGGCGGCAGGATATCTTTCCTTAACCGCTTTGGTTATATTGCCGGTACCACATCCTAAGTCGATAATTTTTGGTTTCTTACTATTCTCAAAAGGAAGCGTCAACACCAACGCTTCGATAGCTTCTTTGTAGAATGGCGCTATTTTAAAAAACACTTTATCGAATCTCTTCGCTTCGGTTTCAAAATGTTCCTTTATCGCCTTAAATCTCGCTTTCATTTTTATTTATACTCCCTCCACCACTATCGCGTTTGTCCTGGTTGATTCTTCGCGTAAAGGCGCGATTACCCGATACTCCGGCGAATTCCACCATGCGTTAAATTTTTCCATCGATTCGAACCGAACCATTATGATCCTCGCCGGATCCCAGTCGCCTGAAGCAACCGTCACTTTGCCGCCACGGGCTAAGTATTCGCCGTCGAATTTGTCTATGGTCTGCGGCACTTTTTTGATATACTCGCCGTACTTATTCTTATCCATAACTTCTTTTGCTTCAACGATCATATAAACTGACACGCTATACCCCTTCCACAACTACCACATTCGTCCTGCTCGCTTTTTCGCGTAGCATGGCGATCGCCTTATACTCGGGCGAATGCCACCACGCGTTAAACTTATCAATCGATTCAAATTTTATCATGGTAATCCACGATGGGTTCCAATCGCCCGACGCTACGGTTATTTTCCCGCCGCGAGCCAAATAGGGTATTACGGGACGGTTCTCGTCGCCATCCCAGACCTGTCCCCATTATACTTCTGTCATGTAGAAAGGGACAGGTCTAATCTCAGCCTCAGAACCGTCCCTAAATCACTATAGTGTTCGAAATGATTACGTAAGCTACTATCAGAAAGCATATTGTTATCGTCGACTTTAAGTAACTCCCGCAATCTTTCGCCTCTTGCCTCATATTCTTTTTGTGGCCATAAAATCTTCGATACATTTCCAGCGGCTATGAGAATTGATTGAATTGAACTCCAGACTTCAATCTGATCGAAATTGTCCTTGATAGCCGATAAACGTTTAGCGGCCAATTCTGCAATCTTTGATTGCAACACAATCTCGTTTATAAAAACCGTTTCAGCAAGTGCCTTCATCTTAATTCACTGCGCCCTTCTTCTCCTCCTTCAAGAATGTCGCAATCACGGAACTGATCTGCTTAAACGCGACCGGACAATAATCCCACACTTCAACACAAAGATTCACGATTATAGAATTCTCATTCAACCGTTTGATCTTGTATTTCTCATGAACGTGTCCGCAGAAATTCCATGGCACATTTGGGTCCGCGTCCTCGGCCCGGTGCGTCATACAGATATCCTTTGAGCCGTAGTGAATATAGACCTTCGAAATGATCGTGTTGAGGCTGTTGTGCCGGTCGTGATTGCCCTTGATGAAGATGAATTTGCCGTTTAACCTCTTTTCAAAGTGCCTATATTTTTCTTCGCCGCCTTCTTTGCCACCCTTAAATATGAAATCCCCGAGAAAGAAGACAGTATCTTCTGGCTTCACCCGCTCATTATGCTTGCGAATGATCGTCTCATTCATCTCCTCAACCGTCTCAAACGGCCGCCCGCAATACTTGATAATATTGGCGTGCGAAAAGTGATAATCCGATGTCCACCAGTAGTTCATATTATTTCGTCCTAGCTAAATTGTCCGGTGTCCCGCCGTATAAATCCTTTGATAACTCCGATTGCCAGTATTCCTTTGTATCAACATCCATAATCGTCAGCTTGCCCGACCATCCAGCGCCAGTGTCCAAATCCCATACGTTGCAAACATGAATCGGCTGGAGAGTTCTATAAAGCTCTGTTGTCGTATGTCCGATAAAAATGTCGTCATATTTTGTGATCTGGGCTTCCCGTCTATAATTAGCCGCTTCCCACGCGTCTTTGAGTAAATCCCTGTCCCACACAAGTACCTGAGCGCTATTTTGTTCCAATGGCAAATCCGGCACAAAACCGGCATGGACAAAAAGCTTATTCCCGACCTCCAACCAAAGATGTCCGCTTTTTAGGAAGTCGATATGCGTCTGCGGCATGGGTCCGCCGTTATACGACGCCATTGTCCGGTCACCGCCCTGCTTAGTCCATATCTCCGGCTTGTCGCCTCGCAAGGCCCAGTCCAGCACCCACATGTCATGATTGCCAATGATCAGATTACAATGCTTGAGCTTTAATAACTCATCGATGCACTGCCTGACATCCGGATACCCATCGCAAACATCGCCCATCACGATCAGGCGGTCTTTCTTATAATCGAACTTTGAGCGCTCAAAGCACTGCATCATCGCCTTGTAGGCGCCATGGATGTCACCGATCGCGAAGGTTCTCATTCCTCAACCCTTCGCCGAATATCTCCGAATTTTTCAAACGCGTCTTCTCTTACATTCGCGACATAAGCGTCCGGACCGTTTTCCTGCTCAACAAATAAAGGCCCCTTCAAATCAACACTGGCGAAATACTCTTTGAGGTTCTCTTTGACCTGCTTGCCTTCTTTAAGTTTTTTGATAAGGCCGACCACGTCGTCACAAAGTTGTGCCTTTGTCGGGCTAAATCTGATCATATAGTAGACGTAGTATAGGTCTTTCCTGAGCTTAGCTTTATTTTCCCGATCCACAAACGTCAGTAGTTTATGGAAAACAAACATCGATTCTGTCGGAATCTGAATACTCTTACCGTTCATTTTTACCGGCATGACAGAGCCAAGCAACAAACTGAAATGCTGGATTTCATTGATCTTGATTTCTTGGCCAACGATTTTATTAATGACTTTCCGGGAAACCTTTGGGTCGGTAATAAATTCGACCTCTGCTTTAGCATCTCCCGATGAATCTTTTACAATAGGCACAAAAGGAATCAATCTGTCCATTGATGCGTGGCGCTCGCCATATCCCAATCGTTGCACCCGAGAAGCAACGGTATCCTTCCCTTTAAAGTCATGATCTCCGACACCAAAATCAATATCTCCAGTAGTCACTGCCATATTGGGGACGTCTTTCCACATGTGTTTGGCATAGATGTACGGCACCCAACCGCCGACTAGAACAAGGTACGGCAAAAAATCAGCGAGATCGTCTATAACCTTGATGAGGAGTTTTTCTCCCGGGAATTCTTTAAGCAATTGGCTTTCCTTCCTCTTTTAATGTTTTGAGTAAATACTCAGCGTGATCCCGGCCTCTCTGCGGAAAATGGTAGAGATCCAAATAAAGCTGAAGATTCGAAACAACGTTGTAGCCTTTGATCACCTGGGTATTGAAAAATGTGGCGCTTCGATAATATGGGTTTATTAAATAGAAATTACCGCCCGTTTTTAATTCCTTCAAATCAAGCACCTGCCGCAAGTCTAGCGAGGCGCGTTTGAAATCCGCTACCGGCAAGTAACAATATATCGTCTGCGTATTCACGTAGCTGGTAATAAGATTGGCTCCGGTATGAAGGGTCAGTGCATATTTGCTTGGCTCCTTTTTGCCAGCAAAATACTCCTTTAGCCGGGGAAGAATATCCTCTCGGGTTGAGTAATAAAGATGGGCTTCGTTAAGCTCAAACTTATAGACTTTAAGCCATTCCTCAAGAAGCTCTTCTTTATTTTGCAATATACTGTGCGCGAGCCTGCCAGACCGGACTCCTCCGACAAACCCTTTGGCGCGCAATTCTGATAATACTTTTGCCGCGCGCGCGCGTCCCACGCCAAATTCTTTCTCGAAATCTCTGGCGACCCATTTCCTATCGGGTTGAGTTAGCATGGCGCGAATGATTATGTTCGCCTTATCTCCTAAAAGTATTTTCATCGTAGCAACTCCTTCACTCAATCCTTACTTGGCCCTCTGAAAACCAAGATATTATTAAATGTCCACTTTTCCTAAATGTCCACTATTTAGTGGACATTTCTAATTAGTGGACATTTTACCATGATGCTCCTGAGAGTCAAGAGAAATATCTGATCAGGTCGGTAAAATCATTTCCATCCATGTCCATCAAAACGCCCTTTTTTGACCCTCCCGAACGCCCGCAGGATACCCCTAAAACTGCCTGTTTTCCGACGCTGGACGCTTGTTTTAGCCGGTTTGACCATTTATGCCAAAACCCCAAAAGTGATGGACATGGACATCGATTTTTTTGACCACTATCACTGGCTCCTTGCGCCTCGCCCGACCCGCACCGAGGCCCCTTTCCAAGGACCCTTGCCTCGCCGAAGCCAAAGGCGAAAGCACTTTGGCGAAGGCGGGCGCGGCCGCCTCCCAGCATAAAAAATCCCTATGACCGCGCTTTTTAAAACGACCATAGGGATGAGTTGTTATTACAACAGGTTTTGAGACTTAAAGATGCTCTCTATGATCGTCCGGGCAGTCTTGCCCGATGGATTATCGCCTCCGGTAATATTACACGCGAAAACGTAGGTCGTACCGTTATGTTCAAGAAAACCTACAAACCAGCCCACATTCCATTTACCATCCGGCCCCGCGCCGGATCCGGTCTTACCGTAAAGCGTTCCTTTACCGGTCTTCTCTGCCCGCATAATATCGCGTAGTATCGCGATATTCTTTTCAGAGAACGGAAGTTTACCGTCCAAAAGCTTATTCAAAAGAGCAACCTGCTCATCCGCGCTGATCTTGATGGATGTAGTATCCGGACGCGGAAG